>NZ_CP091456.1:1200000-1525000 GCF_023611925.1 Avibacterium sp. 20-132
AATTTGTTTGCGCAAATCATCTGGCATTGGCGGACGGTGCGATTTATATTGCTCAAATAATTCATCACGGAAAGTTTTTCCTTTGGCATCAAACACCACCGCAATATGGCTCGGCTGCACCTGTGCAATCAAACTTTTCAGCATATTCAACACGCCATACATCGCGCCCGTTGGCTCGCCAAGGGAATTGGTAAGTGGTGGAAAGGCGTGAAACGCACGATATAAATAAGATGACCCATCAACTAACACAAGTGGGTTTTCTGCAATTTTAGCCATAAGATTCTCGATAACTGTGATGAAAAATGGGAGATATTATAGCGGAAATAGAGATGTTTTTTGCATTTTTATCAATTTTTACAACGGGCTTTCCACCTGTAAATGCTCGTAAATCGCATTAATGGTGAGCATTAAGCAAGAGCGTACTAATTTTTCTTTACGTTGGGTTTTGATTTGATAGCTGAGAGAATTTGGATCTTCTTTATCATCAGGAAAATTAAGTAAGTTTTTGTCTTGCTGTAAATGTAAGTGTTGTACAAATTCGATAATCAGTGGATCGAAAAAACGATGTTCTTTTTCATCGTTGTTCAATGTTTCTTTAAATTTGATAAAGGCATTAATATCTTCAAAAATCTTATGCTCAATGACGCCAAGCCCAAGTAGCACTTTTAAGCGAATTGAAAGATCAAAAAGGGGGCCTGACGTCATAAATAGGGAGTCTACCACCGATTTGACCGCAAAATCCGTTTTGCGGAATACACGATTGATTAAGCTGTCCACCGCCTCATCAAAAAGTGCAACGCTGGCGGTAATAAAGCCACGAATAGAGGTGGCTTCGGTGAGTTTTTCGTAAATAGGATCGTCCAATGATACCTTCCTAATGTGATTGATACAGATAATGGGAAGAGCGCTTACACAAGTGCTTGATAGGCTTGTGCAATTTGTTCAATCACGGCATTATCTTGTAATTCAGTATATTGTTTTAAGGTATTGATCACGCCATTTTGTGTTAACGATTGTGCTAACGTTTGTGCTTGCGGATCATTGTCATTGCGATAGCATAATGCGGTAGCCACGGCTTGTACCAAATATTGGTGTGGCAATTGGTATTCTAATGTGCCACGCAATGGTTTAACTAGGCGATCATTATAACTGAGTTTTCGTAATGGCTCACGTCCTACGCGATCTACATCGTCCACTAAATAAGGATTGGCGAAACGAGCTAGGATTTTTTCGATATAAGCGGCGTGAGCTTGCGGATCGAAATCATAGCGTTTAATTAATACGGCACCACTTTCTTCCATAACGGCTTTAACAAAAGCGCGTACCGTCGGATCTTCAATGCTTTCTTTGACAAATTGGTAGCCTTTTAACTTGCCGTAATAGGCGGTAACGGCGTGTCCCGTGTTTAGCGTGAATAATTTACGTTCTACAAACGCCATAAGATTATCGGTTTGTTCCATTCCAGCAATTTGTGGGATTGTGCCTTTAAATTGCGTTTTATCCACAATCCATTCACTAAATTCTTCTACTGTGACTAAAAGGGGATCGGCAGGGTTAGCTTGCACAGGCGGTACAATACGATCCACTGCGCTATCAACAAAACCGACTAATGCCTCAACCTGTTGCTGTTGATTTTCGTCTAAATATTGAAAAACCTGTTCTTTTAAGAAGGTTGTGCCACGCACCATATTCTCACAAGCAATAATATTTAGTGGTTGGGTATTACCTGCTTCAAGGCGAGCAATTAATCCTTTAGCAAGGGTGCTGGCAATAATTTTTAGCACATTTGGACCAACTGCTGTGGTAACTAAATCCACTTGCTTAAAGCGTTCAATCAGAGCATTTTCATCTTTTGAATTAACGCCGGTTACGTTGGACACTTGTTCAATACGATTAACCTTTTCGCCTACCACTTTAACGTTGTAGCTTTTTTGTGTTTGTAATAAACGGATAACGTCGTCATTTACATCAGCAAAAACCACCTCAATACCGCTATCAGCAAGTAATTTGCCGATAAATCCTCGTCCAATATTACCTGCGCCAAAATGTAATGCTTTCATTTTTTTCTCCAATAACGTTTATAATGAGAAATGACATCGTAGAAAACGATGCCATTTTATACCGCACTTTAAGATTTGAGTAACGCTAACACATCTTCTACATTTGTTGTAGAGGTCAGTGTGGCAATCGCTTCTTCACTATCTAATGCATTCGTGATTGCCGTCAGCACTTGAATGTGTTCATTGTTGCGAGCGGCAATACCGATGACTAATTTAGCGATGCCATCTTCTTCCTCCGTGAAGCGTACCCCTTCAGGATATTGACATACCACGATACCCGTTTTTAATACGGCGTCTTTTGCATCAACCGTGCCGTGCGGAACCGCTAGCCCCTCACCTAAGTAAGTGGAAACTAATTCTTCACGTTCAAACATTGCATCGACATAACTTGGTAACACAAAGCCTGCTTTTACTAGTTGTTCACCGGCAAAACGAATGGCGTCTTGTTTATCTTCTGCTTTTAATCCTAAGAAAATTTGATCCGCACTTAAGTTGAAGGTTGCCCCGTTCATTTCTGCGACTTCTACACTATCTGTGGGTTTTGCTGCCGCTTCAGCGAAATGCGCTTTTAATTCATTCACCAAATTATCATAGAATTTATTATCTAAGAAATTGGTAAGAGACAAGTGCATTGCATTTGGTACTTGTTTTTGTGCGCGTAGCGTTAAGTCTTGGTGCGTAATGACTAGTCTTGCATTATCTGGCAAGTCATTGATTGCACAGTTCGCCACTTCAATTGGCAAGCCTGCATCGTTTACTTTTTTGCGTAGCATACTTGCACCCATCGCGCTTGATCCCATACCTGCATCGCAAGAAACGAAGATTTTTTGTAAGCCTTTATAATCAGTGATTGGCTGTGCTACACCACCTTTCATTGCTTTTGAAGCCGCTTGTGCTTCCGCTAATTTATCTGAAGTATCTTCTTTTTGGATTTTTAGGAAGAACGCAGCAATGACGAAAGACACAACAGTCGCTAATGCCACCGAACAAAGTACGCCAAAGATAGAATGTGAAGGTGTCATCGCCAATACAGCAATGATTGAACCCGGTGAGGCAGGGGCGATAAGGCCTGCGTGAAATAACACCAGCGTGAACACCCCAGTCATTCCCCCTGCGATAACGGCAATTAATAAACGTGGATTCATTAACACATAAGGGAAATAAATTTCGTGAATACCACCAAAGAAGTGGATAACCGCAGCGCCCCCTGCTGTTTGTTTTGCAGAACCTTTACCAAACAGAATATAGGCTAATAATACGCCTAAACCCGGGCCCGGATTTGCTTCAATTAAGAAGAAAATAGATTGTCCAAGTTCTTGTGATTGTTGAATACCCAGTGGTGAGAAAATACCGTGATTAATCGCATTATTTAAGAAAAGAATTTTCGCCGGTTCAACAAAAATAGAGGTTAATGGTAATAAATGGGCTTGAACAAGCACATCAACGCCAGCCGCTAGGGTAGTAGAAAGTATTTTTACTGCTGGGCCTACAACCAAGAAGAACAAAATGGCAAGTAGCATACCGATAATGCCAGATGAAAAATTATTCACTAACATTTCAAAACCACTTTTAATTTTACCATCAGCCCAACGGTCAAAATGCTTAATTGCCCAACCGCCTGTTGGCCCGGCGATCATTGCACCAAGGAACATTGGAATATCTGTACCAATGATGACCCCAGCAGTGGTAATTGCGCCCACAACGGCACCGCGATCGCCACCGACTAATTTCCCCCCAGTATAACCAATTAATAAGGGTAATAAATAGGTAATCATCGGCCCAACAAGTTTGCCGAGCGTTTCATTTGGAAACCAACCTGTTGGAATAAAAAGGGCGGTGATAAATCCCCAAGCGATAAATGCCCCAATATTCGGCATTACCATATTTGATAAAAAGCGTCCAAAGCTTTGGACTTTAAGTTTTGCATTTGCTGATAACATATTAACCTCATTAGTATTGAGCTAAGTTGTGTCCATTTAATGAACGAAAGCATAGCAAAGCGAAAATTAAAGCCCAAATTTTTAAGTTTAAAAATGTGAAGTAGATCACAAGATATTTTTAGGTATATAAAATCAAAATGTGATGTAGATCACATAATTTTATTTGAATGAAATTTTATGTGATCTATATCACATAAATAAGATAAAAAATGTATAGAAAGGCGCGACTTCCATCAGTGTGAGCAGGAAAGATAAAACAGTAAAAATGTGATGTTGAGATTTTAGAAAGCAATACAAAAACTGCTTGGCAATGACCAAGCAGTTTGGAAAGGGTTAGAATGGAATATCATCATCTAATTGCATATCATCAATCGCTGGCTGAGGCGCTGGCGTTGGTTGCTGCGCTGGTTTTGATGATGGATATGTTGGTTGTGTTCCTTGAGGGGCGTATTGGTTGCCACTTTGTTGTTGGTAACCCCCGCCTTGTGGCGCATAGCTACCTTGTCCACGTTCTGCGCGGCTGTCTAACATTTGTAGCACATCACCTTGAATCTCTGTGGTGTAACGATCTTGCCCATTTTGATCTTGCCATTTACGGGTTCTTAAGCGTCCTTCCACATACACTTTTGACCCTTTTCGTAAATATTCTCCTGCGATCTCAGCTTGACGACGATAAAAGACAATGCGATGCCATTCAGTGATTTCACGACGTTCACCAGTATTCTTGTCCATCCAGCTCTCACTGGTGGCTACGCTAATGTTTGCAACAGCTTCACCATTTGGCATTGTGCGAACTTCAGGATCATTTCCAAGGTTTCCTACGATAATAACTTTGTTTACTCCAGCCATAAATTCCTCTGTCTGATTATTAAGTGCGGTAAAAATTTTTGCTATTTTGCCTTAAAAAAAAATAAAAAGCTATTAATTCAATGCAAATTAACTGGATATTTGCACAGTTATTTCAGATTATGCGATAATGATCGCAAAATCACCTTAAATTGTTTGAACAGACCAAAAGATTATGGAAAAAATAGATGTGCGTGGGGCGAGAACCCATAATTTAAAAAATATTAATTTGACTATTCCGCGTGATAAATTGATTGTGATTACAGGGCTTTCTGGTTCGGGAAAATCTTCCCTCGCATTTGATACCCTTTATGCTGAGGGGCAGCGCCGTTATGTGGAATCCCTTTCTGCTTATGCGCGCCAGTTTTTATCGCTAATGGAAAAGCCAGATGTGGATCATATTGAAGGGCTATCTCCAGCCATTTCCATTGAACAGAAATCCACGTCGCATAACCCACGTTCTACGGTGGGAACAATCACGGAAATTCACGATTATTTGCGTTTATTATTTGCCCGCGTTGGGGAACCGCGCTGTCCAAATCATCATATTCCTTTGGCGGCACAAACTATTAGCCAAATGGTGGATAAAGTGTTGGCTTTGCCCGAAGAAAGCCGAATGATGTTACTTGCCCCAGTGGTAAAAGATCGCAAAGGGGAGCATATTAAAATTTTGGAGCATATTGCTGCGCAAGGCTATATTCGCGCCAGAATTGATGGTGAAATTTGTGATTTATCCGATCCACCCAAATTAGAATTGCAGAAAAAACATACTATTGAAGTGGTGGTGGATCGTTTTAAAGTTCGTCCAGATTTGGCAACGCGTTTAGCTGAATCCTTTGAGACAGCATTAGAGCTTTCTGGTGGCACGGCAGTGGTGGCAAATATGGATGAACCGCAAGGGGAAGAATTGCTTTTTTCAGCCAATTTTGCTTGCCCGCATTGTGGTTATTCTGTGCCAGAATTAGAACCTCGTTTATTCTCTTTCAATAACCCAGCGGGGGCTTGTCCTACTTGCGACGGTTTAGGTGTTCAACAATATTTTGATGAAAAACGCGTGGTACAAAATCCAACTATTTCCTTAGCAGGGGGGGCGATTAAAGGCTGGGATCGCCGTAATTTCTATTATTACCAAATGCTCACTTCGCTCGCCAAACATTATGGCTTTGATGTAGAAAGCCCTTTTGAAGATTTACCGAAAAAAATTCAGCACATTATTTTGCACGGTTCAGGTAAAGAAGAAATTGAATTCCAATATATGAATGACCGTGGCGATGTGGTATTACGCCGTCATAGTTTTGAAGGCATTCTCAATAATATGGCACGCCGTTACAAGGAAACCGAATCAATGTCTGTACGTGAAGAATTAGCGAAAAATATCAGCACCCGCCCTTGTAAGGATTGCGGTGGCTCGCGTTTACGTCCTGAAGCTCGCAATGTGTTTATCGGTGAAACGAATTTGCCTGAAGTTTCAGAAAAAAGCATCGGCGAAGCGTTTAATTTTGTGGATAGCCTAACCCTAAGCGGACAGCGTGCGCAAATTGCTGACAAAATCCTAAAAGAAATTAAAGAGCGGTTACAATTTTTGGTGAATGTGGGGTTAAATTATCTTTCTCTTTCCCGCTCGGCAGAAACCCTTTCTGGCGGTGAAGCACAGCGTATTCGTCTTGCTAGTCAAATTGGCGCAGGCTTGGTGGGGGTGATGTATGTGCTTGATGAACCCTCTATTGGGTTACATCAACGTGATAATGAACGCTTGCTTAACACGTTGATTCATCTAAGAAATCTAGGCAATACTGTCATTGTGGTTGAACACGATGAAGATGCAATTTTAGCGGCGGATCATATCATTGATATTGGGCCAGGAGCGGGTGTGCATGGCGGTAATGTGGTTGCACAAGGCACAGCAAAAGAAATTATGCAAAACCCACATTCTTTAACTGGAAAATTCTTGTCGGGAAAAGAAAAAATAGAAATTCCTAAAAAACGCACCGCACTTGATAAAGCGAAAATATTAAAACTCAAAGGGGCATCAGGCAATAATCTGAAAAACGTCAATTTAGATATACCTGTCGGATTATTTACTTGTATCACAGGGGTATCAGGTTCAGGTAAATCTACTCTGATTAATGACACCTTGTTCCCACTTGCGCAGAGTGCGTTAAACCGTGCAGAAAACGCACAAGCCGCCCCTTACAAATCTATTCAAGGGTTAGAATTCTTTGATAAAGTCATTGATATTGATCAAAGCCCGATTGGACGCACGCCACGTTCCAATCCTGCAACTTACACCGGATTATTCACGCCAATTCGTGAATTATTTGCGGGCGTGCCAGAATCACGCGCACGTGGTTATAATCCGGGGCGCTTTAGTTTCAATGTGCGTGGTGGACGTTGCGAGGCGTGCCAAGGGGACGGGGTAATCAAAGTAGAAATGCACTTCTTGCCTGATGTTTATGTGCCTTGCGATCAATGTAAAGGAAAACGTTATAATCGTGAAACATTAGAAATTCGTTATAAAGGAAAAACGATTAATCAAGTGCTTGATATGACTGTTGAAGAAGCGCGAGAGTTTTTTGATGCGATTCCACAAATTGCACGCAAATTACAAACATTAATGGATGTTGGGCTTTCTTATATTCGCCTTGGGCAATCTTCCACAACATTGTCAGGTGGGGAGGCGCAACGAGTGAAACTCGCCACGGAGTTGTCAAAACGAGATACGGGAAAAACCTTATATATTCTTGATGAACCGACAACAGGCTTACATTTTGCTGATATTAAACAGCTCCTCGAGGTGCTACATCGCTTGCGTGATCAGGGTAATACCATTGTGGTGATTGAGCATAATTTAGATGTGATTAAAACCGCAGATTGGATTGTTGATCTTGGGCCTGAAGGGGGAAGTGGCGGCGGTGAAATCATTGCCACTGGCACGCCAGAGCAAGTCGCAAAAGTGAAAGGTTCTCATACTGCGCGGTTCTTGAAACAAATCCTTGAAAAATAAACGGGCTGAAATCAAAGTGCGGTAATTTTTTAGGCAGAATTGTATAAAAACTTCTATCATCAATGTTGATTTTTTGATACATTTAGCACAATTTTTCTCACACTTAAATGTGAGTGTTTTTTATACAGTGATTTTAACGGAATTCTTATGCTATTTAAAAAAATTCGTGGTTTATTCTCCAATGATCTTTCTATTGATTTAGGTACAGCCAACACGTTGATTTATGTGAAAGGGCAGGGCATTGTGCTAAACGAACCTTCTGTGGTCGCAATTCGTCAAGGGCGTGCAGGTTCAATGAAAAGTATTGCAGCGGTAGGAAAAGAAGCAAAATTAATGCTTGGGCGCACACCGAAAAGTATTTTAGCCATTCGTCCGATGAAAGATGGGGTTATCGCGGATTTCTCGGTAACCGAAAAAATGTTGCAGTATTTTATTAAGCAAGTACATAGCGGAAATTTTATGCGCCCAAGTCCACGGGTGTTAGTCTGCGTGCCTGCTGGTGCAACCCAAGTTGAACGCCGAGCGATTAAGGAATCTGCCTTAGGTGCGGGCGCACGCGAAGTGTATTTAATTGAAGAGCCTATGGCTGCTGCAATCGGCGCGAAATTGCCCGTTTCTACGGCAACGGGTTCAATGGTTATCGATATTGGTGGTGGTACCACAGAAGTTGCGGTGATTTCTTTAAACGGTATTGTGTATTCTTCTTCTGTGCGTATTGGTGGCGACCGTTTTGATGAAGCCATTATTGCTTATGTGCGCCGTACCTTTGGATCTATTATTGGTGAGCCGACAGCAGAGCGTATCAAAGAAGAAATAGGTACTGCTTATATTCAAGAAGACGATGAAATTAAAGAGCTAGAAGTTCACGGTCATAACCTTTCAGAAGGTGCGCCAAGAACCTTTACCTTAAACTCGCGTGATGTCTTAGAGGCAATTCAACAGCCATTAAATGGTATTGTTGCCGCAGTGCGGACTGCACTTGAAGAATGCCAACCAGAACACGCAGCTGATATCTTTGAACGTGGCATTGTGCTAACTGGTGGTGGTGCGTTATTACGTAATATTGATGTGTTATTATCAAAAGAAACGGGTGTACCAGTTATTGTGGCAGACGATCCACTTACCTGTGTCGCACGCGGTGGTGGTGAAGCATTAGATATGCACGGTGCTGATATTTTCAGTGACGACATTTAATTTCCAATGTTATAAATGTTTATAAAAGTGCGGTCAAAAAATGCCAAAAATTTGACCGCACTTCTTTCTGAGTGATATTAATGAAACCGATCTTTGGAAAAGCCCCCTATCTTGGCATCCGTTTAATTTTTGCCGTGATAGCTTCTATCGTGCTTATTTTATTTGATGGACAAACCAATACGATGATAAAGGCACGTAGCATAATGGAAACGGCGATTGGTAGCGTTTATTATCTTGCCAACACACCAAGAACGGTGCTAGACGGCGTGTCTTACAATCTTGTTGATACCAATAAATTACAAATCGAAAATAAAGTGCTAAGAGAACAACTTCGCGAAAAAAATGCCGATTTATTACTCTTGGATCAACTCAAAGTAGAAAATCAACGCTTACGTTTATTGCTAAATTCCCCATTACGCACAGACGAATACAAAAAAATTGCTGAGGTCTTAACTGCAGAAACAGATGTTTATCGCCAGCAAGTGGTCATTAACCAAGGAGAAAATGATGGTGCTTATGTTGGGCAACCGGTTATTGATGAAAAAGGTGTAGTTGGGCAAATTATTTCTGTGGGAAGTCATACAAGCCGTGTGTTATTGCTCACTGATGTAACGCATTCTATTCCTGTGCAGGTGTTGCGTAATGATGTACGCGTGATCGCAAGTGGTACGGGACACAGCGATGAACTTACTTTAGACAATGTGCCACGTTCAGTGGATATTGTTAAAGGTGATCTCTTGGTTACTTCTGGATTAGGAGGACGTTTTCTTGAAGGATATCCTGTTGCGATTGTAGAAAATGTATCGCGCGATGGAAAAAATTATTTTGCCACGATCACCGCAAAGCCGCTTGCATCGCTCGAGCGCTTACGTTATGTCTTGCTTTTATGGCCGACGAATGAAGATATGCGTAAAGTCAATTCAAGTACACCAGAAGAAGTGCGTAAAGCCGTTCGCCAGCGTCTTGAAACACAGAAAAAGCAAGACATTCTACCGCCATTGATGACGACTGAAGAACCAGAAGAAAAACCATCAACGCCAACGCTAGAGGAGATCCATACGGAACAAATGGAAATGCCTTCTGAACCTGTTGAGCCTGAATTGCAACATTATCGAGAGGAAGATTAATGCAAGGTCGTGCTTTTTTACAATTATTATTTATTGTATCCACCTTTTTAGTTGCAATGGTGTTAGAAATTGCGCCCTGGCCAAGCAGTTTACATCATTTCAAGCCTGCTTGGTTATTGCTCGTTTTAACTTATTGGATTTTAGCAATGCCTGCAAAAATTAGTGTAGGTACGGCATTTTGTATGGGGATTGCTTGGGATCTTGTACTTGGCTCAACCTTAGGTATTCACGCATTAGTGCTTTCTGTTTTTGCTTATTTATTAGCGGTGAATAGTATATTAATTCGTAACCTATCGTTATGGATGCAGGGGATATTTGTTATTTTCGCTGTTTTTAGCGTAAGAATAGGTATTTTTATTGTTGAATTATTCTTGCATAGTGCGGATTTTAATTGGCAAGAGATTTTTGGCGCAATGACGAGCGGGGTATTATGGCCTTGGATATTCTTGTTATTACGAAAAGTAGCAAAGCAATTACATATTGAATAATATCATCAATAAATAAGAAATGATTTTTGTCTCTTTTGATATTGGGTAAACTTAATTGATAAACCAAATTAAAAGAGATTTTTTTATTTTTTAATGAAAATACTGTAGAGAAATAATAAATATTTTAGTTTTTAATAAAGTGGTGGGCGATACCGGTCTCGAACCAGTGACCCCCTCCTTGTAAGGGAGGTGCTCTCCCAACTGAGCTAATCGCCCGACAGAATGCTATTTCTAGCTATCGGATTTAACTTTGCAAAAGCTAAATGGGAACTTAAACTTGAGTGGTGGGCGATACCGGTCTCGAACCAGTGACCCCCTCCTTGTAAGGGAGGTGCTCTCCCAACTGAGCTAATCGCCCACGTGAGTTTAAGCATTACAACACAAGTCCTTAAAAAAGTGGTGGGCGATACCGGTCTCGAACCAGTGACCCCCTCCTTGTAAGGGAGGTGCTCTCCCAACTGAGCTAATCGCCCTTGTGTTGTGGGTTGGCATTATAAGTATTCTCAACATACAGTCAATACATTTTTAGTTATTTTTGTCTAAGTGTTGTAAAAATAGACATAAATTTTCTTTTTTTATCGTGAATTCGGATAACTCATAGTACAATACCGCCGATTTAATTTTTTCTATCGAACAAGGTTATAAAATGAAAGCTGAACCCTTATTTACTTTAGATCCCTCTGTGAAAGTTCGTACTCGCTTCGCTCCTAGCCCAACGGGTTATCTGCACGTTGGAGGAGCAAGAACGGCATTATATTCTTGGTTATTTGCGAAACATAACCAAGGTGAATTTGTATTACGCATTGAAGATACTGATTTAGAACGTTCTACACCTGAAGCAACACAAGCAATTTTAGAAGGAATGGAATGGTTAAATTTAGCTTGGGAGCATGGGCCATATTACCAAACAAAACGCTTTGATCGTTATAATCAAGTCATTGATCAAATGCTTGAGCAAGGTTTGGCTTATCGTTGTTATTGCTCTAAAGAACGTTTAGAACATTTACGCAGTGAGCAAGAGAAAAATAAAGAAAAACCACGTTATGATGGGTATTGCTTACATCATGCACCTGAGAATCCCGATGCACCTCACGTTGTACGTTTCAAAAACCCACAAGAAGGTTCTGTCGTATTTGATGATGCGGTGCGTGGACGTATTGAAATTAGCAATCGCGAACTTGATGATTTAATTATCCGCCGTACCGATGGTTCACCAACCTATAACTTCTGTGTTGTGATTGATGACTGGGATATGGGTATCACACACGTTGTGCGTGGCGAAGATCATATTAATAACACCCCGCGTCAAATTAACATATTAAAAGCATTAGGCGCGCCAATTCCAACTTATGCACACGTTTCTATGATTTTAGGTGATGATGGACAAAAATTATCAAAACGCCACGGGGCAGTGAGTGTTATGCAATATCGTGATGATGGTTTTTTACCGGAAGCCTTACTCAATTATTTGGTGCGTTTAGGTTGGGGGCATGGCGATCAAGAAATTTTCTCCGTAGAAGAAATGATCAAGCTGTTTGAATTAACTCAAGTGAGTAAATCTGCAAGTGCATTCAATACGGAAAAACTCTTGTGGCTAAATCATCACTATATTCGTGAATTACCGCCTGAATATGTTGCTAAACACCTTGCTTGGCATTATCAACAGCAAGGCATTGATACCAGCAATGGTCCTGCATTAAGTGATATTGTCGTTATGCTTGGTGAGCGTTGTAAAACATTGAAAGAAATGGCAAGTGCAAGCCGTTACTTCTTTGAAGAGTTTGATCATTTTGATGAAAGTGCGGTGAAAAAACACTTTAAATCTGGTGCAATTGATGCACTTGAAAAAGTAAAAGAAAAATTGACCGCACTTCCTCAATGGACTGCCGAGCTAATTCATCAAGCCATTGAGCAAACAGCGGAAGCGTTGGGGGTAGGAATGGGTAAAGTGGGTATGCCATTACGTGTTGCCGTTACAGGAGCAGGACAATCCCCTTCAATGGATATCACCCTTGTGGGTATCGGTCGCGAACGTTCATTGGCACGTATTCAAAAAGCCATCGATTTTATTCAAGCACAAAACGCTTAATATTTAATCTAGCGAATGAATGCAACAAATTTAATATTGACAGCATTCATTCTGCTAATTATCATAGCCAGTATTAAGGGGATATAGCTCAGTTGGGAGAGCGCTTGAATGGCATTCAAGAGGTCGTCGGTTCGATCCCGATTATCTCCACCAGATTTTAAAGCCTTGAAAGAAATTTCAAGGCTTTTGCTTTTTATACGCTAAATAATACTTCAATTTTCAATATATTATTTTTCAGCAAAGATGACGCCAGTTTCTTTCTCATATAATACCTGAACCCGCCCCGTTAAGGGTAAAGATTGCTGGCTTGTAATGATCAATTGCACGCCAGAGATTTCTACGTGATATTTATAATAAGCCCCTAAAAAACGCTTCTGACGGATAATGCCGTTGGCTTGTTTGAGATCATCCACTAAGCGTAATTGTAACTGTTCTGGACGGATCGCAAGATAACTCGGCTTTTGTTGTAATTGATGATTTGTACATAAATGCACGCCAAGTAGGGATTGGTAATGCTGTTCATCAATAGGCTGACAAGGCAAATAATTCATTTCGCCCAAGAAATTAGCCACAAAAGGACTGTTTGGCTGCTGGTAAAGTGTGCGAGGTGAGCCAACTTGACAGATTTTTCCTTGGTTCATTAGCGCTAATTTATCAGCAAATAGAAATGCCTCTTCTTTGCTGTGTGTTACAAAAATGGCAGGAATATGCTGCTGTTTGAGAATAGTGCGAATTTCTTCGATCATTTGATGACGAACTTGGCTATCAATGTTAGAAAAAGGTTCGTCTAGTAATAACAATTTCGGCTGACAAGCTAACGCACGAGCAATGGCGACACGCTGTTGTTGCCCGCCTGAAAGCTCGTGTGGATAGCGTTTTTCCAAACCTTGTAAATGCACAAGTGCGGTCATTTTTTGCAAGGTTTTTATTTGCTCATTTTTATTACGTTGATGTAAGCCAAACAGAATATTTTCTGCTACGGTTAAGTGAGGGAAAAGTGCATAATCTTGAAAGATCAAGCCTATTTCTCGTTGATTTGCCTCAAGATAGCCAATATCTTTACCTTGCAAGCGAAGCGTTCCTGCACTGAGTGGGAGCAATCCTGCGATAGCTTTGAGTAAGGTCGTTTTTCCGCAACCGCTTGCGCCAAGTAAACAGACAATATCGTCATTTTCAATAGATAAATTAAGATCTTGTAAAATAGGTTGATTGTTATAGCAACAAGTTAAATGGGTAATATCTAACATCTTCATTTATTCTGTTTTTTCCCTGATTGCAGTAAAGCGCGAGTTAAAATCAATACGGGAATTATCCCAACTAAAATCAGTATTAATGCAGGCAACGCAGCACGTTCAAGCTGTTCATCTGAAGTAAAGGTGAAAACGTGGGTGGCGAGCGTATCAAAATTAAACGGGCGCAATAATAAAGAAGCATTAAGTTCTTTCATACTTTCAATAAAAACCAGCAATAATGCGGTAAAAATTCCTTTATGCATAAGAGGTAAATGGATTTTTCGCCAGATTCCCCACGATTTATAGCCTAACATTCTGCCTGCCATTTCTAAAGAAGGGGGTATTTGGTTCAGGCTCGTTTCTAAACTGCCTAATGCCATTGCCGAAAAGCGAATGACATAAGCAGAGACAAGCGCGAAAAGTGAGCCTGAAAACACTAAACCAAGCATTGGTAAATCTAGCCATTTTAACCATTGATTAAGTTGATGATCGGCAAAGGTAAAAGGAATTAACAAGCCGATTGCAAGTACCGTACCGGGAATGGCATAGCCTAGTGCAGAAAAGCGTACTGCCAGTTTTGCCAACGGCACGGGGGTTAATCTTGCCCAAAAGTGCATTAATAACGCTAAACATACACAAATGATCATTGCCAGCCCAGAAACCAGTAAGCTGTTTTGACTATATTGCCAGAAATCAGCCGTCCACGCTTGCTCAAAATAGATGATAGACCAATAGCTGAGTTGAAAGAGTGGGATAAAAAAGGCAAGAATAATCAAGATGATGCTAAATAACAGTAATCCCCAACCTAATCCGTTGAGCTGTTGCGTTTGGAGCGGGCGTTGCCCTGTTCGTTGATAATAGCGTTGTTGGCGACGAGCGTAACGTTCAATACTGATAAATAGCACCAATAGCCCTAGCATAAAAAGCGAAATTTGCGCTGCTGCTTGTAAATCACCAAAGCCGAGCCAAGTATCATAAATGGCGGTGGTGAGTGAAGGAATCGCAAAGAATGCGACCGTACCAAAATCGCCTAAGGTTTCCATTGCAACTAAGGCACAACCCACCGCAATAGCAGGGCGGATTAAGGCAAAGGTAATTTTGTAAAACACCCGCCAGCGACTTGCCCCTAGCAATTTTGCGCTTTGTTGTAAATTATCACCTTGCTCCATTAACGCCATTCTTACCAATAAGAAAATATAAGGATATAAAGACAATGCCAAAATAAAACAAGCACCGCCTAGACTACGAATGGAAGGAAACCAATAATCTTGCTTGGTTTGCCAATCAAACCAAGTGCGTAAACTTTGTTGCACAATACCGGGATAGTCTAAAAAATCGGTATAAAGATAGGCTGATAAATACGCTGGAATGGCAAGTGGGAGGCAAAGCAACCACTGTAACAAGGTTTTACCAATAAAATGATAACGCGAAACCAAAAATGCACAAGGTAAGGCAAAGCATAAGCTCAAGGCTGTTGTCCCCACCACTAGGCTTAGGGAATTAACTAAATAGTCGGTAAACACCGTTTGCCATAAATGTTGTAAACTGTGCAGTGAACTGCCAAATGCCGAAGATAGCAGAGCGATAATTGGAAGCGAGAAAAACCCCAATACCCCTAACAATATGATAAGTGCGGTGCTTTTTGCGAAAAATTTTTTATGTTGTGTGAAATTATCCATAATCAAAATAAAACTAGCCTACCCTGTATGGGATAGGCTAGCCTAGATTAGGCCTATTATAGGTCAAATTTTACTTCATCGATTAATTTCAATGCGTTTTCATAGTTTTCTGCAATTTTCTCTAATGGTAAGTCATCTTGCTTAAATTCGCCCCAAGACTGTACCAATTTTGATTTTTCTACAGAAGGTTTTACTGGATATTCGTGATTTAGTTCTGCGTAGAGATGTTGTGCTTGATCACCGCTTAAATATTCCACTAATTTAACCGCATTTGCTTTATTTGGGGCATATTTTGCGACAACCACACCGCTGATGTTCATATGCGTTCCCACGGTTTCTTGGTTTGGATAGTTAATATAAGCCGCTTCTGCCCAGCTTTTTTGTTTTTCATCTTCTAGCATTTTGCCGTAATAATAGCTATTGCCTAATGAATAATCGCACACGCCCTCTTTAATTGCTTTCACTTGATCGCGGTCGCCGCCTTGTGGTTTTTGTGCTAAGTTTGCTTTTAATCCCGTTAAGAACGCTTTGGCTTTTTCTACGCCATCGTGGGCAATCAATGACGCAATTAACGAAACATTATAAGAATGTTTGCCAGAACGCACACACACTTTGCCTTTTAATTCAGGTTTGGCTAAATCATAATAAGTAAAGCTCGGTGGTAATTTGCCAACACGATCTTTTGAAGAATAGATCACTCTCGCACGGCTGGTTAAAGCAAACCATCTATCTTGACTATCACGGAAACGAGCAGGAATATTTTTCTCTAACGTTGTAGAATGAATCGGTTGAGCTAATCCGGCATTAACAATTTCCATCACACGACTAATATCCACTGTTAATAGCACATCAGCCGGGCTAAGCTCGCCTTCACGTTTTACACGTTCAACCAGCCCTTTATCAGCAAAAATAAAATTCACTTTTACGCCCGTTTCTTTTTCAAACTGCTTTAAAATAGGCTCAATTAAGTAAGGCTGACGATAAGAATAAACATTGACTTCATTGGCAGCCAACGCTGAGGTGGCAAATGTGGTGCATAATGCAATCGCTGATAATGTTTTTTTCATTTCACGTTCTCCGTGGTTAAAATAGATGAGTGTTTGAAATTTTCCTGCTTTTTAGACCGCACTCTTTCCAAACGAATTTTTCTTTGGTATGACAAAAAAACAGATTTCATATTCAAGTGATGTTGTTTCGCTAAAATTCCTTCTAGCTGTGCTTGATTTTACATAAAAAAATAACGAAGTAAATAAAAATTATTCTCATTTTCCTTGGTTTGATGTTTACTCTTGGATAAAAAAATTTGATTACGCTCTTGAAAGCGCAAAAAAACTCCCCCATATTTGCAATACTTTTTTTAAACATCAACTTAAAAAGGAAATAACAATGAATATTCGTCCATTACACGATCGTGTGATCATCAAACGTGAAGAAATTGAAACCTTATCTGCGGGCGGAATCGTATTAACCGGTTCTGCAGCAACAAAATCTACCCGTGCAAAAGTGCTTGCTGTGGGGAAAGGACGTATTTTAGAAAATGGCACAGTACTCCCTTTAGATGTCAAAGTAGGCGATACCATTATTTTTAATGATGGCTATGGCGTAAAAGCAGAAAAAATTGATGGCGAAGAAGTGTTAATCATTTCTGAAAGCGATATTTTAGCCATCGTTGAATAATCAAAATAAAAAAGTGCGGTGCTTTTTTACCGCATTTTTCTCTCAATTTATTATTAAGAAGGAATAAAAAAATGGCAGCAAAAGACGTTAAATTTGGTAATGATGCACGTGTAAAAATGCTTAACGGCGTAAACATTCTTGCAGATGCAGTGAAAGTAACGCTAGGGCCAAAAGGTCGTAATGTAATTTTAGATAAAGCCTTTGGTGCGCCAACGATCACAAAAGATGGTGTTTCTGTGGCTCGTGAAATCGAATTAGAAGATAAATTTGAAAATATGGGCGCACAAATGGTAAAAGAAGTGGCGTCTAAAGCGAATGACGCGGCAGGAGACGGCACCACAACCGCAACGGTCTTAGCCCAAGCGATCGTGAATGAAGGGTTAAAAGCCGTGGCTGCAGGAATGAACCCAATGGATTTAAAACGTGGTATTGATAAAGCGGTTAATGCGGTTGTGACTGAATTAAAAGCCCTTTCTAAACCGTGCGAAAGCTCAAAAGAAATTGAGCAAGTTGGTACGATTTCTGCGAACTCAGATAATGTCGTAGGGAAATTAATTGCTGAAGCAATGGAAAAAGTGGGTAAAGAAGGCGTGATTACCGTTGAAGACGGCACGGGCTTAGAAGATGAGCTTGCTGTTGTGGAAGGGATGCAATTTGATCGCGGTTACCTTTCTCCATACTTTATCAATAAACCTGAAGCCGCAACGGTAGAATTTGATAACCCATTTATTCTTTTAGTGGATAAAAAAATCTCTAATATTCGTGAATTATTACCTGTATTAGAAGCGGTAGCAAAAGCTGGTAAGCCGTTACTTATCATTGCAGAAGATGTAGAAGGAGAAGCGCTTGCGACATTAGTGGTGAATACAATGCGTGGTATCGTGAAAGTCGCCGCAGTGAAAGCGCCGGGCTTTGGTGATCGCCGTAAAGCAATGTTACAAGATATTGCCATTTTAACTGCAGGTACCGTAATTTCTGAAGAAATCGGTATGGAGTTAGAAAAAGCAACCTTAGAAGATTTAGGTCAAGCAAAACGTGTGGTGATCAATAAAGACAACACGACCATTATTGACGGTGTAGGTGAAGAAGCGCAAATTAAAGGACGTGTTGCACAAATTCGTCAGCAAATTGAAGAAAGTACTTCTGATTATGACAAAGAAAAATTACAAGAGCGCGTAGCGAAATTAGCTGGTGGCGTGGCAGTAATTAAAGTCGGTGCTGCAACCGAAGTTGAAATGAAAGAGAAAAAAGATCGCGTTGAAGATGCCTTACACGCAACCCGTGCAGCGGTAGAAGAAGGAATTGTTGCAGGTGGTGGTGTTGCTTTAATTCGTGCAGCAAACAAGGTAGCCGCAAACTTAAAAGGTGATAATGAAGAGCAAAACGTCGGGATCAAACTAGCTTTACGTGCAATGGAAGCGCCATTGCGCCAAATTGTTACCAATGCAGGTGAAGAAGCCTCTGTTGTGGCAAGTGCGGTGAAATCTGGCGAAGGAAACTTTGGTTATAATGCCGGTTCTGAGCAATATGGTGATATGCTTGAAATGGGTATCTTAGATCCAACTAAAGTAACACGTTCAGCACTTCAATTTGCCGCTTCTATCGCGGGATTAATGATTACCACTGAAGCGATGGTAACAGAGATTCCTAAAGAAGAGAAAGCTGACCTAGGCGCCGGAATGGGCGGTATGGGTGGAATGGGCGGTATGATGTAATTCCTCCCACATCTTTATTTTCAAAGAGCGGTAGAAATTTTTCTTATTTTTAAATTTCTACTGCAAAATCCCCATAGTTTTCGCTATGGGGATTTTTTGTAGTTAGACTAATAAGTTAGAGCGAAAATCATCAGTATAAAAAATCAGAAAATCAGTATGGATATATTTTATATGGAAAATGATATAGATTTCCTCTCGTTTTCATTAGGATGTATTTTTTATTAAATACTTGATAAGAAATAGGAATTAACAAGAATTTACAAGGGAGAATAATATAATGGCACGCCCTATTGGATTCGAACCAATGACCTACGGCTTAGAAGGCCGTTGCTCTATCCAGCTGAGCTAAGGGCGCATTTCAAATGGATATATAAAAGAAGTGGTCGGCGAGATAGGATTTGAACCTACGACCCACTGGTCCCAAACCAGTTGCGCTACCAAGCTGCGCTACTCGCCGACAAGATGGCGGTAATTATAAAATGCTTTTATTATCAGTCAATGAATTTTTTCTGTTTTTTGGTTTAATCGCTCAAAATTATCTCAATTAGGCTTACATTAGAAGGTTTTTTTTGAGAAAATAGCAAACGTTTACTTTCTCAGCATTTCATATTTAAGGAAAACGTAATGACGGCACAAATCATCTCTGGCACCGCACTCTCGAAAGAAATCAAAGCAGAAATAGCAGAAAAAATTCAGCAGCATCTTAAACAAAATAGACGCGCCCCGGGGTTGGCTGTTATTTTAGTTGGCACAGATCCAGCTTCACAAGTTTATGTTGAAAGTAAACGTAGAAGCTGTGAAGAAATTGGTATGTTTTCTAAATCTTATGACTTGCCTGAAAGTACCTCCGAGCAAGCATTGCTTGCCCTGATCGATGAGTTAAATGCGGATCCGAACATTGATGGGATTCTCGTTCAATTGCCTTTACCGGCTCATATTAATAGCACCTCTGTGATTGAGCGTATTTCGCCAAATAAAGATGTGGATGGTTTTCACCCATATAATGTGGGGCGTTTATGTCAGCGTATTCCTACCTTACGCGCTTGTACGCCTTACGGCGTGATTAAGCTTTTAGAAACCACTGGCATTGATTTTTATGGTCAGCACGCCGTAATTGTAGGGGCTTCTAATATCGTAGGGCGTCCTATGGCACTAGAGCTATTACTTGCAGGCTGCACCGTTACGGTAACACATCGCTTTACGAAAGATTTGGAACATCACGTTAAGCAAGCGGATATTTTAGTGGTAGCGGTAGGAAAACCACAATTTATCCCCGGCGAATGGATTAAAGAAGGCGCTGTGGTGATTGATGTCGGGATTAACCGTGTCGATGGCAAACTTGCGGGTGATGTGGAATTTGATAAAGCAAAAGAAAAAGCGGGTTATATTACCCCAGTTCCCGGTGGTGTAGGGCCAATGACCGTTGCAATGTTAATGTATAATACGTTATCCGCTTATGAAAAACATTGGGCTGAGGGCAAATAAAAATAATAGAAAAAAACACCGCACTTTTAAAAATAATGCGCTGTTAATAGCGCATTATTTTTATATCCTAATTTTTATTCTTTACCACATTTATCGCAGCATAAAACACCACAATCAAAAAGAAATAGAAAATATTTCCTGAGTTATGTGCAAAGAAACTTTGTGAAACGTTATAAAACATTGTAGATATAACGTGAATAATACCTAAGCTGGAAAGGCATAATAGCTCAGGATTATCTCCATTTAAATTGCGAATAAAAAAGCGTAAAGGAACAATAAAAATAAATAATAAGGCGATTAACCCTATTAGCCCTTGTTTCACGGTATTATCAATAAATTGATTGTGATTATGTACAAAACTTGCGGAATACTCACTAATAATACCTGTTTTGGCGAGCTCTTGCTTTTTATCATAAATGCCTTGTTTTCCCCAACCTAAAAGCGGTTTTTCTTGAATGGCAATCCAAGACGCTTTCCACATATCGAAACGCGCGCCCACGGAGGTTGAGGTATTTTCACCGCTCATATATTGCGTAATATTGGCCTTAGCCGCATTGATACGATCAATAATGCCGCCCGTGTTAGTGAGCGAAACGAGGACAGCAAACGTTGATATTATAGAAAATAAAATCGGGAAGAAGTATTTAGGTAGTTTTTTTCGATAATTATATAGGATAACAGCCAATACAAACGGTACACCAATCCATCCACCGCGGGCGGTAGATAAAATGCTTCCTAATATTCCCATTAAGGCACAGAACAAGACGAATAGCGCAAAGCTTTTATTTTTACTTGTCCAAAAATATAACCCAATAGCGATTGAAAATAATCCTAGGCTCATTGCCATATCACCACCTTGAATACTTAGAATATTCTCATAGGCTCGTGCATATCCAAGATAAAAACGTTGAATAAGCTCAATAACACCGGCTAATAACGCAGAAAAAGGGATAATTTTGGCTAAAAGA
Organism: Avibacterium sp. 20-132; assembly: GCF_023611925.1. NCBI lineage: Bacteria > Pseudomonadati > Pseudomonadota > Gammaproteobacteria > Pasteurellales > Pasteurellaceae > Avibacterium > Avibacterium sp. 20-132. Next base: position 1,221,505 of record NZ_CP091456.1, read on the forward strand.
TAAAAGTTAATTTTATAATTAGCTAATAGTGGAAGGAGAGGTAAGAATAGTAAAATTCGGCTAGGATTATCTAATTCCTTTAATTCTCCGTGGTGGAATAATACAGAAAATGTAAGTGTGGCAAAATAAAATAAATAACTAAAGGCTAATGTTTTCTGTTCGCCATAAAACGTAAAAAGATTTTTCCTTTCTTTATTTGTTACGAAAAGAAACAGTGTCGCTAAAATTAATAATGCGGGGGCTATGTTATAGCTACGGTCAAAGAGGAAAATTGATAAAAAATAAATTGCAACAGCGGCATTGATAAATAGATAAGTAAAAGGATAATTTTTATTACACATAACTTTCTTTAGTCAGAATGAACATTTTCTGGGCTAATTATGTGTCAAAAAAATCAAAATTTCCAGCCTTTAGATAAAATTAGGCTGACGTTATGTCAGCCTTAAATCTATTTCAAGAATGCAGGAATATTTTTCTCGTATGCTGAAATAGCCTCTTCGTGTTGCAAGGTTAAACCAATATTATCTAAACCATTTAATAGGCAATGACGGCGGAATGCATCTAGTTCAAAGGGATAGATTTTTTCACCTGTGGTAACGGTCATTTTTTCTAAATCCACATCAATGGTTGCGCCTTGATTTGCCCACACCCATTGGAAGATTTCTTCGATTTCCTCTTCGCTTAAACGGATTGGAAGCATATGATTGTTTAAGCTGTTGTTATAGAAAATATCTGCGAAACTTGGTGCAATCATCACTTTGAAACCATAATCGGCCAATGCCCAAGGCGCGTGTTCACGAGATGAACCACAGCCTAGATTTTTGCGTGCAAGCAAAATACTCGCCCCTTGATATTGCGGGAAGTTTAGTACAAATTCGGGATTGGGCTGAGTGCCTTCGGCATCAAGATAACGCCATTCATGGAATAAATGTTTACCAAAACCGACGCGTGTAATCGCTTGCAAAAATTGTTTTGGAATAATGGCATCGGTATCTACATTTGCCACATCTAATGGCACAACAATGCCTGAATGTTGTTTAAAGCCTGCCATAATTTCTCCTTAATATAATTCCACTTGACGAATATCGACAAATTTACCAAACACCGCTGCGGCTGCTGCCATTGCTGGGCTAACAAGATGTGTTCGGCCATTACGCCCTTGACGGCCTTCAAAATTACGGTTACTAGTGGAGGCACAGCGTTCCCATTCACCTAGTTGGTCATCGTTCATTCCTAAGCACATTGAACAGCCTGGGTTACGCCATTGTGCGCCAGCTTCAATAAAGATTTTATCTAATCCCTCTTTTTCTGCTTGTTCTTTCACAAGCCCAGACCCCGGAACAACCAACACGCGTTTTACGTTATCTGCCACTTTACGCCCTTTCATCACCGCAGCGGCAGCGCGTAAATCTTCAATACGAGAGTTCGTGCAAGAGCCAATAAATACTTGATCAATGGAAATCTGAGTTAAATCTGCGTTGGGTTCTAAACCAATATAAGCTAAGGCTTTTTCCGCAGAGGCACGTATCACAGGATCACGCATTTCCGCTGGATTGGGTACGGTTTGATCAATACCAATCACCTGCCCCGGATTTGTTCCCCAAGTGACTTGTGGTGCGATGTCTTTGGCTTCTAATACGACTACCGTATCAAATTCAGCCCCTTCATCGGTTTTGAGTGTTTTCCAATAAGCGATAGCCTCATCCCAATCTTTACCTTTCGGCGCATAAGGACGCCCTTTTAAATATTCAAAGGTCGTTTCATCTGGGGCAATTAATCCTGCTTTCGCACCAAGTTCAATTGCCATATTACATACTGTCATTCGGCCTTCCATTGAGAGGTTACGAATCGCTTCGCCACAAAATTCTACAACGTGTCCTGTGCCACCAGCCATTGTGGTTTTACCGATAATCGCAAGTACAATATCTTTTGCAGTAATCCCCGGAGCAACTTTACCACGTACTTCAATTTTCATATTTTTCGCGCGGCTTTGTTTTAAGGTTTGTGTTGCTAACACGTGTTCGACTTCTGATGTTCCAATTCCAAAGGCTAATGCACCAAAAGCACCGTGAGTTGCGGTGTGCGAATCGCCACATACGATGGTCATACCCGGTAAGGTTAGCCCTTGTTCAGGTCCAACTACGTGAACGATACCTTGTTGTTTGCTATTCATATCAAACAACTCAATTCCTGTCTTTGCACAGTTTTTAGCTAATTCAAGCACTTGAATTTTGGCTTGCCCTTCCAATTTATTCACATCACGTACTTGCGTTGAAATACTGTGATCCATTGTGCCGAAGGTTTTTCCTACTTGACGAACTGGGCGGTTCGCGACTCGTAATCCATCAAATGCTTGAGGGCTAGTAACCTCGTGAATTAAATGGCGATTAATGTATAAAATCGGTGTTTCACCTTGTGATTCGTAGACGATGTGTGCATCGAATAATTTGTCGTAGAGAGTTTTTTTCATATTTCGCTCGTTATTTGGTATTTAATATTTGGTATCTGCTGTTTGGTTTCGCCTAATAGCGACTTCATTTTACTGTGGCTATGCCTTGCACTGCGTGCCGTTGCTAAAGCAACGTTCAACCTAAAGGGTGTCTTTGCTTGTGCAAAAAAGCTCTCTGCTGTTTTGCTTCCATTTTTTAGAATGAATTTTCCTAAAAATTTATTTACGTTTGGGCAAAACAGCAGGTAACCCGAAGTACTATCTTTGTTAAATTAAAAGGATAGTGAATATCCCGTTTTTCCCCTTTATAACTTGCCTGAATGAGTGGCTAAGTGGCTAGGTGGATTTTTCGTGTTTGAGCCTGCTTGCAGGCGAGTTAAAAATCCGCCGTTTGCCACTCCACGAAATGAAGAAAAGCAAGTTATCAGGGCGCATTTCTTTTGCTTCGTTTTCTTTGTGCGAACAAAGAAAATGAAGTCTCGGTTAGGTGAAACTAGATAAATTAATCAAGTTTCTTAATAAATGGCTAAGCCTTAATCTCCGCCACAATCAGATCCCCCATTTCCTTCGTTGAAACAGGTGTGTTTTCATCGGCTAAATCTGCTGTACGATAGCCATTTTCTAGCACTTTTTGTACCGCACTTTCTATTTCCTTCGCCGCCTCATTAAGATTAAAGCTATAACGTAACATCATTGCGGCAGAAAGAATTTGTGCAATTGGGTTTGCGATACCTTTCCCAGCAATATCAGGGGCAGAACCGCCTGCAGGCTCATATAAACCAAATCCTTTTTCGTTTAAGCTCGCTGAAGGTAGCATTCCCATTGAACCCGTGATCATCGCACATTCATCAGAAATAATGTCGCCGAAAATATTTGAGCAAAGTAACACATCAAAAAATTCAGGTTGCTTGATTAATTGCATCGTAGCATTATCAATGTAGATATGATCTAACGTTACTTCTGGGTAATCTTTCGCCACTTCTTCAACCACTTCCCGCCATAAGATTGAACTGATTAATACATTGGCTTTATCTACAGACGTTAAATGTTTTTTACGTTTCATTGCGGTTTCAAAGGCAACTTTGGCAATGCGTTTAATTTCATAACGATGATAAATTTCCGTATCATAGGCTTTCTCATTATCTCCCTCGCCTTCTCGCCCTTTTGGCTGACCAAAATAAATGCCTCCCGTTAATTCACGGACGGTAACCATATCAAAACCTTTAGCGGCAATATCCGCACGCAATGGGCAGAATTTTTCTAAGCCTTTGTATAAGGTTGCAGGGCGTAAATTACAAAACAATGAAAAATGTTTGCGTAATGGTAATAACGCACCGCGTTCAGGTTGTTGGTTAGGCGGAAGATGTTCCCATTTTGGTCCACCTACTGAACCAAATAAAATAGCATCGCTTTGTTCGCAACCTGTTAAGGTGTCTTCTGGTAACGCTGTGCCGTGCTTGTCAATGGCAATGCCACCTACATCAAAATGACGGAAGTTAAGCTGAAAACCGTATTTTTGTTGTACGGCATCAAGCACTTTAATGGCTTCTGCCATCACTTCAGGCCCAATGCCATCACCACTTAATACAGCAACATTATAATTTTTCATCGTATCACTCCTTAATTGATCGAGTTTTTGCTTAATTTCAAATTTTCTACTTTATGTGAGCGGTAAATTGCATTGATGGCGTGGATCAGCGCACGGGCTGAGGATTCTACAATATCCGTTGCCAAGCCCACCCCGTGGAAACGGCGACCTTTATGCTCCACCACAATATCCACTTGCCCTAGTGCTTCAGCCCCTTCGCCTTTAGCTGTTAAGTGATAATTCAACATTTTTAAATCAATATTCGTGATGTTCAAAATAGCATTAAACACCGCATCCACTGGGCCATTCCCCCCACTGGATACTTGACTTAATTTTTCACCGTCTAGCTCCACTTGCACAAAGGCAGAGGCAGGTAAATGGCTGATCATTTGTGAAGTAATCACATCTAAGGTTAAACGATCCTCATCGCCTTGCTGCATATCAATAAAAGCAAGGGCTTCTAAATCATAATCGAACACTTGCCCTTTTTTATCTGCTAATTTCAAGAACGCCTCATACAATTTATCTAAATCATATTCACTTTCTTGATATCCCATTGAATCCATATGATTTTTTACCGCGGCGCGCCCAGAACGTGCCGTTAAATTCAATTTTTCTTTTTTCAAACCGATGCTTTCTGGCGACATAATTTCGTAAGTATTTTTATTTTTCACCATACCATCTTGATGAATACCAGAAGAATGGGCAAAGGCATTTGAACCAACAATCGCTTTATTGGGTTGAATTGGCATATTACATAATTGACTGACCATTTGGCTAACACGGTGAATTTCTTGTGTATTAATGCGAGTATCTACGCCAAACAAGGCCTGACGGGTTTTAATTGCCATCACCACTTCTTCCAATGCCGTGTTACCCGCACGCTCACCGATACCATTTACTGTACATTCAATTTGTCTTGCACCATTTTGTATCGCAGTTAAAGAGTTCGCAGTCGCCATTCCCAAATCATTATGGCAATGCACGGAAATAATCGCTTTATCAATATTTGGTACACGGTTCATTACATTGGCGATAATATTGCCATATTCCATTGGTAAACAATAACCCACTGTATCTGGAATATTCACTGTGGTTGCTCCCGCATTGATTGCGGCTTCTACAATACGGCAAATATTATCAATGCCTGTACGCCCTGCATCTTCACAAGAAAATTCCACATCATCGGTATAACGGCGTGCGCGTTTAACCGCATTAATTGCCATTTCGACCACATCATCAAAGGTGCGACGTAATTTGCTTTCAACGTGCAAAGCTGAGGTGGCAATGAAAGTATGAATTCGGAATGCTTCCGCCACTTTTAAGGCTTCTGCTGCCACGTCAATATCTTTATCCACCGCACGAGATAACGCACAGACACGACTATTTTTGATATGTTCCGCAATGGTACGCACGGATTCAAAATCCCCCGCAGAAGAAACAGGAAATCCCACTTCCATTACATCAACGCCAAGACGTTCAAGAGCAAGGGCAATTTGTAGTTTTTCTTTTACCGTTAAACTGGCTTTTAGGGCTTGCTCGCCATCGCGTAAGGTGGTGTCAAAGATAATCACTTGATCTGTCATAACTTATCCTTTCATTGATTTTGAATATAAAAAAACCCGCCTCTAAAGTGCGGGTCAAATTTGGGAAATTTTTACATAACGTGTTTTTTATCCACAAGCTAGCCGCACAAAAATTGTGAGAGGAGCAGGTGGAGTGAAAGCAAAACACGAGTAAACATAAAACATAATCCTTCTTGAAAACGGTTTTATCTTACCTGCTAAAAATAAACTGTCAAACACTATTTTAGGATTTTTCTCTAAAGCAAACGATTTTCAATGTGTTTGTTTAGTTTAATATTTCATATTTTAATTTTATATTGGTTTAATAAACTAAGAGTGGCAAAAATGTTATTTTTTTATACCGCACTTTTCCTGAAAACAAGAGAATAAAATTTATTTTGATAAAGAAGAAAAAACAAATTTTGCGTTAAATCAATAATAACCTACAAATACTACTAAAGGGGTAGCCTTTCTTTGCTGGAAGAACTACGCGGCGTTATCGCCTTATGATAGAATCAGGGCATTTTCCAATAATTGTCAATTTTTATGTCAATAATCAATCAATTACAGCTTGAACAAATTACCTGCCAACGTGGCGATAAAACCTTATTTTCCGAGTTATCTTTAACTTGGCAAAGTGGTGATTTTGTACAGATTGAAGGACATAATGGTATTGGAAAAACCAGTTTATTACGGATTTTAGTTGGGCTAGCCCAACCCGTTGTTGGGCAAGTATGCTGGAATGCTCAACCGATTAAACAATGCCGTGAAGCGTATTATTACCAGTTATTATATTTAGGTCATCACACGGGAATTAAACCAGAACTTACTGCGTGGGAAAATTTAAAATTTTATCAAGCCGTTAGCCAATGCCAACAAGGTGAAGAAGCCCTTTGGCAGGCATTGGAAAAAGTGGGCTTGATCGGGCGTGAAGAGATTACCGCAGGGCAACTTTCCGCAGGGCAACAGCGACGTATTGCCCTTGCACGGTTATGGCTTTCCCAAGCGCCTTTATGGATTTTAGATGAGCCTTTCACGGCGATTGACAAAAAGGGTGTACGCATTTTAACAGGCTTATTTGAACAGCAAGTGGAAAAAGGCGGAATGGTGATTTTAACTAGTCATCAAGCGATCCCGAGCGAACAATTACAGGTGCTGGATTTAGAGAAATATAAATTTGACCCACATCGTGCTTAGTCGCTACGCTCAAATAAAGTGCGGTGCAAAATGAGAGACGTTTTTATGCAGATATTTGCGCAAATTATCAAACGGGAATTACGCATTGCGATGCGAAAACAAACGGAGATTCTCAATCCGTTGTGGTTCTTTTTGATTATTATTACTTTATTTCCTTTGGTCATCGGCCCAGAACCGAAATTACTCGCCGAAATTGCCCCCGGGGTTGCTTGGGTGGCAGCGTTGCTCTCGGCATTATTATCTTTTGAACGTTTATTTCGTGATGATTTTATTGATGGCTCATTAGAGCAATTAATGCTCAGCTCACAACATTTAGCCTTAACCGCATTAGCTAAAGTGGTGGCACATTGGTTATTGACAGGCTTACCCCTGATTTTGCTTTCCCCTATTGCTGCATTATTGCTTTCTTTGGATAGCCATATTTGGTGGGCGTTAGTGCTGACATTGTTATTGGGGACGCCAATTCTAAGCTGTCTTGGTGCAATTGGTGTGGCGCTTACGGTTGGGCTACGCAAAGGCGGTGTGCTATTGAGTTTATTGGTGTTACCTTTGTTTATTCCCGTGCTGATTTTTTCTTCGTCTGTCCTTGAAGCGGCGGCACTTACCTTGCCTTATAACGGGCAACTTGCTATTTTGGGCGCAATGTTATGTGCTGCATTAACCTTATCGCCTTTTGCTATTGCGGCAGCGTTACGGATTAGCGTGGAATAACGTGAGAAACTGATTTTTGATTTTAAAGTAAGGAAAATATTCATTATGTGGAAATGGCTTCACCCTTATGCTAAACCAGAAACGCAATATCGCGTATGTGGAAAATTACTTCCTTGGTTTGCCATACTTTCAACCTTATTCATTGCGACGGCTTTAGTATGGGGCTTAGCTTATGCACCAGCAGACTACCAACAAGGTAATAGCTTTCGCATTATGTATATTCACGTTCCGGCAGCCATTTGGTCAATGAGTATTTATGTGTCAATGGCGATTGCGGGAATCATTGGTTTAGTGTGGCAAATTCGCCAAGCGCATCTTTCAATTATTGCGATGGCACCAATTGGTATGGTATTTACTTTTATCGCCTTAGTAACTGGGGCGATTTGGGGAAAACCTATGTGGGGAACGTGGTGGGTGTGGGATGCACGCTTAACCGCATCATTAATTTTATTTTTCTTATATTTAGGCGTGATTGCGTTGTATTCCGCATTCCAAGATCGCACAACAGGAATGAAAGCTGCCGCTATTTTATCTATTGTCGGTGTTATCAATATTCCGATTATCCACTTCTCTGTGGAATGGTGGAATACCTTGCACCAAGGCGCGAGTATCACCAAATTTGAAAAGCCATCTATTGCAACGCCGATGTTGATCCCACTGATTTTATCTATTTTGGGCTTTATGGCATTAACCATTTGTTTAACCTTAGTGCGTTATCGTTTAGCCTTATTAAATGATGAGAAAAAACGCCCTTGGGTAAAAATGTTAGTAAATAGCAAATAAATTTTGCATAAATTTGCACCGCACTTTTATTTTTTAAACATAATGTGGGGAGAAAACTAAAGTGCGGTGGTTTTTCAACGAATTTTTAATTTTATAAGGATAAGAGAATGTTTTTTAACTCTGTGAGTGATTTTCTAAATATGGGGGGCTATGGGTTTTACGTCTGGCTTTCCTATGGCATTTCTTTCTTAGCCATTGTAGGCTTGATCTTGCAAGGGGTGATGAGTAAGAAAAATCTCATTAATGAAATTAAACGTGAACAACAACGTGCCCAATATGAACAAAAACGTAGAACGGGGGAAAGCCTATGAATCCAAGACGTAAATCTCGTTTAACCATTGTTTTATTTGTGTTAGTCGGTCTTGCGGTGGCGTCATCGCTGGTGTTGTATGCGTTGCGTCAAAATATTGATTTATTTTATACACCAACAGAAGTACTTTATGGCAAAAATGAGAATGCGGAAACCAAACCGCACGTTGGGCAACGTATCCGTGTTGGCGGAATGGTGGTGGAAGGCTCAGTAAAACGTGATGCGAAAAGCCTGAAAGTGGTATTTGATCTCAATGATATTGGGCCTTCAATTACGGTGGAATATGAAGGCATTTTGCCTGATTTATTCCGTGAAGGGCAGGGCATTGTTGCACAAGGAGTATTAAAAACCCCGACTGTGCTAGAAGCCAGTGAAGTATTGGCAAAACACGATGAGAATTATGTTCCACCCGAATTAGGCGAACAAATGAAAAAAGTGCATAAGCCAATGGGCATTTCAGATTTAAGCCATGAAAGCGAACGTGATCGTCAAGAAAAACGAGAAGGTAAATAATGATTGCGGAATTAGGAAATTATGCGTTAGCCCTAAGTTTAGGCATTGCATTATTATTGGCGATATTCCCTTTATATGGGGCAGAAAAAAATAATGTCCAACTGATGGCATTAGCACGTCCAATGACCTATGGATTATTTGTGGCATTGAGTTTGGCATTTGCGTGCTTATTTTATCTATTCGCGACCAATGATTTTTCTGTGCAATATGTGGTCAATAATTCAAATACAACGTTACCTTTGGCTTATCGCTTATCTGCGGTATGGGGATCGCACGAAGGCTCATTATTGCTATGGATTTGGTTGCTCACCTTATGGAGTGCTGCGGTAGCCTTTTTCAGCAAGCCGTTACCGCAAGAAGCGGTTGCGCGCGTGTTAGGCGTGATGGGGGTTATTACGATTGGTTTTTTGATTTTTGTTCTCTTCACATCGAACCCTTTTACACGTACCTTTCCAAATTTTCCAGTGGAAGGGCGAGAATTAAATCCTTTATTGCAAGATGTGGGCTTAATTTTCCACCCGCCCCTGCTTTATATGGGCTATGTGGGATTTTCAGTGGCATTTGCTTTTTCCATTGCCTCATTAATGACGGGCAAACTGGATACCGCGTGGGCAAGATGGTCAAGACCTTGGACAATGGCCGCTTGGGTGTTTTTAACCTTAGGGATCGTACTTGGTTCTTGGTGGGCGTATTATGAACTCGGCTGGGGCGGCTGGTGGTTCTGGGATCCGGTAGAAAACGCCTCATTAATGCCTTGGTTGGCAGGAACGGCGTTATTGCATTCGCTTGCGGTAACCGAAAAGCGGGGAGCATTTAAAGCTTGGACAGTATTGCTGGCGATTTTAGCCTTTTCCCTTTGTTTGCTCGGCACATTCCTTGTGCGTTCGGGTATTTTAGTGTCTGTACACGCCTTTGCTTCTGATCCAACCCGTGGACTCTATATTTTAGCGTATTTGATCGTCGTGATTGGTGGCTCACTGACCTTGTATGCTTACAAAGGCAACCGCATTCGTTCAAGAGATAATGCAGAACGTTATTCGCGCGAAACGATGTTGTTACTCAATAATATCCTTTTAATGACCGCACTTGCTGTGGTGTTTTTAGGTACATTATTGCCTTTAGTGCATAAACAACTTGGCTTGGGGAGCATTTCTATCGGTGCGCCATTCTTCGATCAAATGTTCCTTTATATTATGATCCCTTTTGCTTTATTACTTGGTATTGGACCGTTGGTAAAATGGCGTAGAGATCAATTTTCTGCTATCCGAACGCCGGTCATTCTTAGCCTAATTTTGATGTTAATTGCGGGGGTTGCGTTGCCTTATTGGTTACAAGATCGTATCACGGCAACCTCTGTGCTAGGCGTGATGATGTCGGTGATCATCACCGTATTAGCCTTATACGAATTACAACAGCGAGCTACTCACCGCCATCACTTTTTTGCAGGGCTAAGTAAACTTTCCCGTTCCCATTGGGGAATGGTGTTGGCACATCTCGGCGTGGCGATGACCGTCTGGGGGATTGCCTTTAGCCAAAATTACAGCATTGAACGTGATGTGCGAATGAACGTTGGTGATAGCATTGAGATTGCAGGCTATGATTTTAAATTCCAAGGGATTAGTGATGCGAATGGGCCAAACTATCTTGGTGGCAAGGCAGAAATTGAAATCAGTAAAAATGGTCAATATGAAGCCACGCTGTATGCTGAAAAACGCTTTTACACGGTAAGTAAAATGTCAATGACAGAAGCGGCGATTGATTGGGGCTTTGCACGCGATCTCTATGTGGCATTAGGTGAAAGCCTTGGCAACGGCGCGTGGGCATTACGTTTATATTATAAACCGTTTATTCGTTGGATTTGGCTCGGTGGTCTCTTTATGGCGTTAGGCGGCTTGCTCTGTATGCTTGATCGACGTTACCGTTTCAAACAGTTATTAACGAAGGCTTAAACAGAATAAGAAGGTTATAATGAATAAAAAATATGCAATTCCGCTAATTTTATTTTTGGCATTGAGTATTGCCTTTTTCGTTCAATTACAGCGTAATTCCAACGGCGATGATCCCAAAGCGTTGGAAAGTGCGTTAGTGGGAAAACCTGTGCCAACGGCAATGTTGCAAGATCTGTTTGACAACAAAACGCACGAGCAACGTATTTTTCAGCAAGGCAAGCCAATCTTATTGAATGTATGGGCAACTTGGTGTCCCACCTGCTACGCGGAACATCAATATTTAAATCAGCTTCATTCACAAGGGATAACCATTATCGGGGTAGATTATAAAGACAAAACGGATAAGGCGATTAAATGGTTAAAAGAGTTAGGCAATCCTTATCAGCTTGTGATTAAAGATGAAAAAGGGGCTTTTGGACTTGATTTAGGCGTCTATGGCGCACCAGAAACCTTCATTATTGATGGCAAAGGCATCATTCATTATCGCTATGCAGGTGATGTGAACGAAAAAGTCTGGCAAAGCACGTTACAGCCAATTTATCAAAAATTAATGGAACAAAAATAATGCGAAAAATTCCTTATTTTTTTACCGCACTTTTATTTTTTGCTATCACCGCCAAGGCAGCGATTGAGGTGCGGAATTTTGCGTCAGCACAACAGGAACAAGATTATCAAACCCTCACCCAAGAGCTACGTTGCCCGCAGTGTCAGAACAATAATATTGCAGATTCTAATGCCACCATTGCGGTGGATATGCGCGAAAAAGTTTATCAATTGCTCAATCAAGGACAAACTAAACAGCAAGTGGTGGATTATATGGTGCAACGTTATGGCAACTTTGTTACCTACAACCCACCGCTCACGCCAGCTACGCTATTACTTTGGATTGTACCGATTGGCTTGGTGTTATTTGGTGGTATTTTAGTGTTACGCCGCAAACCCAAAACACAAATTCAGGCAAAGCAAAGTGCGGTACAAATGGATGATGAAAAATTAACCCAAGCAGAACAGCAACGTTTAGCAAAATTATTAGCAGATAAGGAATAATCAATGAATTTTTGGCTCATTAGTCTAGGCGTAACACTCTTGATTACAGTGATTTGTTTCTATCCCTTATTATTTTCAAGCAAAACCGAACAGGATAGTAATAAGCGAAATAAGTTAAATAAAGCCTTTTATCTTAATCGGTTAAAAGAACTTGAGGATGATGAACAACAAGGCTTAATTGAAGATACCCCGCAGTTACGCACAGAATTGCAACAAACCTTATTGCAAGATATTCCTGAAAATGAACCCCTTCAACAAGATCATAAACAATATGGCAAAATTTGGTTTATTTCAGGTTTTCTTGCGTTGGTTATTCTGGCGGGATTAGGCTATATGCGTGTAGGGGCGTGGCAACAAGAGGCAATGCTTGAAAAAACTTATCAAAAATTACCGCACTTTTATGAACGCTTAAAGGAAGAAGAAAGTAAGCCAATGAATGAGCAAGAATTACAGCAGTTTGCGATGGCTTTGCGTTTGAAATTGCAAAAAGAGCCAAATAATGCAGCAGATTGGTGGACGCTTGGGCAGGCGGCAATGAATCTTAATGATGCACGTTTGGCTTATGACAGCTATGCAAGAGCGGTAAAATTAGATCCTGAAAATAAGGAATATCAGCTTTCTTATGCACGTATATTAATGTTCTCTGATGACCAAACGGATAAAAATAAAGGTATGGAGTTACTCAAAGGCGTACTGCGTAAAGATCATACGAATTTACAGGCGTTAGGTTTGTTGGCTTTTCAATATTTTGAAGCTGAAGAATATAAAATGGCTGCGGTTACTTGGGCAATGATGCTGCGTTTAATTCCCAAAGATGATCCTAGAGTCGCATTATTAGAAAAAAGTATCCGTGCAGCACGTGATGCGCAAGAAGAAAAAGAGAAGGCAAATCAGAAAAACTAATGATGTGTGGCGTCGCGCCATTTGAAATACGCTAATCTTATCTTTTTCCTATTTGAGCGATAATTCCACATTTTACTGAAAAAATGATATAGTGGAGCGATTGTTGCGTGGAGGATAAATGAATTCATTATTTTTAGGTTTTCATCATATTGCGATTATTGCGTCAGATTATGCAAAATCTAAACATTTTTACACGCAAATTTTGCAGGCAAAGGTGATTCAAGAAACCTATCGAGCAGAGCGAGACAGCTATAAACTGGATCTTGCTTTGCCCGATGGCAGTCAAATTGAGCTGTTTTCCTTTCCCAACCCGCCAGCCAGAGTGACAAAACCAGAAGCTTGCGGTTTACGCCATTTGGCATTTAAAGTAAAGCATATTCATCAAGTTGTGGCGTATTTAGCCCAACATTGCATTTTTTGTGAACCTATCAGAGTCGATGAATTAACGGGTAAGCAGTTTACCTTTTTTCAAGATCCAGATGGGTTACCTTTGGAACTATACGAAATTGAGTAAAATATTTGGTAACAAAATGAAAAAGTTAAATATAGCAACGGCTATCTTCCTTAGCTTTTCTAGCCATTTCATTATGGCAGTTGAAGAAACGGCAGAGCCTTCTGGTTATGTGGAAGTTTTTCGTTTTTCTGAAAGTGAGCCAGAAAATCAAACCTATGTGAGCAAGGAAGAATCGAAGCTTCTTAATCCTAAGAAAATGAGCGATGCAGAAAAACTCGCCAAAAGTATTGAGTTTGAAGTGTATGAGGTGAGTGAAAATCGTGTTGCACACACGGTATTCAAATCTGGTGCGGGGATTTGTCGAGGGTTTAGATCACATTATGGCGTTGATATGACCGATTCTCGTACTTATTATATTGACCAAGCTAATAATGAATATTATGCAAGCATTGCAGGTGCCACCATTTATTCTAAAAATGCGCCAGAAAATGTGCAATATGCGCCTGTATTTAACATTCAAGATGAAAAAATTGCACAGCAGGTGCAAGATGAAGAAAATAAATACGGTAAACAAGTTGCAACACAAAATATTGCAAAAAATTCAGAAATGCTGAAAAAAACAATTTGTAAACAAGATTATTATCGTCGTTGAAAATGAAAATACGAGAAAGCGACCGCGGTGTTACTCGTCGTACATAAGGAAGCGGCAACGCTGTATGATTTTTATTTGGAATGACGATAACATACTGAGAGGGAAGGGGAATACCTTCCCTTTATAGTTTTAAAATCTCTTTCACGAAAGGAATCGTCAGTTTACGCTGTGCTTGTAAAGAGGCTTTATCTAAGTCTGCCAATGCTTGGAACAGCGTGTGCATATCACGATTAAGGCGTTTTAGCAGAAAATTAGCGGTTTCATCGGGCAGTTCTATGCCACGAGAATGTGCTTTTTGTTGTAATACCTTGATTTTCTGTTCATCATCTAAAGATACAAGCTGATAACTTTCCCCCCAAGATAAACGTGATCTCAAATCAGGCAATTTCGCTGGTAGCGCATTTGGTGATTGATTGGCACTGATGAGTAAAATACCTCGCCCTTGTTCTCGCATACGATTAATCAGATCAAAAATTGCGAGTTCCCATTCATCATTACCAATCACAGCTTGAATATCATCTAAGCAGACCAAATCTTGCTGCTCCAAATTTTCCAGCACTTCAGGGGAGAAATATTGTGATTTGCTTAATGGTACATAAATAGAAGGGCGTTGCTGCACTAAAAATTCATTAGAACAGGCTTTTAGCAAATGGGTTTTGCCGCTACTTTTTGTTCCCCATATATAGAAAAATTGCTGTTTTAATTCAGTAAAATTTTTATGCAAGGAATCGAGCAACAATAAATTATTGTCAGCATAAAAATTATCTAGAGTTTCTTCATCAATTTGATGAATGGGAAGCGGTAACTGCAAATCTAATAACCAATGTGTTCGTAAACTAAAGTGCGGTAAGAATATACAAAAAAAATAGGGATAAATAAAGCCTACCCCTATTTTCTACGTTGAATTTGGTGAAATTTTATTCTTGAATTTCTACCTGATCTTTCGCTTTTGGCAAAATCAGGTTAAGAAGGATCGCCACAACCGCACACAAACTAATACCTTTTAATGAAATTTCGCCGAAGTTCACGAACATTCCACCAATACCAAAAGTCATCACCACAGAAATAATGCACAGATTGCGTGCTTCGGTAACATCGACTTTGCCACGGATCAAGGTACTCATTCCGACCACTGCAATAGAGCCAAATACCAGCATCATTATGCCTCCCATTACGATGGTTGGAATGGTGGAAAGAAATGCCCCCACTTTTCCACAGAAAGAAATGGCAATTGCCCATACGGCAGCCCACGTCATAATCGTTGGATTGAAGTTACGGGTAAGCATAACAGCCCCTGTTACTTCCGCATAGGTGGTATTTGGTGGACCACCTAATAATGATGCCGCAGTGGTTGCGACACCATCACCGAGTAATGTGCGGTGTAATCCCGGTTTTTTCAGAAAATCTTTACTCGTTACGGAGCTAATCGCCATAATTCCGCCAACGTGTTCTACCGCAGGAGCAATCGCAATTGGAAGTAAGTATAAAATGGCTTCTAGCTTAAATTCTGGCGTGGTGATATGCGGTAAACTAAACCAAGGGGCATCAAGGACAGGCTGGAAATTAATTAAGCCTAAGAATAAGCATAAAATATAACCGACCGTAATACCAAACATAATTGGAATCAGTTTCATTATTCCTTTAGCAAAAACCGCCACTGCCAGTGTCGTTAAGAGTGTTGCCATAGAAACTAAAACTGCATCATTATATTGATATGCTGAGTTTTTCCCAAGTGCCATATCTACCGCAACAGGTGCAAGTCCCATACCGATAATAATAATAACAGGGCCTACCACGACAGGCGGAAAGATCTTTTGTAAGGCTTCCGCACCTTTTAGTTTTACCAGTGTGCTTAACGCAAAATAGACTAAGCCAGTGCAAGCTAGCCCGCCCATTGTTACGGCAATCCCCCAAGTCGCAACGCCATATTGGATTGGCGCAATAAAAGCAAAAGAAGAAGCAAGAAAAATGGGGACTTGTTTACCCGTGCATAATTGGAAAAGTAATGTTCCTACCCCTGCAGTTAATAATGCGGTATTTGCATCTAAGCCTGTAATAAGGGGAACAAGTACTAGTGCGCCAAAAGCAACAAATAACATTTGCAAGCCTACAAAGGCTTGTTTGGCTTTGTTTTCCACCTCAATAGGTGCATTTGGATTGGTTTTTATCATTTTAAGTTTCAACTCTCTGTCTGAATTAACTTTAAAAAAACGTTTTATTTGCATAAAACGCACGGAAAAAAAACGGCATAAATGCCGTTTTTAAAAAGATTATTTTGTACCAAAAATTTTATCACCGGCATCACCTAAGCCCGGGATAATATAGCCTTGTTCATTTAATTTTTGATCGATAGAAGCGGTATATAATTCTACATCTGGATGGGCTTTTTCTAATGCGGCAATGCCTTCAGGTGCGGCTACTAACACTAATACTTTAATTTGGTTACAGCCTTTTTCTTTTAATAAATCAATTGTGGCAATCATTGATCCCCCTGTTGCTAACATAGGATCAACGACAATGGCTAAACGTTCTTCTAAATCGCTTGCTAATTTTTGGAAATAAGGAACTGGCTCAAGGGTTTCCTCATTACGATACATACCAACTACGCTAATTCTCGCACTTGGAATATGCTCTAACACTCCGTCCATCATTCCTAAACCAGCACGTAAAATCGGCACAACCGTCACTTTTTTGCCTTTAATTCGATCTACTTCTACAGGCCCACACCAACCATCAATAATCACTTTTTCAGTTTCTAAATCAGCGGTTGCTTCATAGGTTAATAAACTCCCTACTTCAGTAGCGAGTTCACGGAAGTGTTTGGTACTAACATCAGCCGCACGCATTAAACCTAATTTGTGTTTCACTAATGGATGTTTAACTTCAACAATTTTCATCTTTAACCCCTTATTCGACCCGTAAAAATAAAATCGACAAATTCTAAATCAAAGTGATCAAAATGAACAGCAAAATTATGCAAAATCAATGAAAAAAGTGCGGTGTTTTTTCATTCATTTTTTTGATGTCTCACTCATATAAAGAAAGAGCTAGACTGGGAAAGAGAAATTATCAAGAAATAACTCTTTGATTTGTAAAACATATCCTTTGAGGTCAAAATCTGAATAACGTGCATATAAGCCAGTTTCAGGATCTTGTCGCCAATAAAGAGAGGTGCGTTGTATGGGTTGTTTGAATAACCACAAGCCAATAGGTTCATTATCTAGTTGCAATACATATTGTGCGACGTTATCAACGGTATCTTTAGGCAGGCGTGTTTGTGCAAAAATCCAAGGGATGTCATCGCCTTTCAGCAATACTTCGCGTAGCCAGACATCATTAAGTGCGGTGCTTTTTTCGGAAGTTTTTGTCGAGGAATTTGTTTGCCAGCCCTGATGAATGACCTCCACGGAAAGTTGCTGGCAGGCTTGTTGCAATTTCTGCGTTAGCGAACCTTGATGCTGTATCCATTGCGCTATTTCAGGTGTGGCAAAATGCCCTGATGTTTGCCAATCAGGGCGAGAGAGTAATTGACGATAGTGTGCAAAATTCATTTTTTAGACTTATTTTTGATGCCGTTCTTTCAGCTTCGCAATCACATCTGCCCAGCTTAAATTCGCGTCTTGCAGTAACACGGTTAAGTGATAGGCTAAATCTGCTGCCTCGCAAATGGTTTCCTCACGATCTTTTACTGTCGCTGCCAGTGCGGTTTCCACCCCTTCTTCCCCCACTTTTTGTGCGATGCGTTTTGTGCCGCGTGAATACAAATGGGCGGTGTAAGAGCTTTCAGGATCAGCCCCTTTGCGGCTCGCAATTAAACGTTCTAATTTACTAAAAAAGATCCAATCTGGCTCATCTTGTTTTTCAAATTGATGAAAACAACTTTCCGCCCCAGTATGACAAGTTTCGCCAATGGGATTAGCAAGGATTAATAAGGTGTCATTATCACAATCCAAACTCATATCCACCACATTAAGAAAATGCCCTGAAGTTTCTCCTTTTGTCCAAAGACGTTGCTTGGTGCGAGAATAAAAGGTAACCCGTTTTTCTGAAAGGGTTTTTTCTAGTGCTTCTGGGTTCATATAGCCTAGCATTAGCACTTCGCAAGTCGTCGCATTTTGCACGATAACCGGAAGTAAACCGTCCACTTTTTGCCAGTCTATGTTGGCGTTTAATACTTGATTTGTCATTTTATTCCTCACCTCTCACTTCAACTTTTTCATTGCGTAAATAACGTTTTAATTCACTAATATCAATAATCCGTTTATGAAACACGCTTGCTGCCAATGCACCGTCCACATTCGCTTCAATAAAGGCATCGCGGAAATGCACCATTTCGCCAGCACCGCCAGAGGCAATCAGTGGCAGGTTGCATACTTCACGCACTTTTTTAAGTTGCACTAAATCATAGCCATTACGTACACCGTCTTGGTTCATCATATTTAGCACGATTTCCCCCGCTCCGCGTTGTTGTACTTCTTTGACCCAATCTAATAACTGCCAATTTGTTTGGCGTGTACGTTTTTCATCGCCGGTATATTGATTAACCCAGTATTTTCCGGTTTCTTGCTCAAACCAACTATCAATACCAACCACAATGGCCTGAACACCAAATCGCTCCGCTAACCGTGTAATTAATGTGGGATCAGCAAGTGCGGGGGAATTTATTGAGATTTTATCCGCACCAAAAGTAAAAATTTGCTCCGCATCTGCAATGGTTTTAATTCCTCCTGCAACACAAAATGGAATATTGATTTCTTTCGCTACCCGCTCCACCCAGCTTTTATCCACCGTGCGCCCGTCTGATGAGGCGGTGATGTCGTAGAATACGAGTTCGTCTGCGCCCTCTTCTGCATAGCGTTTTGCCAAAGGAACAATATCCCCAATAATTTCGTGATTGCGAAATTGCACACCTTTTACCACCTGCCCATCACGCACGTCTAAACAAGGAATTATCCGTTTTGCCAACATTGAATCGCCTCCGCTAGGTTAAATTTTCCTTCTAATAATGCACGCCCGACAATCACGCCTGCGACGCCAGTGCCTTTTAATGCGGCAATATCTGCCAGTGAGCCAATACCACCAGAAGATTGAAATTCAATCTGTGGGAAAGCAGTGTAAATTTCTTGGTATAAGGCGACATTGGAGCCTTGTAATGTGCCATCACGGGAAATATCCGTACAAAGGACGTGTTGTAAGCCCACTTGATGGAACTCCTCAATGACTTGTTCTAAAGTAAGTGGACTGGTTTCTTGCCAGCCGTGAATGGCAATGCGTTTTTTACCCTCTACAATATGAATATCTAAGGCAAGAACAAATTTTTCTGCACCATAGTGAGTGAACCATTGTTTCACCATTTCAGGTTGTTTTACTGCCGTTGAACCAATCACCACGCGATTAGCACCGACGGAGAGTAAATCTGCCACATCTTGTTCCGTGCGGATACCGCCCCCTACTTGAATATTGGCTTGGGTTGCCGCAATGATTTCACCAATAAGCTTGGTTTGACGTTTGCTTGGATCTTTCGCTCCCGTTAAATCTACCAAATGTAACTGCTTCGCACCTTGCGATAAATAATGCTGAAATTGAGCAATGGGGTTATCGCTATATTGTGTTTGCTGCGCGTAATCCCCTTGATATAAACGCACCACTTTGCCGTCAATGAGATCAAGTGCGGGGATAATTTGTGATGTTTTTTTCATTGTTATTTTCTCTTTTGGATTTATTAACTAAGCCATAAACGTAATTTTAAGCCCCAAGGACTACTTAATCCTGTGGTGGTATGCACAATTTTGCCATTTTTAATAATGATAATACTTGGTGTTACCTGAATTTGCCATTGGGCGGAAAGTGTCCCCTGTGGATCATTTACGGTCAAAAAATTATATTGGTGTTGCTGTAGATAGTCTTGTACCGCCTGATCATTGCCCGATTTTAATGCCACGCTAATGACTTGTATGCCCTCATTGGCAAGGCTTGCGATGCTTGGTGAAGTCAGTGAACAAATACTGCACCAACTTCCCCAAAAGTAAAGTAGCACGGGCTTTTCTTTACTGAGTTTGGCTAACTGAATGCGTTCCCCCGCCAACGTTATCAATGGTTGTTGCAACGCATTTTCAGGGACATTGGGGCGCCGCCAATAATCTATTGCGAGAGAGATAACGCCAAACAATAAGGCAAAAATGAGCAGATTTTTCACCGCACTTTGGATTTTGTTCATTACAGATTTTCCATAAAATTGCGCAATAACTGTTCGCCTACTTTGCCTGAACGCTCAGGGTGAAATTGCACGCCATAGAAATTTTTTCTCGCAATCGCTGCAGAAAATGGCACGCCATAATCGCAGGTAGCAATCGTATTTTCATTTGGCAAAACGGCATAGCTATGCACAAAATAAAAATAGCTGTCTTGCGGAATGTTTTTAAATAATGGGTGGTTATCCTGATAATTTACCTTATTCCAGCCCATATGGGGTAATGGTAACCCTTTATTTGGCAAACATTGCGTGTTACCGCGAATAAGTTTCAGCGTTTCCACATCACCTTCCGTAGAATAATCTGTCATTAGCTGCATTCCCAAACAGATGCCTAAAACTGGCTGCGTAAGCTGAGTTAAAACGTGGGTTAATTGATGGGCTTGCATACTTTGCATTGCGGCCAATGCCGTTCCCACTCCCGGTAAAATAAGCTTTTCAGCACGCTGAATTTTGGCAAGATCATCGGTAATATCCGCTTGATAACCTAATCGCTCAAACGCAAATTTCACCGAAGAAAGATTAGCGCAGCCTGTGTTGATGATAGTAATGGTTTGCATTGTTTTCTGAGTATCCTAGTTTTCTTGTTGTTTTTGTTCAAAATTTTCAATTTCTTTGCGTATTTCTGTCAGCAATAATTCTTCTGACGGTAGATAAAGTTGATATTGACTAGCAAAAATTTGCTGTTGATTTTCAGGTAAGGAAAATTTCACTACGCTATCATTCTTATCTGCACATAATAAAATCCCAATGGTTGGGTTTTCTCGTGGCAGCTTTTCAACACGATCAAAATAATTGACATACATTTGTAACTGTCCTAAATCCTGATGGGTTAATTTATGGGTTTTGATTTCGATAATCACAAAACATTGCAGTAAGCGATTATATAAAACGAGATCCACGAAAAAATCATCACCCTCAAGATGTAAACGTTTCTGCCGTGCAACAAAAGAAAAGCCATTACCTAATTCAAGCAAAAATTCCTGTAAATGAGTAATAATCGCTTGTTCAAGATCTTTTTCATAATAGGCACTTTCACGTTGCAGCCCGAGAAATTCCAACACCATAGGATCTTTAATAATCTGTTTAGGATCATTAGGGATAAGCTGATTATTCGCCACTGCAAGCACGGTTTCTTTGTCGTTACTTAACAGTAAACGTTCATATAAACTACTATTAATTTGACGTTCTAACTGACGAGAACTCCAATTATTCTTGATACTTTCGGCAATGTAAAATTCGCGTTTATCAGGATCATTAATTGAAATTAAGCTTTTATACTGGGTCCAGTTTAATTGCGTCCGCAGTGCGGTCGCAATTGGAAAAGTTCGATAAAATTGACGGTAACGTTCTAGCTGACGAGCAGAAAACCCCGTACCAAACTCAGGTTGCAATTGTTTTGCAAGAGATTTGATCAAATAACTCCCATAATCCGCCCGCGCTTGCCCCTGCTGTTCTTCCTCGAAAATACGTTTACCAATGTGCCAATACATCAGCACACGTTGAAAATCTACCGCTCTTACCGCATTTTCACGAGATTGCGCGATGATTTGTTTAATATCAGTAATGATGGTGGTGTTACTTAGCATAGTCATTTCCCTTCAGACTTTACCCATAAGAATTAGAGTACCCCCTTACTACTCGGCAATTCATTCCCTTCAATTTTAATCGCTTGTCTTAGCGTTCGTCCAAACACTTTAAACAAACTTTCAATTTTATGGTGATCATTATCGCCTTCAGCGTTTAAATGCAAGGTTGCTAATAGGGTAAATGCGATAGATTGGAAGAAATGTTCCGTCATTTCAGTACTGAAATCACCAACTTTTTCGCGTTTAAATTGTGCATTAAATTTAATAAATGGGCGACCGGAAAGATCCATTGCGCATTCAGCTCGACATTCATCCATTGGTAATACGAAGCCAAAACGGGCGATGCCACGTTTATCACCAATGGCTTGTTTCAGTGCCGTGCCTAAGGCAAGGGCGGTATCCTCAACCGTGTGATGCTCATCAATCCAAAGGTCGCCTTTGCAATACACATTCATTCTAAAACCGCCGTGCGTGGCAATTTGATCAAGCATATGGTCAAAAAAACCTACGCCTGTTTTGATGTCATTATGTCCTGTTTCGTCTAGCCATACTTGAACTTTAATCTCTGTTTCTTTCGTTTTTCGTTCTACTTCAGCATAGCGTGGCTGACGGTTTCCTATGTTAGTAACAGGTTCGCCTAATAATTTTTCACTGATTAGATCCCAGTTTAATTTTTCAGGATGATATTGTAAGGCTCGAATGCCTAAATTTTCCGCCAATTGCACATCGGTTACACGATCGCCAATGACAAAACTGGTGGCGGGGTCAAATAATTCACGGTCGATATATTTTTGCAATAATTTGGTTTTTGGCTTACGGCAATCACAGTTATCTTCAGGCTTGTGCGGACAAATCAGCACATCGTCAAATTCAATACCTTGCGAGTTAAACAACGTCATCATTGTATTATGAGGGGCATCAAAATCAGCCTGTGGAAAAGAGGCAGTACCTAAACCGTCTTGGTTACTGACCATAACAAAGCGATATTTGTTTTTCAATTTGAGTAAGGCAGGGATAACGTTTTTTTCAAATTTTAATTTTTCTAGGCTATCAATTTGAAAGTCTGTTTTCGGTTCATCAATTAAGGTTCCGTCTCGATCAATAAATAAAATAGATTGTTGTGTCATTGGTGTTTCCTTATAAAGTAACGTCGTGTGTTTAATATTATCATCAGAAAATAAGATAAACGCGTATTTTTTCTTATTACGGGTTTAAATGGCTAAAGTGCCTTTAACGCATTGATTACACGTTGATTTTCTACCGCACTTCCCACCGTCATTCTCACGCAATTTTGCAATCCTAGCGCAGTGTGTTGGTTACGTAGAATGATGCCTTGCTCCCATAATTGCTGAAAGACGTTTTGCCCTTCTTTAAATTTAATTAACAGATAATTTGCCTCACTCTCAAAAATCTGTTCCACCAAAGGCAAATCGCCTAATTGCTTAACCAGCCATTGGCGTTGCGTGATGACTTCATCCACATTTGCTCGCATTGTCGCTACCCCTTCCTTGCTTAAGGCTTGTACGGCAATATCTGATACCGGAACAGGAATTGGGTAAGGCGCGATCACTTTTTGTAAGACATCAATCAGTGCCGTATTCGCTAAGGTGAAACCACAACGTAATCCCGCAAGTGCAAAGGCTTTTGATAAGGTTCGGATAATCGAAAGGTGAGGATAATGGGCGAGTTCATTAGCCATTGTCGCGTCTGGGCAGAATTCAATATAAGCTTCATCAACGACGACAATGGCTTTGCCTTGAGTCATTCGTAATAAGGTAAGTAAATCTTCCCGTTTCAACAAACCGCCTGTCGGATTATTTGGGCTACATACAAAAATAACTTTAACGCCATCAAGTTGTTGTTCAATTTCGGCAAGATTAAGTTGAAAATCAGCCGTGAGAGGAACGGTTTTCGTTGCGATACCACAGGTTTGCGCACTCACCGCATACATTCCATAGGTCGGTGGGCAATATAACACGCTATCTTGCTCTTCACAAAACGCTCGAATGATTAATTCAATCCCTTCATCCCCTCCTCGGCTTACTAGCACATTTTCTTTTTTTACCCCCGCGTAATCAGCATACGCTTGAACCAATGCTTGTGGTTGCGCTTCGGGGTAGCGATTAAAATTCTGCTGAGTCAAATTCAGTTGAGGAGATGAGTGAAATTCATTGGCATTTAACCAAATATCCCCTTTCCCACCTAAACGGCGCGCCGATTGATAAGGCGTGAGGGCTTGAATATTTTTGCGTGATAAGGTTGTGATTGTCATTGTTGTTCTCTCTAAAAATTTTCGTTTTTTTGACCGCACTTTTATTTGATCAAAATAAAATGTTCGATCAGTTTTATCATTAATTCTTTTTGTTCTGGCAAACTTTCCGCCACCAAAAGTGCAAGTGCGACTAACGTGTTATCATTAATCAGTCGCTCTACAGGTTTAGCGAGTAAATGTTGATTTAATCGTAAGTACCAAAGGAATCACAGTATCCAAATCATAAAAGGTGACTGGACGGTCTGCAAAAGCAATTTGCATTTTTTGCAAATTGCTTTTTTCTGAGATTTCGCCATCTGTTATTGCATTGCGAATATGCCTTGAAATAACAGAAACATCACGCCCAAATAGCGAGACCATTTGGGCTTGAGAAAGCCAAACCGTGTCATTTTCAAATTTCACTTCAATTTGAGTTTCGCCGTTTGCTAATTGATAAATTTCAATTTGGTTATTACCTCGTTGATCTTGCATTTTTCTAGCCTCTCATTTTAATGTATAAAAACACAGTAATCCTTAATGGAAAGCACAGAATGTGCAAGCGGTTTCCCTCAATTTTACGATCTTCATCACAATTTCTTGCTCGTTCGATACAAAATGTAACAAGTAGCTAATTTGAGGATTGTAGCTTTGCCAAACGAATAGAAACCGCTTGCTTATGGGCATCTAGTTGTTCCGCTTCTGCCATAATTTCCACTGTTTTTGCCAGATCTTTAAAACCTTGTGGCGTCAATTCTTGCACTGTCATTCGTTTACTAAAATCGGCTAAGCCAAGGCTTGAAGTTGTACGGGTATAGCCATAAGTAGGTAGAACGTGGTTAGTGCCGCTGGCATAGTCGCCCATACTTTCAGGGCTATATGCGCCGAGGAAAATAGACCCTGCATTATCAAGCTGATCGAGCAATTCACGCGCGTTGTTTACCTGCACCACAAGATGTTCTGGCGCATACTCGTTACTAATTTCAATGGCTTGCGCTAAATCTTCCGCAAGAATAATTCGGCTATGGCTGAGCGCCTTACGGGCAGTTTCAGCACGGGGAAGTTGAGCAAGCTGGCGTTCAATAGCAAGTGCGGTGCGTTTTGCTAAAGTTTCGCTAGGGGTAACTAAAATCACTTGGCTGTCAGCACCGTGTTCAGCTTGAGAAAGCAGATCGCTGGCAACAAAATCAGGATCGGCATTTTCGTCCGCTAACACTAATACTTCAGAAGGGCCTGCTTGCATATCAATCGCAGCGCCATCTACGGCTTGGCTTACTTGACGTTTTGCTTCTGTCACAAAACTATTACCGGGGCCAAAAATTTTATCTACTTTAGTGACGCTTTCTGTGCCGAATGCCATTGCGACAATGGCTTGTGCACCACCAATGGGATAAATTGTATCAATGCCACATAGGCTTGCCGTATAGAGAATTTCATCTGCAATAGGCGGCGGGCTACAAAGTACAATTTTTTTACAACCTGCAATTTTAGCAGGGATTGCGAGCATCAATACGGTCGAAAAAAGTGGTGCCGATCCCCCCGGGATATATAGCCCTACACGGTTAATTGGGCGAGTAACCACCTGACAACGCACGCCAGCTTGTGTTTCGATATCCACAGGTTGCGGAATTTGTGCTTGGTGGAAGCGTTCAATATTACGTTTAGCATTTTGAATGGCTGTTTTTAATTCCTGAGTGAGGCGTTGAGAGGCGGCATCAATTTCCTGTGGAGAAATCGTCAGACGGGTTAATTTCACCTTATCAAATTTTTCACCTAGCTCAAATAATGCTTGGTCGCCATTGCTTTGCACCTGCTCACGAATAGCCTCAACGGCCTCTTGAATGGACTGTGCGGCAGAAATCGCTGGTCGCATTAATGCGTCTTTTCGCGCTTGTTGTGTTAAATTTTTCCAAATTAGTGTTTGCATAATTTTTCCTTAAAACGTTTTAAATTCTGACCGCACTTTACGCGAGCATTTTTTCAATAGGTAATACTAATACCGAACTGGCGCCCTGTGCTTTGAGTTCTTCCATTGTTTCCCAGAATAAGGTTTCTTGGCTTACTGCGTGTAAAGCAACGCGGCTTTCATCGTGCGCAAGTGGTAAAATTGTGGGATTTTCCACACCGGGAAGCAGATTAATAATCTGTTCCAATTGTGCTTTGGGGGCGTGAAGCATAATATATTTTGATTCGCCAGCTTGTTGTATGCCTTGAATCCGTGTTAATAATTTATCTACTAAGGCTTGTTTTTCGGCAGATAACGCCTCTTGACGTTGAATTAAACACGCAGTTGAACGATAAATGACTTCCACTTCTTTTAATCCATTTGCTTCTAAGGTTGCACCTGAAGAAACAAGGTCGCAGATAGCATCAGCCAATCCTGCGGAAGGGGCAACTTCAACGGATCCGTTTAATAAGGTGCTTTTGAAAGGAACACCTTGTTCATTCATATAACGTTTTAATAAATTAGGGTAGGAGGTTGCGATGCGAGAATCGGCAAAGTCTTGCACGCCATTATAGGAACGATCTCGCTCAATGGCTAAAGACAAACGGCAACCGCCGAAATCAAGTGTGCGTAATTTTTTATAACTTACGTTTTCGCCTGTTGCGATACGACCAAGCTCCTCTTCTTCAAGGACATTCTCCCCGATAATGCCAAGATCAACCACGCCATCAAAAACTAACCCCGGAATATCATCATCACGCACCCGTAAAATTTCAATGGGCATATTTTCCGCGTAAGCAATCAGACGTTGTTCATTCCAATTAATTTTTACCCCACATTGTTTCAATAATTCAGCACAATCTTTACTAAGACGGCCTTTTTTTTGTAAAGCAATACGTAAACGTGTTGTGTTAGCCATAATTTTTCCTTCTAAATCAAAATTTAAGTATAAAAAAACCTCTCGAAATTGACTTCCGAGAGGTTTATGTGTTTTGGTATCAGCAATACTCACTCGGAAGCTTATCTTCCAAGCAATCGCCATCGCCCGAAAGATTATTCAGGGTGATGGTGATGATGAGTATTACGATTAAAATTCATTTTATTTTGCTCCAAAAATTGCTTAGCCATTACTCTACGCAAAAAAAATTTTTATGCAAGCAAATTTTTTATTTTTTTCGCTTTGATAAAAAGTAACACGGGGCGATGTTGTAGATCTTTAAATTCTTGTTGCCATTCGGGTTGTTCAGCGAGCATTGGTTCTGCCGTTTTTTCTATTTGAAACCCGCCATTGATAAGATCATTGATAATACTTGAAAGTGTTCGATGGTAGGTTTTAAATGGTTGTTTAAACCAGTTTCGTTGCCGTTCACCTTCATCGCGATAATAATTAAGTCGATAAGCCACTTGTTGTTTATGCTGATCTTTTTCCCAACGCTCTCCCCCTTGATAGCAAGTAACAATCGGATGTTCTTGAGAGAAAATCAGCCAGCCATTAGGTTTAAGTTTTGCCTGAATATGGGCTAATAACCGGGGAAAATCTTGTATATAGTGAAATGCAAAAGAACTCGTAATGACATCAAAATTTCCATCAGGTAATTCATTAAGTTGCTCCATTGCCAGTTGATGCAAAGCAAAGTGCGGTCGTTTTTCGGCGAGATTTTTTGCCGCTTGTTGTAGCATCGCTTGAGATAAATCCATTCCTACCACAAATGCTGCACCTTGTTGCAAATAAAGTTGTAAATGCTCTCCCATTCCGCAACCGAGATCGAGCAATTTTTTACCCGTTAAATCAGGCAGTAAACTTAACATTGTGGGTTTTTCCACAATTTCATTTAAACTAGATGGGTTCTGGCGTAATTTTTGGTAAAGCTCAAAAAAGCCTTCTTTATCGTAAACAGAGGTTTTCATTATCATCTTAACGGTAAAAAATTAGCACGGTTATCCGTGCTAATTGTGTCTATTTTCTGTTATTTTAAGGGATTTTCAACTATCTTCCAAATACTGGTAACCAGCCAACTAAATCAGCGAGTTGAACAAGAATATTAATTAATCCAAATAAGATAACAAAATAAATCATCGCTGAACCACCATACACTTGGTAAGTTTGATTTGGATATCTAGCCCGACTTGCTTTAGCCAATAATGCAGGCGTAATAACCGCCCAAATTGTTGCCGCTAATCCTGCGTAACCAATGGCGATAACAAAACCGTATGGG
Organism: Avibacterium sp. 20-132; assembly: GCF_023611925.1. Lineage (NCBI taxonomy): Bacteria > Pseudomonadati > Pseudomonadota > Gammaproteobacteria > Pasteurellales > Pasteurellaceae > Avibacterium > Avibacterium sp. 20-132. The sequence continues at coordinate 1,249,874 of NZ_CP091456.1, forward strand.
AAAAATAAGCTTAAAATCAACGGTGGTAAGAAGGTGATTAATGCGGTTTTGCTTCTGCCTGCACTACCGTTGTCGAATTTGAATAAATCCGCAATGTAATCAAATAAACCGAGAGTTACCCCAAGGAACGAGCTAGCAATCGCCATATAGGCAAAAAAGCGTAACATTAAGCCGACAAAATCCGTTTGAATTTGACTATTTAAGGCTTCCAGTAGCACCGCAATATCGCCCCCTTTTTGGATAACCGGGATAAATTCATTACGTGGTAAATTGCCTTGAATAGCAAGTTGCCATAGCATATAGATGATTAAGGCAATGAATGTACCGTAAACAATCGATTTTGTCACTTTGCTACTGTCGCGATCATAATATTTCACAAGGCTTGGTACGTTTTGGTGAAAACCGAACGAAACTAAGCAAACTGGCAAGGCCGCAAGGGCGAAAGGCAAGTATTGGCTATCCCCTGTGCTATCAAGCAGAATATCGGTGTTTACCATACCTAATAAATTAGTCACCGAAAGGAAAAATGCCGCCACCATTCCAGCAATTAAAATGGTACTAAAACGATCCACTGCTTTTGTTGAGAACCATACGAAAAAAGCGAGAACCGCACAGAAAATCAGTGAGCCAGAAATGCGTCCAATTTCCACCGCACTTTGTTCGCTACTCAGTAATTGATTAAGAAAACTTTCTGTTAAACCACCACCAGAAGTAATATACGCATAGGTGAGAATATAGAGAACAAATGCAACGGAAAGCCCATTTAACATATTCCAGCCTTTACCAAGCAAGTCTTTTACAATGGTGTCAAAACTTGCACCAGTAGGATAATGTAAGTTTGCTTCAAGTAGCATTAAGCCTGATGTGGTCATACAAAACCAAGTGTAGCAGAGGATCAAAATTGAACCGATAAACCACACGCCAGAGGTGGCAATAGGGTTTGCGAGCATACCCGCACCAATTGTACCGCCTGCGATAATCATCGCACCACCAAATAAGGAAGGATTTTTTTTCATAAATTCACCTATAAGTTTTATATTGGTATTAGTGAACTATTATAATAGTGCAAAATAAAAACACAATGCCAAAATTGCCCATTTAGCTTGGCAAAAGCAAAAAAATCAAGCTATAATTCAAGCGTTTTATTACCATTCATTAACTAGAAGGAAAGAGCAAATGGGCTTAGAAAGTGTTCCAGCAGGAAAAGAACTTCCTGATGATATTTATGTTGTGATTGAGATTCCAGCAAACTCAGATCCAATCAAATATGAAGTGGATAAAGAAACGGGTACCTTATTTGTTGATCGTTTTATGGCGACAGCAATGTTCTACCCAGCAAACTATGGCTATATTAACCACACCTTATCGTTAGATGGCGATCCTGTTGATGTATTAGTACCAACCCCTTATCCCTTACAACCGGGTTCAGTGATTCGTTGTCGTCCAGTGGGCGTATTAAAAATGACCGATGAATCGGGTCAAGATGCTAAAGTTATTGCAGTACCACATACAAAATTAAGCAAAGAATACGATCACATTAAAGATGTTGGTGATTTACCAGCATTACTAAAAGCACAGATTCAACATTTCTTTGAAAGCTACAAAGCCTTAGAAGCCGGGAAATGGGTGAAAGTTGATGGTTGGGAAGATGCGGCGGCGGCACGTAAAGAAATTTTAGACTCTTTTGAGCGTGCAAAAAAATAATTCTTAACCTGTTCTTTTTAAATACCGCGTTACTTAATGCGGTATTTTTCTATGTTTAACCTAAGGAGTGAATATGTTAAAAACAATGAAGAAAATCACCGCACTTTTCATTTTTACCCTAATGCTTAATGCTTGTGCCGATTCTGCAAGTGTTAATCAACAAGCGGCGACAAGTTATCTACAAACGGTGAATGAAGCAAAACAAAAAGGGGTTGTTGATACAAGTTCAACAACATCAAAACGCATTCATCAAGTATTTAATAAAATGTACCCTTATGCTAATCGTGAAAATAATACGGGGCAGCCATTTAATTGGCAAATTACCGTGATTAAATCAAATGAACTCAATGCGTGGGCGATGCCGGGCGGTAAAATGGCATTTTATACAGGGCTTGTGGATAAGTTACACTTAAATGATGATGAAATTGCCACCGTAATGGGGCACGAAATGGCACACGCACTGAAAGAACACGGTAAAAAGAAAGTGAATATGGGAACATTCACGAATGTGGTCGCACAGGTTGCGCATATTGCACTTTCCACACAAATTGGTTCAGAAGGAAGTGGGTTAATTATCGGTATTACCAAAGATTGGGCATTAGATAAGCCTTATTCTCGTAGTGCAGAAACGGAAGCGGATGAAGTGGGACTATTTTTAATGGCAAAAGCAGGTTATAACCCAGAGGCAGCACCAAAATTATGGGAAAAAATGCAGACAGCTTCTTCAGGAAATAGCGGTGTATTAGCGGCGCTTTCTTCCACTCACCCGAGTGATAAAGACCGCCAAGCCAATTTACTTCGTTTAATGCCTGAGGCTGTGGCAATTTATAAAGGTCGTCAATAACTATTGCTGTTGAAAAGAGTAAATAGCCACTGATATTCAACATCACCTTTATTCTATTCAACTTAAATGCAATAAAAGTGCGGTGTAAATTTTACAAAATTTTCCACCGCACTTTTTATTTTTAACGAGTAGGACGTTTTTTCAGTTCCCACCCTTGCGTGGTTTTTATAATGCTCAGACTTTTATCTTTTGCTGCATAGCCACCTTTTACCGCATCAAGGATCAGATTAGGCGTTGAATGCGCAGAAAAAACCTCTGCTTTACCTTGATCTTGTGCCAAAATCACATAGATAGCGAAGGTCGAATCTTCAGGATCGGTAAAGCGAAGATCGGCAATATCAAAAGGTTGAACACATTGCTGTTTTAATTCAGACCAACGATAACCAGCAGAGGAGATACAGCCTTTTTCATCAACATCACCGCCTAAAAGTTGGCTTGCTGAATGGGCAGTACAGCCTAAGGTCAGCGTGGTACTAAAGCATAATGCAGCAAGTTTTTTCATCATTAACGTCTCGGTAAATAACGAATAGGATCAACAGACTTGCCTTTATAGCGAATTTCAAAATGAAGTTTCACGCTATTTGTGCCAGAATTTCCCATTTTCGCAATTTGCTGTCCAGCTTTCACTTCTTGCTGATCTTTCACTAAAAGACTTTCATTGTGTGCATAAGCACTCAAATAATCATCATTGTGCTTAATAATGATAAGGTTACCGTAACCGCGCAACGCATTACCTGCATATACTACGCGACCAGCCGCTGCCGCATTAACTGCCTGTCCACGTGAACCGCTAATATCAATGCCTTTATTTCCGCCATCAGCGCTAGAGAAACCTTGTACAATTTTGCCATTGGTTGGCCATTGCCAAGCCACATTTGAAGCAATTGGGGTAGAAGAAACCGGTTGAGCAACAGGCTGTGTTTTAACTGGTGCAGAAACGATTGGCGTTGATGAAGGAGTACCGACCGAAGATTTAATCGGCCCGATGATCGAACCATCAGAACCATATTGTGTACCATTTGGCCCCGGCGTGTAAGTAACTGCAGGTTGAGCAGGTTTTTCCACCGGTTTAGCCGTACTTGGGGCAGTATTGGTCGCGACAGGGGCGGTTTCATTAGAGACTTTCAAGGTTTGTCCAACACTTAAGGTATAAGGTTCAGACATATTATTCATCGCCGCCAGTTCTTTCACATCAAGCCCACAAATATAAGCAATCAAGAACATTGTATCGCCTTTGCGAACGGTGTAAGTGTTCCCTTTATAGAACCCTTTATCAATTTTACTGTAATCAGGGGCATTGGTTTCTGGATTACGCGGAATCTCAAAGTTTTGTGAAACTTGTTTTGCTTTCGCAGTGGTATTTGCCACCGCTTTTTTGCTTTGTTGCACCGCTTGATTTACTGGTTGTGGTATTTGTGGTGCCTGTACTTGAGGTGCTTGATAAGTGGGTTGTGGCGCAACAGGTGCAGTCATTGTAGCCGGCATACTCTGTTGCTGAATTTGGGGTTCCCAAGTGCTACCAGTATTGCTATCTACCGGTTGCATCGTTCCCGGTGGCAACACACCATCGGCATTTTCTACCGGTGCAGGTGAAGTGGATGAACAAGCTGATAATACCGCCATCGTAATAGGCAGAAGTAAAAAAGATTTTTTCATTGGAGTTCCTCTATTAATTCATTGATTCAGGCATAGGTTGTTTTTCAATAATTGGTTGCCATTGGGCATCTTCCGTTGCCCCTGTGCCAAGCACAGGTTGCATCATTCCCGGTGAAAGGGTATGTTCATCTTGCTGTTGTGGTTCTGATGTACAAGCCCCTAGCATAAAAAAGCAAGTAATTAGGATTAAAAATTTTTTCATTTTTGACCGCACTTTTATTTGAATATGAAATAAATGATCACATCAAGAAGTACTACTACCCAGCCAATCCATTCAATAGATTGACGTAATTTATGCGCAAATTTCTGACCGCCCCAAGCGGCTAATTTCGCCACTAAAATAAAACGTGCAGCACGAGAAATCGTTGATGTAATTAAAAATGGTAAAAATGCCATTTGCATTACGCCCGCACAAATAGTGAACACTTTATAGGGAATAGGGGAAAATCCAGCAATAAACACCACTAAAATTCCCCATTGTTTAAACCAAGACATCGCTGTGTCTAAGTGAGATTGATAGCCCCATTTAATAATATATTCTTGAATATAATCAAAAGCATAATAACCCAATCCATAGCCCACGACGCCACCGAGTGCAGAGGCAATCGCGGTATAAATTCCCAGCTTTAAGGCTTGTTTGGGGCGATTCATTGCCATTGGTACAAGCATCACATCAGTGGGAACAGGAAAAAAAATGGATTCGATAAAGCTGGTAAAAATCAACCACGCCGTCGCATAGCGATGAACCGACCACTGCATCACTTTATCGTACATCGCGCCAAATATTTTCAATGGCATACCCTCAATAATTTGCAAAGCGGAATATTATTTACTTTTTAACCAATCTTGTAAAGATTGGAGCGAATGATAAGCGGTCATATCCGCTTGAATCGGTGTAATAGACACATAGCCATTTTTCACTGCGTGAAAATCTGTGCCTTCTTGTTCATTTTCTGCTAAACCCGCAGGACCAATCCAATAAATGGCTTCACCACGGGGATCTTGTTGTTTAATGACTTCTGCTGCCGCTGCACGATAGCCCAAATGGCAGACTTTGATCCCTTTAATGTTGTCGTAAGGTAAATCAGGCACGTTAATATTCAGAATTTCACGGCTTTTTACTAACTGATTGTGCAATTTCGGTACAAGTTCACAGACAATACGCGCTGCTGTTTCATAGTGTTGGCGACCATCTAATGAAACGGCAATAGCCGGTAAACCGAGATGGCGACCTTCAAAAGCAGCCGCCACCGTCCCCGAATAAAGCACATCATCACCTAAATTCACCCCTGCATTAATACCCGATACAACAAGATCGATTTGTCCTGAAAGAAAACCGTTCAAGGCTAAATGCACACAATCAGCGGGTGTGCCATTAATGCAGTAATCACCGTTATCTAATTTCATTGGGCGTAATGGTTCTACTAGGGTTAGCGCGCTTGAAGCGGCACTACGATTGCGGTCTGGCGCAACAATGGTAACCTGTGCAATTTTACGTAATTCGGTAGCAAGGGTTTTAATTCCCTCAGCGTGAATGCCATCATCATTTGATAATAAAATATTCATTGTATTCCTTATTCAATAATCTGTATTAATTCACGAATCAATGCCGTAGCATAGCAACCTGCTGGTAAATAAAAGGTTAATTTCAATCCTTCAGGCAAAAATGCCCAATCTAAGGATTGCGGGCATATCAATAAGGGACGGCGACTTGGCTTCATTCGTTCTTTATGCATTAAGTTTAAGATCTCTTGATGTTGCTGAACAATCTCCATTTCACGCGCATTCGCTGCTTGAATATATTCTCCAACTAATGGGGCGGTTAGTAAAATATCTTGATTTTTTAACCGCACTTTTAATTGCTCAAGATCCTCTGTTTCATCCACCGTAAACCAACTGTGTGAGCCATTTAATTGCACAATATCACCGAATAAAATAGCTTGTGTAAGTTGTTGCTGAACACGATCTGAAACCACTAAATTAAAGATTTCACTCCGTGCGGCAGATAAGTAAAAGCTTCGTTTTTTGCGATCTTTCACGTTAATTTCACCTTTTGCCCAACGCATTGCTTGTGTGAGATTATGCCCATCACGGCCAAAACGTTGTTCGGTAAAATAATTAGGAAACCCTAACTGCTTCAGATTTTCTAACCGCAGGTTTAAATCGTCAGTTTGTTGTGCGCCACGCAATAAAATCTCAAAATGGTTACCATCCAAGCTGCCTGTCCGAATTTTTCGGTTATGCCTTGTTACTTTAAGAATTTCCACGCCGTCTAAATGAAATTGACTAAAATCAGGCGTTTCTTGCCCCGCCATATGCAGACAGAACCATTGTTCCGTAATAGCTTTGCGATCTTTTAAGCCAGCATAGCTCATATTGCGTGGCGAAATTCCCGCAAATTCAGCTAATTTTTCACCAACGAAAAGGGTATTTGCATCGGTTTTACGCACATAAAGAGCAACAAATTCCCCTTCACCAGCCATTTCATAGCCCAATTCTTCTTTCACGATAAAATCAGCACATTCCGCTTTTAAGTGAGCCGGTTGTTCGGGGGGGTTGTATAAAAAGGCGAGTTCTTGCATAAATTAAGCCTTCAATAGCAAAGCGACAGCTTCACAAGCAATGCCTTCACCACGCCCGGTAAAACCAAGTTTTTCACTGGTAGTGGCTTTTACGTTCACCTGTTCTATTTCACAATCTAACACCTGTGCAATGGCCGCACGCATATTATCAATATATGGACGCATTTTCGGTGCTTGAGCAATAATGGTAATATCAACATTGCCGATTTTATAGCCTTTGCCCTGCACTTGACGATAAGCTGCTTGTAGCAATCCCTTGCTATCTGCCCCTTTATATTGTGGATCGGTATCTGGGAATAATTTCCCAATATCCCCTAACGCCACCGCACCGAGCAATGCATCTGTTAATGCGTGTAATGCCACATCGCCATCGCTGTGTGCAAGCAAGCCTTTCTCATAAGGTATTGCGACACCACCAATAATAATCGGCCCAGCCCCACCAAAGGCGTGTACATCAAACCCGTGTCCAATTCGTATCATATTCTTTCCTGATCTCTGCTGAAAAATAGTGCAAGATTATAGCATCACCCGCGTTATTCAAAAATGGCTAATTTAAGTGCGGTGGGATTTTTATCATTTTTCTTATTTACTTATCATAAAAATGCGTTACTGTATCACCACCTTGTTATGTGGAGAACCATACAATGATGAAACACCTCTCACTGCTCCCGGGTTTATTCTTAACTATATTAATTAGCTTATTGGCAAGCTCGCTTGCGCAAACCCCCTTAGCGCTGTCGTGGCACATTAGCGCCCTGACATTAGCCATTTTGTTAGGGATTTTAGGTGGAAATACGTTTTATCATCGTATTGAATCCGTAATGAAATTGGGAGTAACCTTTGCAAAAGGAATATTATTACGTTGCGGTATTGTATTATTTGGTTTTCGTTTAACCTTGCAAGACATTAGTCAGGTTGGCTTAAATGCGTTTTTTTCTGATTTAACGATGCTAATTTTAACTTTCTTACTGACTTGTTGGATCGGCATTAAATGGCTTAAGATTGATCGCCAAATTGTACAGCTTACCGCTTCAGGTTGCAGTATTTGTGGCGCTGCCGCCATTATGGCAACCGAGCCAATCCTAAAAGCCCCTTCTTATAAAGTGTCTGTTGCGGTGGCATTAATTGTGATTTTCGGCACAGTGAGTATGTTCCTTTATCCGCTACTTTACCCTTACTTGCAAGCTTACTTGCCAGATCATTTATTCGGTATTTATATTGGCTCAACGGTACACGAAGTCGCACAAGTGTACGCCGCTGGGGCAAATATTACACCTCAAGTGGCAGATACCGCGGTGATTGCTAAAATGTTGCGTGTAATGATGCTCGCACCGCTTTTACTTGCGTTGTCCTATTTTTTACGCAAAGAAAGCGGGGAGCAACAAGGTAAAATTGTGATTCCTTATTTTGCGTTATTATTTATTGGCGTAGCAATTTTTAATTCTTTCAATGTATTACCTCCATTTATCGTAGATTTTCTGGTTCAATTAGACCGCTTTTTATTAATGATGGTGATGGCGGCATTGGGACTCACCACGCATATTAACTCTCTGAAACAAGCGGGAACAAAACCCTTATTATTGGGGGCAATAATTTGGATTTGGTTAATGGTGGGGGGACTTGGGATCAATCTCATTTTTGCTTATCTATTGGCATAAATCAGGTTTGCCATAAGGCTCGAAAAATATTAAGAAAAAGCACCGCACTTTATCCATTAAGGAAAAAGAAAGTGCGGTATTTTTTGACACAAATAGTTACGTGCGTTACTATTACGCAGTTTATTTTCTACTAATCAATTGTTTTATGCCACTCTCTTTTTCGGATCAAGAAATGTTGATTCGCCAATCGGCGAAGAATAATCCTGCAATGCCAGTAGAACAAATTCTTTTGGCTCGTTTACTTTTGCATAACAGTAGCCGTTATGTGGAAAAACGAAATCAGTTGCTTAAAAAATATCAGCTCAATGATACCCTTTTTATGGCATTAGTTGTGCTATATTGCCAGCCCAGCTATGCTTTACAACCCAGTCAATTAAGTGAAATTTTTGGTTATTCAAAAACCAATGCAACACGTATTGCTGATGAATTAGTAAAGCGTGCGTGGTTAGCACGCACGGAAGTGCAAGGGGATCGGCGTGGCTTTTTATTAACCCTTACGCCGCAAGGAATACAATTTTTAGAACAACTTTTGCCCAATCAATGGAAGCAAGTGGAGCAACTTTTTTCTGTGTTAGATGAACAAGAGCAGCAACAATTAAAAAAATTATTACTTAAACTGCTAACCAGTTTAGAAAATCTTTAATAGGTGAAGTCAATGACAGAACAAACTGAAAATAAAAAACCGGTATTAAGTAAAAATGCGAAACGTAAAAAAGCACTGGGCTATTTTATTACTATACTACTTCTCATCGCGATAATTACCAGCGTTTATTGGTTTTTCTTTGTAAGAAATTATGAGGAAACAGAAGATGCTTATGTGTCAGGTAACCAAGTGATGATTTCGTCCCAAGTGAACGGCAACGTAAGCAAAATTAACGTAGATAATATGGATTTTGTCCATACGGGTGACGTTCTTCTTGAGCTTGATGATACGGATCTCAAATTGCACTTTCAGCAAGCTCAAGATAATTTAGCCAGTAGTGTGCGTCAAATTGAGCAGTTAGGTTTTACGGTGAAGCAATTGCAATCCATTTTAGATGCAAAAAGCACCGCACTTAATAAAGCAAAAGGCGATTTACAACGCCGTGAGCAGTTAGCTAAAACAGGATCTATTGATAAGGAAACCTTACAACACGCCAAAGACGCGGTGAATATTGCACAAGCGGATCTACAAGCTACACAGAACCAATTAGCAGCGAATCAAGCCTTATTAGGGAATTTGCCGTTACGCGAGCAACCAGCGGTGAAGAATGCCGTGAGTGCCTTAACCCTCGCGTGGTTGAATTTACAACGTAGCAAAATTGTTAGCCCTGTTGATGGCTATGTTGCACGTCGTAATGTGCAAGTGGGACAAAAAGTGGTAGTAGGTAGCCCTTTAATGGCAGTGGTATCCAATCAAACAATGTGGGTTGATGCGAATTTTAAGGAAACCCAACTGCGTAAAATGCGGATTGGTCAGCCGGTAGAATTAGTCTTCGATTTATATGGCGATGACGTAAAATTTGATGGCACCGTGAGTGGGATAGAAATGGGAACAGGCAGTGCTTTTTCGCTTCTTCCTGCTCAAAATGCCACAGGTAACTGGATTAAAGTGGTACAGCGTGTGCCAGTGCGGATTGATTTAGATCCTGACCAAATGAAAAAATATCCATTACGGCTTGGGCTTTCTGCCACCGTGGAAGTGAATGTGGCGGATACGCGCGGTAAGGTGTTGCGCGAACCGCGTGCAAGTGAAGTATTGTATCAAACACAGGCATTAGATTATGACCTAAGTCCTGTAAACACATTAGCAGAACAAATTATTCAAGCTAATGCAGGTGAATAATATGCAAAAACCTGTTCAAGGTGCCGCACTGGCAGTAATGACGATTGCCCTTTCCCTTGCCACCTTTATGCAAGTGTTAGATTCGACCATTGCCAATGTGGCAATCCCGACGATTGCAGGCGATCTGGGGGCATCGTTTAGTCAAGGTACTTGGGTCATTACTTCCTTTGGGGTTGCAAATGCCGTTTCAATTCCCATTACAGGCTGGCTAGCAAAACGTTTTGGCGAAGTGCGCTTGTTTTTAATTGCTACTGGCTTATTTGTGCTTGCTTCTTGGCTATGTGGTATTTCTCATAGTTTAGAAATGTTGATCTTATGCCGTATTTTTCAAGGACTTGCGGCAGGGCCAATTATCCCACTTTCGCAAAGTTTATTACTGAACAACTATCCCCCGCAAAAACGCAGTATGGCATTAGCATTCTGGTCAATGACGGTGGTTGTTGCACCTATTTTTGGTCCAATTTTAGGTGGTTGGATTAGTGATAATCTGCACTGGGGGTGGATTTTCTTTATTAACGTGCCGATTGGATTGTGTGTCATTTTTCTAAGTTGGAAAATTTTAGCTAAGCGAGAAACCAAAACTTATCAGCAGCCTATTGATATGATGGGATTAATTTTGCTTGTCATCGGCGTGGGTTGTTTACAATTAATGCTTGACCAAGGGCGCGAGCAAGATTGGTTTAATTCTACTGAAATTGTCGTGCTTACTGTGATTTCTGCCATTGCATTAATTGCCTTAATTATTTGGGAATTGACTGAGGATAACCCTGTTGTGGATATTTCCTTATTTAAATCACGTAATTTTAGTGTGGGCTGCTTGTGTACTAGCCTTGCATTTTTGATTTATCTTGGTTCAGTCGTCCTAATTCCGCTTTTATTACAACAAGTTTATGGCTATACCGCCACTTGGGCAGGGCTTGCCGCCGCCCCAGTAGGATTATTCCCCATTCTACTTTCGCCTATTATTGGACGTTTTGGCTATAAAATTGATATGCGAATTTTAGTTACGATCAGTTTTATGGTGTATGCCTTAACTTTCCATTGGCGTGCCGTTACTTTTGAGCCTTCAATGACCTTTGCTGATGTAGCATTACCACAACTTATCCAAGGAATTGCTGTGGCTTGCTTTTTTATGCCACTCACCACCATTACCTTATCGGGTTTACCCGCAGAAAAAATGGCATCAGCCTCGAGCTTGTTTAATTTTTTACGAACCCTTGCAGGTTCAATTGGTACTTCGCTGACCACTTTCTTATGGTATAACCGTGAGGCAATACATCACACGCAATTTACAGAAGCGATCAATCCTTATAATCTCAACGCCCAAGCTTATTACAACACAATGGCAGAGCTAGGTTTGAGCGAAACGCAAACCTCAATGTCTCTCGCAAGAACCATCACCGCGCAAGGATTTATTATTGGCGCAAATGAGATTTTCTGGTTGTCTGCGATAATGTTTATGTTGCTTTTTATCGTGGTGTGGTTTGCCAATCCGCCGTTTGGTAATAAGCATTAGTAAAGCAATAGAAAGAGTAAGAGCGGTGGAAAATTCAGCATTTTTACACCGCTCTTTTCTTTGATGGAGATTTTTATCTGGAGTGATAAACCACAATCGTTTTGCCGTGAGCTGAAATAAGATGTTGGTCTTCCAGCATTTTTAAAATTCGCCCAACGGTTTCACGGGAACAGCCGACCATTTGACCAATTTCTTGGCGAGTAATTTTGATCTGCATTCCTTCTGGGTGAGTCATTGCATCTGGCATTTTAGCGAGGTTTAGCAAGGTTTGTGCAATACGCCCTGCCACATCAAGGAAAGCAAGATTGCGAACTTGTCTTGAGGTATTTTGTAAACGACGAGCAAGCTGACCAGATAAATACATTAAAATTTCAGGATTTACTTGGATGAGCTGGCGGAATTTCTTGTAAGAAATTTCTGCCACTTCACACGTCATTTTTGTTTTTACCCAAGCTGAACGTTCTTGACCTTCTTCAAATAATCCCGCTTCGCCAAAGAAATCGCCTTGATTTAGGTAAGTAAGGATCATCTCTTTACCATCTTCATCTTTGACTAAAATAGCCACAGAGCCTTTGATGAGATAATAAAGCGTTTCTGCTTTTTCACCCGCGTGAATAATTGAACTTTTGGTTGGATATTTATGGATATGGCAATGAGATAAAAACCATTCTAAGGTTGGATCCATTGGCGGAGTATGTTGTTCTTGCACGGTGTCCTCCTACATTTATCATCTATGATTTAAGAAATTCCATTTTATCTTTAATATCAATGGATTCGTGTAATTCCGACCAAACAATTACAGCCGTTCCTTGACGTATTTTGGTCAGCAAGTTTTGCGTTTTCTGTTGGAGGGAAAGCTCCTGTTCACCGTAATCTGTCCCTTCACGCAGAATGAAACTTTCTGCAATATTAATGAGTGTTTCTTCTTCTAAATCTTGCCAAGGAATAATCATCATATTACCTAAAAATTGTTATTATGCAAAGTGTACCGCGATAAGTTTCCATTGTTGTTCAAAATTTTGACTAGAATGATGGCGAAAGTTAGAACGAACATAACGCATAAATTGTCCTTCACACAGATTAACAAGATAAGAGGCAATAATCCGTTCATCGAGATGAAACCCTTTTCCTTCACGTAATTTTCGCATTTGTAAAATATTCACAAATTGAAATTCTAAACGATCAAAAAATTGCGCAACGCGTGCTTGTAGGAGCGGATCTTCAAACATCAAGGCGTGTCCGGTAAGAACACGAGTAAGCCCGGGGTTTTTACGTGCAAAATCTAAAATCATTTGCATAATATCTCGCACACGGTTCATCGTGTTTGTTTCATTTTTGATTGAATGGTTGATACGGCTAAATAAATTACTTTCTAAATTATCAATCAAGGCTTCAAACATTTTGGTTTTACTTGGGAAATAGCGATAGAGTGCCGCCTCCGAAACACCGACTTCTTGGGCAAGGCGAGCCGTTGTCATCCGTTCCATTCCACGTTCGGAATGAAGCATATGGGTCAGCACGGTGAGGACTTGTAAACGGCGTTCTTTAACACTACGTTTATCACTTTTCGTTATTTTTTCTGTACGTTGTGTCGTGGTGTGCTTTTCTGTGATGGGCGCTGGCTCAATCCCCGCAATTTCTAATTGTTCTTCTACCATATTCCCTCTATTGCTTACCCGAATGCCCAAATCCGCCTTCACCACGTTCTGTTTGTTCAAAATCATTTACAACGTTAAATTCTGCCTGCACCACAGGAACGAACACAAGTTGTGCAATGCGATCCCCCACTTCCACCTTGAAAGGTTGATCACCACGGTTCCACATTGAAACCATTAAAGGGCCTTGATAATCAGAATCAATGAGACCAACTAAATTACCCAGTACAATACCGTGTTTATGCCCCAGTCCTGAACGAGGTAAAATGACGGCGGCAAGATTAGGATCGGCGATATAAATAGACAGCCCTGTTGGGATGAGCTTCGTTTCACCCGGTTGGATTTCAAAACTTTCTTCCACCAACGCACGCAGATCTAAGCCGGCAGAACCGCTTGTGGCATAAGCTGGCAAGGGAAATTGCGTGCCAATTCGGCTATCTAAAACTTTTACATCAATCTTTTTCATTTTTTTGTTTATTCCTTTCGTTCAAACTGAGCGTAAAATCGTTCCACAATATATTGAGTGAGTTGCCGTGCCAACTCTTTTTTACTGCTGTGTGGTAATTGTTGGTTGCCGTCACGCCAGAAAAGCTGAAGTTGGTTATCATCACCATTAAAGCCTTTTCCATCAGAAACATCATTGGCGCAGATCAGATCCAAATTTTTACGCACTAATTTATCCTGTGCATATTGGGCAACATTTTGCGTTTCTGCGGCAAATCCTACCACAAAAGGACGGTTCTCAGTGAGTGCAGCCACAGCGGCAATAATATCAGGGTTTTTCACCAATTCTAAGGTGAGCATATCATTTCCAGCCGTTTTCTTTATTTTTTGATCGGCGATCTGGGCTACGCGGTAATCTGCTACGGCTGCACAGCCAATGAAAATATCCACTTGTGGTGCAAGTGAAAGGGTAACATCCGCCATTTCTTGAGCAGAAATGACATCAATTCGTTCTACTTGCGCAGGCGTGGACAAATTGACAGGCCCTACAATTAATTTTACTTTTGCGCCTCGTTTGGCAAAGGCTTCGGCAATAGCAAAGCCCATTTTTCCTGAGCTGTGATTGCTAATATAACGCACGGGATCAATGGCTTCACGCGTTGGGCCTGCGGTAATGGCAACCTTTAAGTGGCTGAGATCTTGTTTAGGGAGAAGCATCTCACAAAGTGCGGTGTAAATTTCGGCCGGTTCTGACATTCGCCCGAAGCCCACATCACCACAAGCTTGCTCACCGCTATTTGGCCCGACAGTGGCAATACCACGGGCTTTTAAATTGGTCAAATTTTGTTGTGTGATGGGTTGGCGGAACATTTGCTGATTCATTGCAGGCGCAAGCAAAATTGGCGCTGCGGTTGCAAGGCAAATGGTGGTGAGTAAATCATTTGCCATTCCTGCATTTAAGCGCGCCATAAAATCTGCACTAGCGGGTGCGATAACAATAAGGTCTGCCCATTTTGCCAGTTCAATATGCCCCATCGCTAACTCAGCTTGAGGATCTAATAGTGATTGAGCCACTGCATTGCCTGAAATTGCTTGTAATGTAAGTGGGGTAACAAATTCAGCCGCCGCTGCGGTAAGTACCACGCGTACTTCTGCTTGGCTTTTGCGTAACAAGCGGATAAGTTCAATACTTTTATATGCGGCAATACCTCCCGTAATGCCGATAACGATACGTTTTCCTTGAAGATCTTGCATTAATTAGCGATCCTTAAATTAAAAGTGCGGTTAATTTTACTGTAATTTTCCTTAATACAAAATCCTATTTTTCGATCAGGATCGCAAAAGTGATGGAGAAACCTATCACAATGCGGTTGTTTATGCTAAAAGTAAGTATAAATTGATTTAAGAGAAAAGAGTACATCATTAAAATGACCGCCTTAATGCCACGAGAAAAATTATTAGCATTTGGTGCAGAAGCCCTTGATGACAGCGAATTATTGGCAATTTTTCTACGTACAGGGATCAAGAATTGTTCAGTGATGGAATTATCTCGCTTGGTTCTTGAACATTTTGGATCGTTAAGGCAATTAATCAGTGCGGATCAACACGCTTTTTGCAATGTCAAAGGGTTAGGTATCACGCAATTTATCCAGCTTCAAGCCAGTACAGAGATGACAAAGCGTTATTTGTTACAAGAATTGGAAATGGCACAGGCATTTACCCGTCCTGAACTGGTGCGAATGTATTTGCAAACGGAGCTAGAGCATAAAGAGCGGGAGGTTTTTTTGGTGCTTTTTCTAGATAATCAACATCGTTTAATTAAAAAAGAAGAAATGTTTTTAGGGACAATTAATAGTGCCGTTGTGTATCCTAGAGAAATTGTGAAAACAGCATTATTTTGCAATGCGGCAGCGATTATTTTAGCCCATAATCATCCCTCTGGAATTGCAGAGCCGAGCCATTCTGATCGGTGCATTACTGAAAAGATCCAAAAAGTGGCAGAATTAGTGGAGATTCGGGTATTGGATCATTTTGTGATCGGTAAAGGTTGTTATGTTTCTTTTAGTGAAAAAGGCTGGTTATAGCTGAAGTCTTGCCAGCGCAATGTAACAGAATTGCTGATTTTTTTGTCATTTATTGCGTTAATTAAGTGATTTAGGCTTGAGTATAGCGAATAAAGTGAGTATAATTTGCCACCTTTAATATAGTATGCGGGTCGGTTACAGCGACCTGACGAGGTAGCTTGCAAACTTAGTTTGCAGTAATCCGAACCCTAAGCTCGAGCTTATATTTGATTTATTGGAGATTAATATGTCTAGAGTCTGTCAAGTAACAGGCAAGCGTCCAGCAGTTGGTAACAACCGCTCACACGCAATGAATGCGACACGTCGTCGTTTTCTTCCTAACTTACACACTCACCGTTTCTGGGTTGAGTCTGAAAAACGTTTCGTAACTTTACGCTTAACAGCAAAAGGTATGCGTATTATTGATAAAAAAGGCATTGATGCAGTGTTAGCTGAAATCCGTGCTCGTGGCGAGAAAATCTAAGGAGCTAAAAAATGGCAGCTAAAGGTGCTCGTGAAAAAATCCGTTTAGTTTCAACAGCTGAAACCGGTCATTTCTACACAACAACCAAAAATAAACGTAATATGCCAGAAAAAATGGAGATCAAAAAATTTGATCCTGTTGTGCGTAAACACGTTATTTATAAAGAAGCAAAAATCAAATAATTTGATTTTGATGAATTAGAAAAACCCGACTTGTTCGGGTTTTTTTCTATCTGCGTTTCTTGGATTTTTATTGATTGCCTCTATTTATCTACCTAGTGAATTATAGCGATTTCCATTAGAAACAATATAGCATTCGTAAGGAGGAAAAATGCCTGAATTACCCGAAGTTGAAACGACCAAAAATGGCATTTCACCTTATTTGACAGGGTTTACCATTGAAAAAATTGTCGTGCGTAACCCTAGATTACGCTGGGAAGTGAGTCCGCAATTGAGTGAGTTTAAGCAAGTAAAAGTGAGCCACCTTTCTCGTCGCGCAAAATATTTAATCATTCATACTGAAAAAGGGGCAATCATTGGGCATTTAGGAATGTCAGGCTCTTTGCGTGTTGTGCCACAAGATAGCCCCATTGATAAACACGATCATTTAGATATTGTGATGAATAATGGCAAAGTTTTGCGTTATAACGATCCTCGCCGTTTTGGTGCGTGGCTATATACGGATAATTTGGCGGATTTCCACCTTTTTGCGAAACTTGGCCCTGAACCCCTGTCGGAAGAATTTACCGGGGAATATCTGTTTAAAAAATCTCGCAAAAAACAGACCGCACTTAAAACTTTCTTAATGGACAATGCCGTAGTCGTTGGTGTAGGTAACATTTATGCGAATGAAACCTTATTTTTATGCGGATTACATCCGCTAAAATTAGCCAAAAATTTGACTAAAGCGCAATGTGAATTGTTGGTTCAAACCATTAAACAAGTGCTTGCCAGCGCGATTCAACAAGGTGGCACAACCTTAAAAGATTTTTTACAACCTGATGGTCGCCCAGGGTATTTTGCTCAAGCATTGCGAGTTTATGGCAATAAAGACAAGCCTTGTCCAAAGTGCGGTACAAAAATTGAAAGTTTAGTCATCGGACAACGTAATAGTTTTTTCTGCCCAAAATGTCAGAAAAAAGCGGAAAATAGGAAAAAATGCACTCGTATAAAATCAATTAAACAAACGAAGGAAGGCAAGTAAGCCTTCCTTTTTCATTAGGAACGCGAATGGTTAATCCGTTGTAAAATCAAAAATCGGCAATCATAGGGATTATTTTCATCGGCGGGATGATATTGTTCAAATTCAATTTGCCAGTCAGCCCAATTAATTTGTGGGAAAAATGTATCCCCATCAATTTCTGCTTGAATCTCAGTAAGATAGAGTTTATCTGCGTGGGGAAGGTATTGTTTAAATAACTCGCCACCACCAATCAGCATTATCTCAGGAAACTCGTTCACAAAATCCAGCGCACTTGTAAAATCACTTTTCCAAATGACGCCATCGTACACAAAAGGAGAGCGAGAAAGCACAATATTGGTGCGTTTTGGCAATGGGCGACCGATACTTTCAAAGGTTTTCCGCCCCATAATCACGGGTTTGCCTTGCGTGTTTTGGCGGAACCACGCCAAATCGGCAGGCAAGTGCCACGGCATTTGGTTATTTTTACCAATCACATTATTTTTCGTCATTGCCACAATTAAACTGAGGGTCATTTGCTTTCCTTTTGATTACCTTGCTTTGGCTATTATATTACAGGTTTTTGTCGATAGAACAATAAGCCCGGCAATGCCAAACCAAAAACTAATGCCCCTAGAATAAATCCCGTTTTAATAAAATAATCAATCATTTGTGCAAATAACACATCAGAAAAACCATAATGGTGAATTTGCACAATCGCGATCATCGCTTTATAGGCATAAACGCCGGGAATCATCGGGATAATTGCCGCAACTGTAAATACTTTAGGATGGGCAAGATAGCGATGCGATAAATGCACGCCAATAAAACCAATTAAACTGGCTCCAGCAAAGGTCGCAAATACTAACGGCACATCAAAATGTACCAATAAGGTACGCAAGCCGTGTCCTAATGCGCCTAAAATTGCACAATATTTCAATGCCTTAGGGGGAACATTAAAGACTAAGGCAAAGCCCACCGCAGGAATAGCGGCGAAAAACATATCATCTAATAAATTCAGCAACAAGGTCATTTCAATTCTCCCCAATAGGGAATATTTAACAGTGCAAGGGCAAAGACAATACCTAAGCAAGCACCAAAGGTGAGAATGGTGGCAATGGTCCAACGCCCTAAGCCCATTCCAACGTGGCCTTTGAGAATATCCGCGAGGGAATTAATCAATGGAAAACCCGGCACAAGTAAAAGCACGCTCGAAGCAAGGGCAATTTGCGGATCATTGCCTAATTGATATTTCAACGCCATTCCTGAAATAATTGAGGCGATAAAGGCGGTAATTGAAAAGACAATGATCGGATTATAATGGCGATGAGCAAGGGATTGACGAATAAACATTGCAATTGCAGCAGCAACAAATGTTATCATCGCAATCCTACTATCGCCCCCAGATAAATGGGCAAAACAAGCGCAAGATAACCCAATCATTAGCACCACAAGAGAGCGGTTATATTTAAACGGTTTAATTTGCTCAAGGCGCTTTTTTACTTGGTGCAAATCATAAATACGATGCTCCGCCGTAATCACTACGCGTTGCACTTCCGTAACAATATGCATATTAATGCCTTGATCCACATTCTTGCGTGCAGTGGTAATGCAATGATTATGATATAGCGTGGTAATAATCACCGCATTCGGCGTTAAGGCACATTCAACACTATCCATTCCTAAAGCTCGCCCTAATCTATGCGACATTTGTACCACAACCGCACTTTCTGCACCGTGTTGAAGTAGCATTAATGCCACTTTTATACATAATCGTGTTACTTCACGTTGGCGTTCAATATGATTTTGTTCTGACATTTCAATTGCGCTGGGTTGATTAAAAAATGATGCTATTATACCCTGTTTTGAGTAATAAAAATTGTTTTAAATCATACAAAGTGCGGTGAAAATTTAATGAAATTTTTCGCATTTAATGATAGGGTTTTGCGCATTCAACAGTAACAGGAAACTCCCTTATGGAACAAAAGAAAACCATTGTCGTGAAGTTTGGCACAAGTACCTTAACACAAGGCACGACCAAACTTCATCGCCCACATATGATGGAAATTGTACGACAAATCACCCAACTACACCAAGCAGGCTTTCACATTATCATTGTTACCTCTGGCGCAATGGCGGCAGGACGAGATTATCTCAACCACCCGCAACTTCCGCCTACCATTGCCTCAAAACAATTATTAGCCGCCGTGGGGCAAAGCCAGCTTATTCAAACGTGGGAACAGCTTTTTTCTATTTATGATATTCATATTGGGCAAATTTTGCTTAGTCGTGCCGATATTGAAGATCGCGAGCGTTTTCTCAATGCACGAGACACCCTTAACGCCTTGTTAGATAACGGCATTATTCCCGTGATTAATGAAAATGATGCAGTAGCCACTGCCGAGATTAAAGTTGGTGATAACGATAATTTATCGGCGCTTGTGGCGATTTTGGCACAAGCCGAACAACTTTATTTGCTCACCGATCAGCAAGGCTTATTTGATAGCGATCCAAGAAACAATCCGCAAGCGAAATTGCTTTCAGTGGTGGAAAAAATCACCGATGCGATTCGCCAAATCGCAGGCGGAAGTGGCACAAATCTTGGTACAGGCGGAATGTCCACAAAAGTGATCGCCGCAGATGTTGCCACCCGTTCAGGCGTGGAAACCATTATCGCACCGGGTAATCGCCCAAATGTAATTGTGGATCTGGCTTACGGCGAAAATATCGGCACCAAATTTACCGTGCAAACAGATCGCCTTGAAAGCCGTAAACAATGGCTTTTTGCCGCGCCATCAGCAGGCACGATTATCATTGATGAAGGTGCAACAAGTGCGGTGCTAATTCAGCATAAATCCTTACTTCCAGCAGGCATTGCACAAATCGAAGGGCGTTTTTCTCGTGGCGAAGTGGTGAAAATCCAACAGTCTAACGGCAACGTTATCGCCCTTGGAATTCCTCGCTACAACAGCGATGCGTTAAATTTAATTAAAGGCAAAAAATCACAAGAGATTCCACACATTTTGGGCTATGAATACGGCGCTGTCGCGGTACATCGTGATGATATGGTGGTGTTGTAGAGATATTTTGGAAAAAACTACCGCACTTAGAAAAGAGCGGTAGTGTTATCACGTTTTTTATTCTAAGGCATTTTCCCAAAAGCTATCTTGATGCCAATTCTCAGGCATTCCCATACTAAACAAAGCGGGTTGAGGGTATTTATCTATTAGTCCCTTTAATCGTTTTGCCCAACTGGATCTAAGGTTTACGAATATAGTATTTCAGGAACGGTTAATCTCCCTCTACTTAGTTTTTAATCTTAAATTGATACTCAATCCACTGCCGATAAGGCTGATTTTTCTTGCTTATCCCACCGTATTTTTGCCACTCTGGATGATTAGGGGTATCAGGCAAACATTCTGGCTCAAGGGCGATACCTTGATAATCTTGGTAAGTTCCCCCTAAACGATTTGGCGTGCCAGCCAGATAATTTCCTGTGTAGATTTGTAACGCTGGCTGCGAGGTGGAAACGCTAAGGGAAATTTGGCGATTACTAGAATGCAATATGGCACAAGGCTGTATGCCATTGAGTAAAAAGGCGTGATCGTAGCCTTTAGTAAGTTGTTGTTCTTGCTGTAAAAAATCTTGAGCAATCATTTTTGCTTGGCGAAAATCAAAACTTGTACCTTGCACCGCTTTGAGAGGGGCATTCGGAATACCTTGTTGATCAACCGGTAAGAATTGCTCACTATTAAGTTGCAACCAATGTTGGCGTACATCTGCGCCAGCGCTGGCATCATCTAAATTAAAATACGCGTGGTTGGTTAAATTAAGTGGTGTATCTTGATCACAAATGCCCTCAAATTCAATACGTACTTGATTTTTTTCAGTTAAACGATAAGTCACCTTCACCTGTAAATTACCGACAAAGCCCTGATCGCCATCAGCAGAAAAAAGAGAAAATTGAACAAAATTATCACCGCACTTTTCCACTTGCCAGCGACCTTTGTCAAACCCTTTACCGCCGTGAAGTTGATGTTTGCCTTGATTAGCATCGAGATAAATCGTTTTACCATTTAAGCGAAAGCGACTATTGGCGATGCGATTAGCATAACGCCCCACCGTGCCCCCTAAATAGGCTTGCTGTGTGAGATAATCCTGTATATGGCAACCTAGCAGTACTTCTTGTAATTGATTATTCACGGGGATTTTACAAGAAAGCCACGTCGCCCCCCAATCCATTAATTGAATGCACATTCCTTGTTGATTGGTTAGCGTAAATAGCTTAAAGGGCTTGCCATCTGGCGCAAGCCCGGTGTGCGATTGTCTTAACATACTGAAACCCCTTGTGAGGCGGTGCAAACATAGAAATCTTCTTTTAGCCCTGTTTGTTTTTCATAATTTTCGCTAATAAGTTGGCGTACCGCGGCGACTTTTTCTTGTGGCGCAACCACCACAATACAGCCACCAAAACCGCCCCCTGTCATTCTCGCCCCGCCTGTGTTGCCAACGGCAAGTTGAGCGAGTTCGACTAAGTAATCAATTTGTGGCACGGTAATTTCAAAATCATCACGCATTGACTCGTGGGATTGTGCCATTAATTGCCCCAGTTTACTGAGATCGCCTTGTTTTAAAGCCTCAACAGCAGCAAGCACACGGGCATTTTCAGTAATAACGTGCTTGGCTCGCTTAGCGACGATAGGATCAAGTGCGGTAAGTTTTTCTTCCATTTTATTGAACTGTTCCACTGACACATCTCGCAAGGCTTTTACGCCAAAAAACGTGGCGGCTTTTTCACATTGTGTGCGACGAGTATTGTATTCACCAGCGACTAAATCGTGTTTAACGTGAGAATTAACAATCATCACAGCTACATCATTTGGTACAGGTGTGGGTTGGGTTTCAAGGCTGCGACAATCGATCATCAGTAAATGATCTTTTCGCCCAAGGGCGGAAATCAGTTGATCCATATTGCCACAATTTGCCCCAACGAATTGGTTTTCTGCTTGCTGACCGATCAACGCCAATTGAGTATCGCTAAGCGGAAGCTGGGCAAGCTGTTGGCAAAATTTGCCAATAGCTACTTCCAATGAAGCGGAAGAACTTAGCCCAGCAGAAAGTGGCACATTACCACTAATCACCAAATCAGCCCCTTGCTGGAAATGAGGACATTGTGCTTGAATAAATTTCACCACCCCACGCACATAGCCCGTCCACTTATGTGCAGGATTTGTTTCAATGGGCTTGGCGAGATCAAATTCATCAAACGCATCGAGATCAGCGGCATAAACCCGAAATAAACTATCATCACGCTTTGCGCCACATACTGCCGTGCCATAATTAATGGCACAAGGCATCACAAAACCGTCATTGTAATCCGTATGCTCACCAATAATATTAACGCGCCCGGGAGCATAAACACGGAGATCAAAAGTGCGGTGAAATTTTTCAGAAAATAAGTGTTCTGCACGTTGTTGTGGGGTCATTGACTGTCTCCTTCTTTTGATTTAGCGTAATTTATAATGAATATCGCTTAAAGCCCGTAATCTTTCTGCGGCTTGTTCTGCGGTGAGATCACGTTGGCTTTCTCCGAGCATTTCATAGCCCACCATAAATTTTCGCACCGTAGCAGAACGTAATAATGGGGGATAAAAATGGGCGTGTAGTTGCCAATGTTCATTTTCTTTGCCATTAAATGGCGCAAAATGAAAACCCATTGAATAGGGGAAAGAGGTTTCAAACAGGTTATCATATTTGGTGGTCAGCAATTTCAAGGCAAGTGCCAAATCTTGCTGTTGCTCAGGGCAGAGTTGTGCAAAATTTTTACGATGTTGTTTAGGGAGTAATAAGGTTTCAAATGGCCATACCGCCCAATAAGGCACAAGGGCAACCCAATGTTGGGTTTCCACCACAATACGTTCTTTCAGTGCCAATTCTCGTTGTACATAATCCACCAATAGCACTGAACCGTATTTTTCAAAATAACGCTGTTGAGCCAGATCTTCCTGCGCCACTTCATTGGGAAGAAAACTATTCGCCCAAATTTGCCCGTGTGGGTGTGGATTTGAACAGCCCATTGCCGCCCCTTTGTTTTCAAAAATTTGTACCCAAGGGTAACGCTGACCTAGCTCATTGAGTTGAGCTTGCCATACATCAATTACATCAGCAATTTCTTCTACGCTCAGTAAGGGTAAGGTTTTGCTGTGATCAGGTGAAAAACAAATGACACGACTTTCCCCTTCTGCCGCGGCTGTTTGAAACAATGGATCATCACTAGGTGCGGGCTTAGGTGTTTGTTCTAACAAGGCAGAAAAATCATTTTTAAAGACAAAAGGTTTGTGATAATCAGGATTTTGCTCACCCGTAATACGCTTATTGCGCGGACAAAGATAACAGTTAGGATCATAGCTTGGTTTTTGCGCTTCTTCATTTTTCTCTTGCTGACCTTGCCACGGACGTTTTGCGCGGTGGGGAGAAACCAGTACCCAACGGTCAATCAATGGATTATAGCGGCGGTGTGGATGATCTGCCGCAACAAATTGTTCAGACATAATTATTCTCCCTTATCAAAAAGATGAAAGCGGTTACAAAAAGAAACTGCTATAAAATAGCAGATTGCCAAAAATAAACTATTAACTAGATCACAAATTGAGAAATAAGTCGTCTTTTTTTGTGATGGAGTTTTCATTTTTTAAAGTAAGCGTTTTCAATTAGAAAAAATTCTTTATATGATAAGTGCGGTATAAATTTTTTGCATTTTTAGGGGAGAAGATGATTACAATTCGTGATGTGGCAAAACAAGCGGGGGTTTCCGTCGCAACGGTTTCTCGTGTGCTGAATAATCATTCTTCCGCCAGTGAGAAAGCCCGTCTGGCGGTACAAAAAGCAGTGCAGGAACTGGGTTATCATCCCAACGCGAATGCACAAGCGCTCGCCCTGCAAAACACGGAGACCATCGGCGTGGTGGTAACCGATGTTACCGATCCGTTCTTTGCGATTTTAGTTAAAGCGGTGGATAAAGTGGCAGAACAGCATCAAAAAAGTATTTTGATCGGCATTGGTTATCATAATGCAGAAAAAGAACGCCGTGCTATTGAAACCTTGCTACGCAAGCGTTGTAGTTGCTTAGTGGTGCACGCCAAAGCCTTGAGTGATGAAGAATTAAGCCAATATTTAAGTCGCATTGCGGGAATGGTGGTGATTAATCGCGTGGTGAAAGGCTATGAAAATCGTTGTGTGAGCCTTGATAACACCAAAGGCACATTTATTGCCACAGAAAGTTTAATTCGCCTTGGGCATAAAAATATTGGCTATATTGGTTCAAATCATCAAATCAGTGATGAAGCGGAACGTATTCAGGGCTATTTAAATGCCCTTGAGCAACATCATTTACCTGCCGTTACTCATCGTATTGCACATAGCTCGCCTGATTTTGAAGGGGGCGAGCAGGCGATGATCCATTTATTGAGTTACAATTCTGATTTAACCGCCGTCGTCGCCTATAACGATACAATGGCAGCAGGAGCAATTTCCGTATTAAATGAAAACAATATCAACGTGCCGAAACAATTTTCCATTATCGGGTTTGATGATATGCCCATTGCCCGCTATTTGATCCCTAAACTTACTACCATTCGCTATCCGATTGATTTAATGGCAACTTATGCGGCTAACTTAGCGTTAAGCTTGGTGGATAACCGCATTAATACACCGATTCATACGCAATTTAATCCAACCCTAGTCAGACGATTTTCCACAGAACCTTGTGATTAATTTATGATCACCGTCACATTTTTAAACATTTTTTTGTAATCGTTTCCATTAATGTGAGAGGGATCACAGTCTTAACAATTATTTTTCGTTATGCTCTGTTCTGTTATTGAATTTATTTCATAACAAATCCTTGTGCTGTATGAAATAAATTTAGCAGTATGCACAACCTCTTTGCGATTGTTTAATCCATTTAAGGAGCTATCTATGAAAAAAATACTATTAAAAACCACCGCACTTGCTGTGGGCTTAGGTCTTGCTGCGACAACAGCACAAGCGGTGAACCGAATTGGTGTAACGATTTACAAATATGACGATAATTTTATGTCTTTAATGCGTCAAGAAATTGATAAAGAAGCAAAAACACTTAAAGACGTTGAATTATTAATGAACGATTCACAAAATGCCCAATCCGTGCAAAATGACCAAGTAGATGTGTTGATCTCTAAAGGGGTGAAAGCTCTTGCCATTAACCTTGTCGATCCCGCGGCTGCGCCAACCATTATTGGCAAAGCAAAAGCGGAGGATATTCCGGTGGTGTTCTTCAATAAAGATCCGGGCGCAAAAGCCATCGGAAGTTATGAACAGGCTTATTATGTGGGGACAGATCCAAAAGAATCAGGCGTCATTCAAGGGCAACTTATCACCAAGCACTGGAAAGCTAATCCAGCTTTTGACTTAAATAAAGACGGTAAAATTCAATATGTACTGTTAAAAGGTGAACCCGGTCACCCAGATGCAGAAGCACGAACCAAATATGTGATTGAAGAATTAAATAAAAATGGCATTGAAACCGAACAGCTCTTTATTGACACAGGAATGTGGGACGCAGCATTAGCGAAAGACAAAATGGATGCGTGGTTATCCAGCTCTAAAGCGAATGATATTGAAGTGATTATTTCTAATAATGACGGTATGGCAATGGGTGCATTGGAAGCCACCAAAGCACACGGTAAAAAATTACCGATCTTCGGTGTGGATGCCCTGCCTGAAGTGTTGCAACTGATCAAAAAAGGGGAAATGGCAGGCACCGTGTTAAATGATGGCGTAAACCAAGGTAAAGCTGTGGTGCAATTAGCCAATAACTTAGCTAACGAAAAACCCGCGACAGAAGGCACACAATGGAAATTAGAAAGTAAGGTTGTGCGTATTCCTTATGTGGGTGTCGATGCAGATAATCTAAATGAATTTCTAAAATAATATGCATTATATATAAGGGGAGAATGGCTCCCCTTTTCTATGAGGTTGGCTATGAAAGAACATACACCAATGCCACAACACCAAGAGATTTTACTGACAATGACCAATGTAAGTAAAACCTTCCCCGGTGTTAAAGCCCTCGATCGGGCAAATCTCACCGTCCGTTCACATTCTGTTCACGCCTTAATGGGAGAAAATGGGGCGGGCAAATCCACCTTACTTAAATGCCTATTTGGCATTTATGCCAAAGATGAAGGGGAAATTCTCTTTTTAAATCAACCTGTTAATTTTAAAACATCAAAAGAAGCGCTAGAAAATGGCATCTCAATGGTTCATCAAGAACTCAATTTAGTTCGACAACGCAATGTAATGGATAATCTTTGGTTAGGACGCTATCCGCTAAAAGGCATTTTTGTCGATCACGCTAAAATGTATCACGATACCAAAGCGATTTTTGATGAATTGGATATTGATGTAGATCCGAAAGAAAAAGTGGCAAATCTCTCTGTTTCACAAATGCAAATGATTGAAATTGCAAAGGCTTTTTCTTACAACGCAAAAATTGTGATTATGGATGAACCCACTTCCTCCTTGTCAGAAAAAGAAGTGGAACATTTATTTAAAATCATCGAAAAACTCAAAGCACGAGGCTGTGGGATTATTTACATTTCGCACAAAATGGACGAAATTTTTAAAATTTGCGATGAAATCACTATTCTGCGCGATGGCAAATGGATCAACACCGTGCCAGTCAAAGGCAGTACAATGGACGAAATTGTGGCAATGATGGTAGGGCGTGAGCTAACTCAACGCTTTCCTGCAAAAACCAACACACCACAAGAAGTCATTTTAGACGTGGAACATCTCACTGCTCTCAATCAACCGTCTATTCAAGATGTGAGTTTTCAGCTTCGTAAAGGGGAAATTCTAGGGATTGCAGGGCTGGTAGGGGCAAAACGCACCGATATTGTGGAAACCATTTTCGGGGTACGCGAACGTAAAGCGGGTGAAATTAAATTATACGGAAAAACAATGAAAAATCGCACCGCACTTGAAGCGATTAACAATGGTTTTGCTTTAGTTACAGAAGAACGCCGCTCTACGGGCATTTATGCCAACCTAAATATTGAATTTAACTCGTTGATTTCAAATATGAAATCCTATTTAGGTCGATTAGGTTTATTAAGTGGCAACAAAATGAAAAGCGACACCCAATGGGTGATTGATGCAATGAATGTGAAAACCCCTTCACACAAAACCACCATTGGTTCGCTGTCTGGCGGAAATCAACAAAAAGTGGTGATTGGGCGTTGGTTGCTCACCCAGCCAGAAATTTTAATGCTTGATGAACCCACTCGAGGCATTGATATTGGTGCAAAATTTGAAATTTACCAATTGATTATGGAACTTGCCAAAAAAGAGAAAGGCATCATTATGATTTCTTCCGAAATGCCCGAACTGTTAGGCGTAACCGACCGAATTTTAGTGATGAGTAACGGAAAAGTGGCGGGCATTGTAGAAACCGCCAAAACCTCACAAGAAGAAATTCTGCAACTTGCAGCGAAATATCTCTAATTTAGAAGGAAATGAATTATGTCAGCTTTAAAATCGAATAAATCGCTTGATTTCCTCAAACAAAATGCCATTTATTTTGTCCTCTTAGTCTTGCTTGGCATTATTATTATGCAAGATCCAAGCTTCTTAAGCTTACGAAATTTCAGTAATATTCTGACCCAATCTTCGGTTCGTTTAATTATTGCACTCGGTGTTGCAGGCTTATTGGTTACACAGGGAACCGACTTATCCGCTGGGCGTCAAGTGGGCTTGGCTGCGGTAATCTCTGCCACACTTCTGCAAGCAATGGATAATATGAACCGTGTTTTCCCTGATTTAGGTGAAATCCCGATTCCTGTGGTGATTTTAGTTGTCTGCTTTGTTGGCGCAATCATTGGCTTGGTCAATGGCGTAGTCATTGCTTACCTGAATGTTACCCCATTTATTGCCACAATGGGAACGATGATCATTGTTTATGGCATCAACTCGCTTTATTACGATGCCGTTGGCTCATCACCCATCGCGGGCTTTAATGAACAATTTTCAACCTTTGCTCAAGGTTTTTTCAGAATAGGAAGTTTCAAATTATCCTATATCACCATCTATGCAGCAATTTGTGCCGCTTTTGTTTGGGTGCTATGGAATAAAACGCGTTTTGGTAAAAATATTTTTGCCATTGGGGGAAATCCAGAAGCCGCTCGTGTGTCAGGGGTGAATGTAACCCGTAACCTTGTCGCCATTTATATGATTGCAGGAATATTTTACGCATTTGGTGGTATGCTGGAGGCAGGACGTATCGGCAGTGCAACCAATAACCTTGGTTTTATGTATGAACTTGATGCCATTGCTGCTTGTGTCGTAGGAGGGGTTTCTTTCGCAGGTGGGGTGGGTACCGTAATGGGCGTTATTACCGGCGTGCTTATCTTTACTGTCATCAATTATGGTTTAACCTACATCGGCGTAAACCCTTACTGGCAATATATTATCAAAGGGAGCATCATCATCTTCGCCGTCGCCATTGACTCGCTTAAATATGCGAAGAAAAAATAGCGACAGTGCAGAAAAAACTTGTGAAAAAATCACCGCACTTAATTCTTCTCTTCCCCTCTTTATAAAAGAGGGGAAGCTATTTTTAGGAATAACGAACCGTATCACTGTGCCGATTTACTGCACTGATTGAGTTGGCAATATCTTCGTCGATTTGTACGTCTATCAGCCGTATAATTCTTGTTGGAGATTTAATTTATGGAGAGGAAAAATGATGAAAGCAATGGCAAAAGCAAGATTGGAAGCTAAAGTAAATTTAGATATATATCAAATAATTAAGCAAGCAGCAGCAATTTCAGGGCGAACATTAACTGACTTTGTTGTGAGTGTTGCTTACGAAGAAGCTAAAAAAACGATTTCAGAGCATCAAGTTTTACATTTAACATTAAATGATCAAGCATTACTTATTGAAAGTTTAAGTAAACCATTTGAGCCTAATCAATCAATGAAAAACGCACTTGATTTGTATCAAGAATATTTATCTACCTCCAAGGAGGTTAAAGTGAAATGATAAATAAGAACTTAAAAGATTTACGAGTGCTTCCCTTAGAGGAATTATAGATTAAGAGAAATACTTTTTCTTGTTGTAATAAAGAATTAGAAAAATATTTTTACCAGTATGCTTCTCAAGATGTAAAAAAGGGATTGGCAAAATGTTTTGTACTTATAGATGAAAAACAATCCAATATTATTGGATACTACACCTTATCTGCATTGTCTGTATCTGTTTCAGATATTCCGCAAGAAAGAGTTAAAGGTATTCCATACCCTAATATTCCGGGGGTGTTAATTGGGCGATTAGCCATTGCTGATTATTTTCAAAAGCAAGGATACGGAAAATTTTTGGTTGTAGATGCGATGTACAAGATAAAAAACACGAATGTAGGTGCTGCAATTTTAGTTGTTGAGGCAAAAGATGATAATGCTTTTTTATTTTATAAAAAATTAGGTTTTATCGAATTTAAAGATCTCGAGATAAAGCATAGAAAATTATTTTATCCGCTTACAAAAATCATTAAATAGATGAAAATCCCCTCCTAAGAGGGGATTTTCATTTGTATTATACGATCTAAATAGACGTTGATTGTGTTATCCCATAGGTAAGGGCGTAGCGATGTGTTCGCCCGAAATAGATGGATTTCATTTCACACCCAACGGGCAGACACATTGGTGTAACAATTCTGATTATTAAAACAAAAGAGAACCATACGATTTGATTTTATGAAGGATAAGGCGTTGTTTCACAGGTAGGGGCGGATCGATGTATCCGCCCGAAATAGATGGATTTCATTCCACACCCAACGGGCAGACACATAGGTCTGCCCCTACATTGCTGCAACAATTCTGGTTATTGAAACAAAAGAGAATCATACGATTTGATTTTATGAACAATAAGGTGCTATCCCACAGGTAGGGGCGGATCGATGTATCCGCCCGAAATAGATGGATTTCATTCCACACCCAACGGGCAGACACATCGATCTGCCCCTATATTGCTGCAACAATTCTGGTTATTAAAACAAAAGAGAACCATACGATTTGATTTTATGAACAATAAGGTGCTATCCCACAGGTAGGGGCGGATCGATGTATCCGCCCGAAATAAGATGGATTTCATTCCACACCCAACGGGCAGACACATAGGTCTGCCCCTACATTGCTGCAACAATTCTGGTTATTGAAACAAAAGAGAATCATACGATTTGATTTTATGAACAATAAGGTGCTATCCCACAGGTAGGGGCGGACCGATGTGTTCGCCCGAAATAGACGAATTTCATTTCACACCCAACGGGCAGACACATCGGTCTGCCCCTACATTAAATATGTGAAGCAATGTTGCATTAGCATTGTGGTTATCGGACAAATCTTTAATGAATGCTACATTATTACAGTCAAGCAGCTTGAACATTTTGCTTAGGTAATAATTTATCTTGTTATAAATTTTCTATTTCTCCCAATCCTTTTTTGAAGAAAAATAACTTTTTTGTAGATTTAATTGTTGATTGTTATAAATAGCTGCTTAAAAAGTGCAATAAGTTATAAGAACTTCTTTTCAATCATTAACCTGGGGTTACTTTACATTAAATTTACAATTAATTACGCTAAATTGGTTAGTAATGTAGCGGTTTTATGCTATATTTGCATCCTGAAATTTTTATCTTTGTTCGTTTTTTAAACGATAGTTGTTTCTTCACCAACCAAAATTAGGTATAACTTATGAATAAAATATTCCGTATTATTTGGAACCACGCTCAGCAAAATTGGGTTGTAACCTCAGAATTAGCTTCTCGACAAGGTAAATCAAACAGCCTTGTGGATTCTTCCATTCAGCCAACAAAATCAAGCAAAAATTTCTTTTTAAATCTTATTTCATTAAGTGTATTAATGAGCTTACCGCTTGCCGCAAATGCCTATGTGGCAATTGGGGGAACAGCAGAATATAGCGGAATTGCACAAGAAAATGCGGGAACGACAAGCGTTAGTGGAGTGTCTAAAAAACAGCAAGCATTTGCTAGTGATGATATGGGGGATAAAGCATTAGATTATCTCAACCCAGGTAGTAGGAGTTATAATGATCCTAATCAAGTAAGTGCTAATAGACTTTATTCTGGTACTTTAGCAGGGGCAACAGGGATTGCGATTGGGGCAATGGCAGATGCACGAGCAACAGGGCAAAGTACTTATTTACCCGGCGAGTCCTCGGGGATTGCTATTGGTGATTATTCAAAGGCAATCGGTGCATTGAGTTTTGCGTTAGGGGGCTATTCTATTGCTAGCGATACAGGGGCTACGGCGATTGGTACAGCCTCTCGTGCGTCAGGTTTTAACTCTTTAGCAATGATGCGTCAATCTGCGGCAACCAATGATTATGCAATGGCAATTGGTAACGTGTCTTGGGCTGCGGGAAAAGGAAGCCTTGCAATGGGGCAATCTTCTCAAGCAGCAGGCGATCGCGCTATTGCAATTGGTAGTGCCAATGTGGGTGATACAGAGTCAACAGGACCTCGCGTAACCAATTATGATGCGAATACCAATACACAAGCCTTAGCTGATCGTTCTATTGCCTTTGGGGCTAAAGCGCGTACTGCACAAACTGCTACTGACGCGGTGGCTTTAGGTTCAGAAGCCAATGCCCTTTCACGTGCTGATATGGCAATGGGGCTTGGTGCGGTGGCAAATGGCACAACTACTACTAATAATACTGCAGCAATGACTAATGCAAATGTTTATGCAGAAAGAGCCTCAGCAGCAGTGGCAGTGGGGGCAGGGGCTAATGCTACGGGGCGTAATGCGGTTGCAATCGGTGCAGGGGCAGAAGCAAGCACAGCAGGTTTGCCTGCAAGCCTAGCTTCGCAAAACCGTGCAGATAATGTTGCTGTTGGGGCGGCAGCACAAGCTGCTTATAACGCCGTAGCAAGTGGTTTTAAATCGAAAGCAACGGGGACAGGCTCTGTTGCCATTGGTTCAGGGGCAGAAGCGAAAGCACAGAATATGATTGCCATTGGTATCAACGCAGGTAAAGGTGGGGCGACGGATGAGAGCAAAAAGAACACCCACGGAATTGCCATTGGTAACGGTGCAGGTCAAAATGTAATTTCAGGCACAGAAAACGTGGCGATTGGTCGATGGGCAGGGATGAATGTTGAGGGCAACACAAACTATGCCATTGGTGTCAGCGCGGGGAATAATGTTAAAGGTGCTGATAACTTTGCTGCCATTATCAACGCAGGGCAAAATGTTGAAGGAAGCCAAAATATCGCATTAGGCTATTATTCAGGGCAATATATCAAAGGTAGCTCCAATATCGCCATTGGTAAAAATGCGGGTAAATATACCGAAGCGGAAAAATTAACGTCGAATAATAACATCGCCATTGGTACAGACACCAAAGCCAACCCAGGGGCAAACGGCAATGCAGCAACCGCTATTGGTGCTAACGCAAATGCCTTGGCAAATGCCGCGACTGCATTAGGGGTTTCTGCACAAGCATTAGGTGTGGCATCTGTGGCAATTGGTGAAGCTGCTTTAGCTTCTGCGGGAGCGCCTATTACTGAGGGTTCACCTATTACCACAGGGGCAACCACTGCCGTAGGGCGTCAATCTCAAGCAACCGCTGGTTCGGCTTCCGCCTTTGGTTCCAATGCCAATGCGAGCGGTGAAGGAGCAACCGCATTAGGGAATGCATCTTCTGCTTCGGGTAAATATGCAGTAGCAAGTGGCGTACAGTCAAATGCCTCAGGTATTCAATCAACCGCAATTGGGCGTGCAGCACAAGCAACCGCAAATGACACAATCGCCATTGGTTCAAGCGCTAAAGGTTCAGCTGAAAATGCCATTGCCTTGGGGATTAACGCACAAGCTTTAGCCTCAAATGCCATTTCTATTGGTAACGGCAACGTAGTTACGGGGAAAAACTCTGGCGCGATTGGGGATCCAACAACCATTACAGGCGCAGGCACCTATTCTCTCGGTAATGACAACGGCACGATCGCATCAAGTGATTCTGGCGTGTTTGGTAATAACAATAACCTTGATGCGGCTGGAGATAATAACCGTGTCATTGGCAATTATAATACGCTACAAAATAAAGCAAGTGGCGATATGGTAATGGGGGCGCGTAATACGATTTCCGGTGCAACTGATAGCGAAATTATTGGTAATTCAAATACCGTTCAAGGCAAACAAGTGGGGGTGTTTGGTGATAGCAATATTCTCACTAATAATGCAGGAAAAAGTCGTATTCTGGGTAATAATAACTCTATAAATGGACAAGAGGCTTTTGTTCTCGGTAATAATGTTAAAGTGCAAAAAGATAAAGCTGGAACAAGTGCAAGAGCGATCGGTATTGGTAGTAATGCTACGGTAAATGACAATGATTCTATTGCAATTGGTACTAGCTCTCATACTGATGGTAATTTTGTTACTGCAATTGGTAATAAAGCAAGTGCAAGTGGCGATCAGGCACTTGCAGTTGGTTCAAATACACTTGCCACCAAATCATCTACTGCTTTAGGACAAGAGGCACAAGCAACAGGAAATGTTGCATTAGCTGTAGGTGCAGGAGCAAAAGCCACAGGCGATAACTCAATGGCAGTGGGACAATATAGCCAGGCAGTAGGAGCTTCTAGTACAGCGGTTGGTCAGGGAGCGTTGACTAGTGCAAATAATGCTGCGGCACTAGGTTATCAAGCTAAAGCTGAAAGAACGGGGGCGCTTGCACTGGGTTATAACGCACAAGCAACTTTAGCAGGAGCCGTTGCATTAGGTGAAGGAAGTAATACGGTAGCGGCAGCAGTTAAAACCTCAAGTGCGAAAGTGAATGGTATTACTTACTCAGGCTTTGCTGGCGATAAAATTGGAAGCGCTCGTGTTGTTTCTGTGGGAACAACGGAAGAAGGTAAGCAACGTCAAATCAAAAATGTGGCAGCTGGGCAAGTTACTGCTAGTTCAACCGATGCGATTAATGGTTCGCAACTCTATATGGTGGCGAATACGGTTGGCAATATTGCAAACAGTGTGCAAACAGTTTTAGGAGGAAATGCCGCGATTGATCCTAATACGGGCAATATTACGATGAACAATATTGGCGGAACGGGTAAAAACACTATTGATGAAGCAATTAAAGCCACAAAAACGCATTATTATAGTGTAGGTGCTAATAATCCTAATGATGAAAATTATAATAATGATGGTGCAACAGGAGTTGATGCTATTGCAGCAGGAGTAAGAGCTCGAGCTACCGGTAAGGGGGATATTGCTGTAGGGGAGAGTGCTTTTGCTGAGTCTGGTAGCGATATTGATGATCAAGCTGCTGTCGCTGTTGGCTATCAGGCAAAAGCAACAAAGATTGGTGCAGTTGCAATTGGCCCTGTAGCACAGGCTAAAGCTAATAATATGGTTTCTATGGGATACTCAGCGGGAAGCGATAGTACTGCTCCAAATAGTGTTTGGATTGGTGTGAATGCAGGAAATTCTGCTTCGGGAATATCAAATATAGGAATTGGAGACTCCGCTGGCTCAGGGATTGGCGATAATTCTAACTATAATGTTGCAATGGGAGTTTCTGCTGGTGGGGGAATCAACGGTTCAAATAACCTTGCTTTAGGCACTTCAACTGGTAGTACACTAACTGGTAATGATAATGTTGCCTTAGGTAATACAGCAGGGGCTAATTTAAATGGTAGTAATAATATTGCGATTGGTCGTCAAGCAGGTACAGCCGTTGTTGTAAATGATGATCCTAATGAGCTAATATTTAAATCGGGTGCTTCTGATACGCGTGAAGTAAGCGACTCAATTAGTTTAGGAAATAATGCTCAGGCCTTAAAAGATAAAGCGGTTGCCATTGGCTTGGATAGCCAAGCGAAAAATGAGAATGATATTGCATTAGGTGCGGGGGCAATCAGCGAAACTGCGGTTGGAACAACAGAGGCAGTTATAAATGGTATTACCTATGATGGCTTTGCAGGAACTTCACCAATTGCAACATTAAGTGTTGGATCAGCTAGTAAGGAACGTACTATCACGAATGTTGCAGCAGGACGCATTAGCAAAGATTCAACTGATGCGATTAACGGCTCGCAACTTTATGCAGTGGCAGGTAACATTACTGAT
This sequence comes from Avibacterium sp. 20-132, assembly GCF_023611925.1. NCBI lineage: Bacteria > Pseudomonadati > Pseudomonadota > Gammaproteobacteria > Pasteurellales > Pasteurellaceae > Avibacterium > Avibacterium sp. 20-132. Next base: position 1,285,673 of record NZ_CP091456.1, read on the forward strand.
GCAACTAAAGGTGGTGGTTTTATTCTAACAGATGACAATAATGAAAAAGTGGCACAAGACTTAGGTCATTCTATCCAGTTGAAAGGTGAGAAAGGAATTACAGTTACTGCAAATGAACCGGGTAAACAGCTTAAAATTGCTCTTGGCAATGAGATTACCATTGGGGATCCTGAAAACCTATCAAATCCTAATGCTCCGAAAAAGGCAGGCACAATAAATGTGGTTGGAAAAGATGGTAAGAATGGCGTATCCATTAAAGGCGATACAGGCAATGACGGTAAACCGGGTATCAGTATTGCTGGTAAAGATGGTGCAGATGGCATAACCTTAACGACAAAAACAGATGGTAAACCAGATGTTTTTGGAGGGCCAACTAAACCTCGCTTAGAAGTGAATAACGAGGAAGTAGCGACCTTAAATGATGGCTTGAAGTTCCAAGGTAATAATGACACAACTGCAGCAATTCAGAAAAAACTGAATGAGACCTTAACCATCAAAGGGGAAAATGCGGGAGATGATGTTTCTGCTACTAATATGTATGTAGAAAACAGCGGTTCTGAGTTAATCATCAAGATGGCAAAAGCGCTAACTGACTTGACGAGTGCAACATTTACAACCCCAGATGGTAATACAACTGTTGTCAATAATAATGGGGTGACGATTACACCAAAAGATGGTCAGAAAAAACCTGTATCTTTAACGGATGCTGGCTTAGATAACGGTGGCAACCAAATCACAAATGTAGCAAGCGGTGGTGATGTAGATACCAACGCAGCGAATATTGGTGATTTGAAAAATGCAACCAGCAACCTTGTGAACAAAGGTTTTAATATCGCAGCAGATAATGGAAATGAAGACAATGTGAAATTAGGAGAAACAGTGAAATTCACCGACCCTAATGGAAATATTGTGACTACTGTGGCAGATAATGAAATCAAACTTGCGTTAAATAAAGATTTAACGGTAGGTGATGACAAGGAGCCAGGAACCATTACAGTGAAAGGTGAAAGCGGTAAAGACGGCGTAAGCCTCAACGGTAAAGACGGTTCAATTGGCTTGAATGGTAAAGATGGTGCAAACGGCACAATTACCGTGAAACAAGGTAAGCCGGGCGTTTATGGTAAAGATGGCGAACAGAAACCGCGTTTAGACATCAATGGTGAAGACGTTGCGACCTTAAACGATGGCTTGAAGTTTGCTGGGGACAAAGGCGATACCTTGATTAAGAAACTGAATGAAACAGTGACAATCAAAGGTAAAGCTCAGGCAGATGCTGATGTAACAGACAAAAACCTTCGTGTAGATAGCGAAAATGGTGAGCTTGTTATCAAAATGGCAAAAGCCCTGACAGATTTAACCAGTGTTGCAACAGGCGATACCTTGATGGATAACAATGGTGTAACTATCAATAATGGTAAAGCAGGTAAGCCAGTTAGCTTAACGAAAGATGGTTTAGATAACGGCGGTAACAAAATTACTAATGTTGCTGCTGGTACAGCACCAACAGATGCTGTAAATGTAAGCCAACTAGAGAAAGCACAAAAAGCCGCAACAACAAAAGTGGTTGAAGGTAAAAACATCAAAGTCACTGAAACAAAAAATACTGACGGTAGCAAAACCTATACAGTTGCGACTGCAAATGATCTTGATGTGAATAGCGTAAAAGCTGGTGATACAGTATTGAATAAACAGGGTGTGAAAGCTGGCGATACCGTACTGAATAAAGACGGTGTTAAAGTTGGCGATAAGGTTGCTCTCACCAAAGATGGCTTGAAAGTGGGAGATGTGAATATCTCAACTGATGGCATCAATGCAGGTAACAAGAAAGTAACTGGTGTTGCCAATGGTGATATTAGTGCAACAAGTCAAGATGCAGTAAACGGTAGTCAACTCTACACTGTTCAACAAGCAGCGAAAGCGGCGAAAACAGAAGTTGAAGCTGGTGATAATATTGAAGTAACTTCAAAAACTGGTGGTAATGGTCAAACTGTTTATACTGTTGCAACTAAGAAAGAGGTAAACTTTGATAAGGTCAATGTTGGCGGTGTGAGCATTAACAAAGATACTGGAATTAACGCAGGTAACAACAAAGTAACAGGCGTATCAGCCGGTAATATTAATGCGAATAGCACTGATGCAGTAAATGGTAGTCAATTACACGAAACTAACCAAAATGTAGCGGAAAATGCTGCAAATATTGCAAACAACACTGCAACGATCAACAAGGGCTTGAATTTTACGGCTGATGATGGTCAAACACTTAACCGTAAATTAGGTGATACAGTCGCTGTTAATGGTGATGAAAACATTAAAACTTCTGTAACATCTTCAGGTGTGAAAGTTGCATTAAATAAAAACCTTAAAGTTGATAGTATCACTGCGGGTAACACCGTTGTGAATAACGAGGGGGTAACCATTGGCAGTGGCAATAATGCGGTAAGCTTAACGCAAAATGGCTTGAATAATGGTGGTAATCGAATTACTAATGTGGCACCAGGTACCGCGCCAACAGATGCAGTAAATGTAGCACAGCTTAGCAATGTTGCGAACCATCTTGATAATAAAGTCAATAAAGTTGCTGGCGATATGAAACGTATGGATAAAAAACTCCGTGCAGGTATCGCAGGTGCAGCGGCATTAGGTATGTTGCCTCAACCAACGAGACCGGGTAAATCAATGGTTTCTGTGGGTGGTACAACTTACCGCAACGAGTCAGCAGTGGCGTTAGGTGTTTCTCGTGTATCTGACAATGAGAAATGGGTGATTAAAGTTGGTGCATCGGCAAATACGCGCAATAACTACATTGTGGGTGGTTCTGTCGGCTATCAATGGTAATCATTTGAAAATTGTACCGCACTTTAGTTTTGTTTAATTTATAAAGTGCGGTGAGATTTTTGTTGTTTTTAAGCCCTACATATTGTAGGGCTTATTTTTTGTCTGAATTTCCTTGAGAGAAGATTATTCTAAACTAGGATAATTTCCCATAATCCAGTACAATAGCCCCATTTCGTTTACTTAATTTGAATAAAGCTAGCTATGAATACAAAATTTGATGTAAAAACCTTTCAAGGTATGATCCTTGCCCTACAAGCTTATTGGGCAGAGCAAGGTTGTACTATTGTGCAACCTTTTGATATGGAAGTGGGCGCGGGGACTTCTCACCCAATGACTGCGTTACGTGCTATCGGGCCTGAGCCAATGGCATTTGCTTATGTGCAACCTTCACGCCGTCCGACAGATGGGCGTTATGGCGAAAACCCAAACCGTTTACAGCATTATTACCAATTCCAAGTGGTGATTAAACCTTCCCCTGATAACATTCAGGAGCTTTATCTTGGCTCATTAAAAATGCTTGGTTTTGATCCAACACAACACGATATTCGTTTTGTGGAAGATAACTGGGAAAACCCAACCCTTGGTGCATGGGGCTTAGGCTGGGAAGTATGGCTAAATGGTATGGAAGTCACCCAATTTACCTATTTCCAACAAGTCGGTGGTTTAGAATGTCGCCCAGTTACGGGGGAAGTTACCTACGGTTTAGAGCGTTTAGCGATGTATATTCAAGGCGTGGATAGTGTCTATGACTTGGTGTGGTCAGACGGCCCTTTAGGCAAAACAACTTATGGCGATGTGTTTCATCAAAACGAAGTAGAGCAATCCACTTACAACTTTGAATACGCTGATATTGATTTCTTATTCAACGCCTTTGAGCAATATGAAAAAGAAGCACAAGAGTTATTAGCACTGGAAAAACCGTTGCCATTGCCTGCTTACGAACGCATTTTAAAAGCGGCACACAGCTTTAACTTGTTGGACGCACGCAAAGCCATTTCCGTTACTGAACGCCAACGCTATATTTTACGAATCCGTGCTTTAACTAAAGGCGTGGCAGAGGCATATTATGCCAGCCGTGAGGCGTTAGGTTTTCCTGGTTGTAAAAAATAATTTTAGAGAATTAAGGAGAGGGAAAATGAAACTTTGGTATTCCACGACGAGTTCATTTGCTCGTAAAGCGGTTGCTACATTGAAATATCATCAGCTTGAAGAACAAGTTGAATTATTGAGAATTACTAATTCATTTGATTCTAACTCTCCACATAATCAAGATAACCCGCTAGGGAGAATTCCTGCATTACAAATGGAAAATGGTGAATGGCTATTTGGTAGTTTATTAATTAGCCAATATTTAGATAGCATAGGTTCACAACCAACATTATTTCCGATAAATGCTAAACGTTGGCAAGTCTTGCAGTTACATGCTTTAGTTGAAGGGATTTTAGAGAATACCACGCCAACCATTGTTGCCGAACGCCGTTTCCGTCCACAAAATGAATGGTGGACAAGCAGACATCAGCAATTAATGGAAAGAAATATTCGTACATTTAAGCAATTAGAACAGAAATTAGCAACATTTGGTGACGAAATTAATATCGGTACATTAAGTGCGGTGTGTTTAATTGATTGGTGGCAATTTCGCATAGATGGCACAGGTTTCAATTTAGTGCAACACTTCCCTAATTTAGTAGAATGGGCGGCAAAAATGAATAAAAAATATATATTTTTACAAATAACAAAACCAACAATATAAGATTTTGTATTAGGAGTAGCATATGACAAAACCCGTGTTATTTTTCGCCGAAACTTGCCCTGATACCGCCCCTTTTGTGGCACGCTTGCAAGAATTAGGTGTGCAATATGAAGCGGTGGAAATACAATCCTCATTAGGTAACCTCAAACGTTTTCTTGCTTTGCGTGATAGCCGTGCAGAGTTTGAAGCAGTGAAAGCACGCGGATCGATTGGCATTCCTGCGTTGTTATTAGATAACGGCGATGTTGTGCTAGAAATTGAAAAATTGGCTGATGTTTTTCGAACTAAGTGATAGCTAAAAGTGCGGTAAGTTTTGCAGGAGTTTTAAATGAAAAAAGAAAACCACATAGCAATCAACGAACAGCAATTATTGGGTGAAATTAGCCAACTTATTCAAACCAGTAAACAGCGTGTTGCGGTAACAGTCAACGCAGAACTTACCTTACTTTATTGGCATATTGGACAGCGGATTAATCAATATATTCTCAATAATGAACGGGCGGAATATGGCAAGGAAGTGGTTAAGAATTTGTCTAAAAGCCTAACGGAGCTATTTGGCAAAGGTTGGGGACGGCGAAATTTAAGTTATATGGTGCAATTTGCTACGGCTTTTCCTGATATTCAAATTGTGCAATCACTGATTGCAAAATTAAGTTGGACGCATTTCACAAAGTTATTTGTAATTGATGATCCGCTCAAACGCGATTTTTATGCAACGATGGCGGCACAAGAGCGTTGGAGTACAAGAACGCTAGAAGAGCGTATTGGTTCTTTGCTATTTGAACGCACGGCAATATCGAAAAAGCCTGACGAAACCATTAGCCAAGAATTAACCTTATTGAGAGAAAAAGGCGAATATAATCAGTCGCTTGTGCTGAAAGATCCGTATGTCTTGGATTTTTTAGATCTCAATGATCGTTATTTAGAAAAAGATCTCGAAGATGCGATTTTAAGAGAAGTTGAACAATTTCTTTTAGAATTAGGTGCTGGTTTTACTTTTATCGCACGGCAGAAAAGAATTCAAATTGATAATGATGATTTCTATATTGATTTATTGTTCTATAATCGTAAATTAAAACGCTTAATTGCCATTGAATTAAAAACCGAAGCGTTTAAACATTCACATAAAAGCCAAATGGAACTTTATTTGGCGTGGCTTGCAAAATATGAACAAGAAGAAGGGGAAAATCCTCCTTTGGGTATTATTTTATGTACTTCTAAAAAGCAGGAACAAGTTGAATTATTAGATTTAAAGCAATCGGATATTCATATCGCTGAATATATGACGGTGTTACCGAGCAAAGAAATATTAGCACAGCGATTGCATTTAGCGGTAGAAAAAGCGAAATTGCGGTTTAATGACTGATTAAGGAACGATAATGACGCAATTAACCACAAAAAATACGGGTTTATTACAGCAAATCAGTCAAATTATTGAACAGGCACGTCATCAGGTTCGCCAAACGGTAAAGTTAGAAAAACAGCTTGAAAAAGCAAGACAAGAGAGCCTAAAACTTAATTAAATTAAAATGTAATTAGAGAAACAAAATGACAAAAAATTTCCTCGCCGAAATCGGCACAGAAGAGCTACCACCGAAGGCTCTGAAAAAATTAGCGGTGGCATTTAAAGAGAATGTGGAGCAAGAGCTTCATCAAGCAGGTTTAGCCTTTGATGAAGTTCAGTGGTTTGCCGCCCCACGCCGTTTAGCGGTGAAAGTGTTGGGATTAGTGGAAGCACAGCCAAGTAAAGAAGTGGAAAAACGTGGGCCGGCAATCTCGGCTGCTTTTGATGCAGAAGGCAAGCCAACCAAAGCCGCAGAAGGCTGGGCGCGTGGTTGTGGTATTAGTGTGGAACAGGCGGATCGTTTGGTAACTGATAAAGGCGAATGGTTAGTCCATCGTGCGGTGATTGAAGGTCAGCCAACTAAAAATCTTCTGCTTGGTATTATCAGCAATGCCCTTGCGAAATTGCCTATTCCAAAAACGATGCGTTGGGGAGATAAAAGCGAGCAATTTGTTCGTCCTGTGCATACTGTAACCCTGTTATTGGGAGATGAGCTGATTGCGGGCGAAATTCTTGGCGTTGCCAGTGGTAAAACCATTCGTGGACACCGTTTTTTAGGTGAGCAAGAATTTACCATTGAAAATGCCGATCAGTATCCGCAAATTTTAGAACAAAAAGGCAGTGTCATCGCCGATTTTGAACGCCGTAAAGCGATTATTTTGGAAAATTCACAACAAAAAGCCACCGCACTTGGTGGTGTAGCGGATATTGAAGAAAGTTTACTTGACGAAGTTACCGCATTAGTAGAATTTCCAAATGTGCTGACCGCGAAATTTGAAGAACGTTTTCTTGCTGTGCCAGCAGAAGCCTTGGTTTACACAATGAAAGGGGATCAAAAATACTTCCCAATTTACGATAAAAACGGCAAATTATTACCGCACTTTATTTTTGTTTCTAACATTAATCCAAACGATCCAAGCAAGATTATTGAAGGAAATGAAAAAGTGGTACGCCCACGTTTAACTGACGCAGAATTCTTCTTCAAAACCGATTTAAAACAGCGTTTAGAAGATAATCTACCTCGTTTGAAAACCGTCTTGTTCCAACAGCAGCTCGGGACGTTATTTGATAAAACACAACGTATTGAAAAATTGAGCGGTGAAATTGCGGCACAAATTGGTGCTGATGTAAGCAAAGCAGAGCGTGCAGGCTTACTATCAAAATGTGATTTAATGACCAATATGGTGTTTGAATTTACTGATACACAAGGTGTAATGGGAATGCATTACGCACGTCATGATGGTGAAGATGAAGAGGTGGCCGTTGCGTTAAATGAGCAATATATGCCACGTTTTGCCGGTGATGAATTACCGCATTCCTTAGTGGCCTGTTCTGTGGCATTAGCGGATAAATTAGACACCTTAACGGGGATTTTTGGCATTGGTCAGCATCCAAAGGGCGATAAAGATCCATTTGCTTTACGCCGTGCGGCATTGGGTGTGTTACGTATCATTGTAGAGAAAAAATTACCTCTTGATTTAACCGATTTAGTGCAAAAATCCACCGCACTTTTCGGCGATAAATTAACCAATGGCAATGTTGTAGAGGATGTTGTGGACTTTATGCTAGGTCGCTTCCGTGCTTGGTATCAAGAAGAAGGCATCGCTGTTGATGTCATTCAAGCAGTACTTGCCCGTCGCCCTACCCGTCCTGCTGATTTTGATGCGCGAGTAAGAGCAGTGGCACATTTCCGTACCCTTGAGGCAGCAGAAGCCTTAGCCGCCGCGAATAAGCGTGTAAGCAATATTTTGGCTAAAGCAGAGGGTGAAATTGGTGAAATCCAGTTAGATCGTTGTGTTGAGCCAGAAGAAAAAGCATTAGCGCAAAGCGTACTCGCGTTACAAAGTGAAGTGCAACCACTTATTGCGGAGGGAGACTACGTAGCGGTGTTAGATAAATTGGCAAATTTACGCCAGCCAGTGGATAACTTCTTTGAGAAAGTGATGGTAAATGCCGAAGATCCGCAACTTCGCCAAAATCGTTTAGCCATTCTGAAAACCTTGCAAGGGTTATTCTTACAAGTAGCAGATATTTCTTTATTGCAATAACTTGTCTTTTTAATGTCGCCCCGCTTTCTAAAGTGCGGGGCTTTTTTTCTAAATTTTTCTAAAAAAATCACCGCACTTTAAATTATCCATAAGCAGGTCATATCCCTATCTTATTGATATTATAAATAAGAAATAAAAGGAATGTTTTCTGATGAGTGGGCGCGAATGACTTTCCGTAATGGATACTGATTCAGACTTTGGTAAAACTGTTCTAACGCATTATCAAGCAAATGTTTCAGTTGGCATTGGGGCTGTAATCCACATTTTGGTGAGAGGCAATTTACAAGGGGATCATTGCCTTGAAAAGTGCGTAGCATTTCACCGAGAGGAAGATCAAGCGTATTTTCTGCTAAGCGAATTCCGCCCCCTTTACCACGACTAGTGATGAGCCATTGCTGTTTCGCCATAAAATGCACAATTTTCACTAAATGATTTTGTGAGAGTTGAAGCGCATTAGCAAGGCTTGCGATTGTGTGGCTTTGCGCTTGCTGACGAGCAAGGTAAATTAACACACGGAAACCATAATCAGTAAATTTATTAATTTGCATTTCAACTCCTTAGGTGGATTATTGTAGTCTATTTCACCACTTCTCGCTAGATTATCGCGTATTCATAAATAATCGCTTGCCAGCCTAACATTAAAAATGTATTTTAAATACATTTTTAATAAACGAAAAAGGAATGTTTATGTCATTAACAGCAAATCAAATTGAATTAGTGAAAGCGACTGTGCCAGTGCTACGTGAAAATGGTGTTGCACTGACTTCTTATTTTTACAACAGAATGCTGACCAATCACCCAGAATTAAAACAAGTATTTAATCTTGGTCATCAACGCAGTGGCGCACAAGCCCGTTCTTTAGCTAATGCGGTATTAGCTTATGCAGAAAATATTGAAAATCCCGCTGTGTTATTGCCTGCCGTTGAATTAATGGCACATAAACACGTGAGTTTGGATATTCAAGCACCTGACTATGCTATTGTAGGTAACAACTTACTTCATTCTATTAGTGAAGTGTTGCAAATTTCAATGGACGATCCATTAATTGAAGCTTGGACTGTAGCTTATAACCAATTAGCAGATATTCTGATTAGCACAGAAAAAGCCATTTATGATGAACACCAACAAACAAAAGGAAGTTGGCTAGGTTGGCGTAAATTTAAAATTGCGAAAAAAGTGGCAGAAAGCAGTGAAATTACGTCTTTTTATTTACAGCCTGTCGATGGGGGCGCATTGCCAACTTATAAAGCGGGGCAATATATTTCAGTGCGTGTTTTTGTCGAAGAATTAGGGTTAAAACAACCTCGTCAATATACGCTTTCAGATAATCCAAAAACAGATTATTTACGTATTTCTGTAAAACGTGAAGATCCAAAAGGTGAACTTGCAGGCGGTTGGGTTTCAAACACCTTGCATCAGTTAAAAGAAGGCGATGAGATTGAAGCCACTGCTCCAACAGGTAATTTCTTCTTGGTTGATAGCCATAAGCCGAATGTATTTATTAGTGGTGGTGTTGGCTTAACCCCTATGATTGCAATGCTTAACCAGCTTGTAGAACAAAATGTACCTGAAAAAGTAAGCTTTATCCACGCCTGTCGTAATGCTGATGTGCATGCTATGAAAAATCATATTGATAGTGTAAAAGCACAGTATCCGAATGTCAGTACGTTTACCGTTTATGAAGTGGAAGACGAACAAGCTGATGCAACAGGTCGTCTAAATTTAAGCCAAATTCCAACCGCACTTTTACCTAAAGAGGCGGATTACTATTTATGCGGTCCAATGGCATTTATGCAAGCACAGTACAATGCTTTAGTTGAGTTAGGCGTGCCAGTAGCGCAAATTCATTTTGAGGCATTTAATACGGGCGGTGTCAAGTTAGACTAATATTTTGGCGTTAATACATATATAGGGCTGGATAGGAATATCCAGCCTTATTTTTTTATAGCTGATTTATCTGGTTATAAAAAATGGTATGTTATTTATCTATTGTATGGGACGAAAGAGCCTAAGCTGTGGGAAAATGCTATTAATAACTAAAATTCAACATATAGGAAGGTAAGCTATGATAAGCAAATTGAATGATGATAAAAATCGACCATACAATAAATCGAACTATAAATAGTATATAGTTTTTAAACAAAAACGATTTGTAGCCTTTTAGGCAAAGGTGAGTGAATAAGGATAAGCTGAGAAAAATTATTCACTTGCCTCTGTTGAGGACATAACAATTTAGAGATAAAGTCTAAAAATCCGCACGTTTTACGTGCGGATGTGATTATCAAGGTTTATTGCTTACGCCACGTTGTGCCATTTGCACCGTCTTCTAATACAATGCCCATTGCATTGAGTTGATCGCGGGCTTCATCAGCGGCAGCCCAGTTTTTAGTTGCTCGGGCTTCGTTGCGTTGTTTAATTAAGGCTTCGATTTTGGCGACTTCGTCATCGTCAGCGCCAGCTTGTAAGAAACGTTCAGGGGATTGCTGTAATAAGCCTAAAATATCGCCTAACTCACGCAAACGGGCGGCAAGTTGAGAGGCTTTGATTTTATCTTCCCCTTTCAATTTATTGATTTCACGCGCCATTTCAAAGAGTACAGAGAGGGCATTTGGTGTGTTGAAATCATCATCCATCGCTTCTTTAAATTGTGCGACAAATGGTTCGCCACCTTGCGGGGTAACATTCGGATCGGTATCACGTAATGCCGTGTATAAACGCTCTAATGCGCCTTGTGCAAGGTTAAGATTTTCTTCACTGTAATTGAGCTGGCTACGATAATGGGCAGTGAGTAAGAAATAACGTACCACTTCGCCGTGATAATGATTTAATACATCGCGAATGGTAAAGAAGTTGCCGAGGGATTTCGACATCTTTTCTTTATCCACCATAATCATTCCTGAGTGAATCCAGTAATTGACGTATTCGCCATCGTGCGCACAGCAAGATTGCGCAATTTCATTTTCGTGGTGTGGGAACATTAAATCTGAGCCACCACCGTGAATATCAAAATGATCCCCAAGTTGTTTACTATTCATTGCTGAGCATTCAATATGCCAACCCGGGCGACCTTTTCCCCACGGAGAATCCCAACTTGGTTCATTGGGTTTAGACATTTTCCATAACACAAAATCCATTGGGTTTTTCTTGATTTCAGAAATTTCAATCCTTGCCCCGGCTTGTAATTGAGTGAGATCTTGGCGAGAAAGTTTGCCATACTGTGGGAAACTTTCTATATCGAACATCACATCGCCATTTTCTGCTACATAAGCGTGGCCACGTTGAATTAATTTTTCAACAATATCAATAATTTCAGGAATATGATGGGTGGCTCTTGGTTCAATATTTGGGCGTAAAATGTTGAGCGCATCAAAGTCACGATACATTTCAGCGACCATTCGATCCACTAATTGCTCACAGGTTTCTTTATTTTCTAATGCGCGTTTAATGATCTTGTCATCCACATCGGTAATGTTGCGTACATAAGTGAGATCGTAACCCAAATAGCGTAAATAACGCGCAATCACATCAAAACAAACAAAAGTGCGTCCGTGTCCGATATGGCATAAATCATAAACGGTAACACCGCACACATACATTCCTACTTTATTGGCTTCAATGGGAGTAAAAATTTCTTTCTCTCGGCTTAATGTATTGAAAATTTTTAGCATTTGTTTGTTTCTCTTGAAATGATGAATTAGACAAAATAAATGAGCTGGAATTATACCGCACTTTTATGAAATAATAACCGCCTTTATCAGTTAGAGGAATATAACGATGACAATGGTTACTTTACACACCAATTTGGGTGATATCAAACTTACTTTAAATAGCGAAAAAGCGCCACTTACCAGCGAAAATTTTTTAACCTATTGTAAAAATGGGTTTTATGATAACACAATTTTCCACCGTGTTATTAACGGCTTTATGATCCAAGGTGGTGGAATGGAAGCGGGAATGAAGGAAAAAAATACCAATGCGCCCATCAAAAACGAAGCCAATAACGGTTTAAGCAATAAACGTGGGACTATCGCAATGGCTCGCACCTCTGATCCGCATTCTGCAACAGCACAGTTTTTTATTAATGTAGCAGATAATACGTTCTTGGATTACCGTTCTAAACAAATGTTTGGTAAAGAAGTGGTACAAGATTGGGGCTATGCCGTATTTGGTGAAGTTGTGGACGGTATGGATGTCGTAGATAAAATCAAAGGTGTAAAAACCGGCAATAAAGGCTTCCACCAAGATGTTCCTGTGGACGATATTGTCATTCAGTCTGTTACAGTTGAATAAGATTGACGAAATAAAAGGAGGCTTGCCTCCTTTTTAACTTATAGACTTACTTTAGGAATTCTCGTGCCATTTTTTGATACTCACACTCATCTTGATTATTTATTGGCTAGCACTCAACAGCCTTTGGCGGAACTGATTGAAGAAAGCCAACAAGCTGGCGTTGAGAAAATGTTAGTGGTGGCAGTGCAAGCAGAAGATTTTAATAATATTGAAAAACTCACCGCACTTTATCCTAAACAGCTTTATTATGGCTTGGGTTTACATCCATTATATATTGCTCGGCATCGCTTAGCAGATTTAGACCTATTGGCGCAGCGGCTTGCTCAGCGTTCTAACAATCTGACTGCGGTAGCTGAAATTGGCTTAGAAAAAGGCGTACCTGAGCTATTAACGCCTGCATTATGGCAAAAACAATGCGAATTTTTAGAAGCTCAACTTCATTTAGCGAAAGACAATCAATTACCAGTGAATTTACATTCACGCAAATCTCACGAGGATCTTTATCGTTTTTTAAAAAACGCCCAACTTAGCATTACGGGCGTGGTACACGGTTTCTCAGGCAGTTATGAACAAGCCAAACGCTTTGTCGATTTAGGCTATAAAATTGGCGTAGGCGGTGTGATTACCTATGCGCGTGCGAACAAAACTCGTGAAACCATTAAACGTCTGCCTTTAGATAGCTTATTGCTTGAAACCGACAGCCCGGATATGCCCGTATTTGGTTTTCAAGGTCAGCCCAATCGCCCAATTCGTATCCGAGAAACCTTCAATGCATTATGTGAATTAAGATCAGAACGTCCCGAAGTCATTGCCGAGCGAATTTGGCAAACTAGTTGTGAGATGTTTGGATAATTTTCTAGCGTTAATTTGCTTGGTAATTAATAACTGATTTTGTTCGTTGAGAAACTACTTTATTTTGTGTACCGAAAAGAAAATAAGCAAGGAAAAGGGAACTCTGAAAAGCTTTTTCTTCATTTCGATAAAATTTTCTTGGCAAAACGTTTGGATTGGGGAATTTTGAAGTGCGGTGCTTTTTTATATTAAAATTTCCCATATGAAACTGTTTATTTCACCCTATCTGTCATTTTGTCCACTAAAAACTTAATCACCGCTGCCACGCGTTTTATTTTCTGACTGGCTTGTGGGTAATAGAGATATACAGGCGGGTAGTTTCTCCAGTAACTTTGTAATATGGGAATAAAGTTGTTTTTATCGGGTAATTGTTGATAAATTGGAGTGAATAAGCGGCCAATACCCAAACCTGCACGCATACCATCGGCAATAGCGTCTATGTCGTTACAGATAACTGATATAGGCATTTCCACGCTCACACTTTCGCCATCCTGTTCCAAAATCAGCGGTAAGATTTGTCCAGTGGTGATGAAGCGGTATCCAATCAAACGGTGCTGATGCAAATTATTTCTTTGTGGTTCGCCGTATTTTTTCAGGTAGTCTTTGGAAACATATAATCCTTCTTGAAAGGACGGTAATAATTGCCGTGCCACCATATTTTCATCAATTTTATCACTAAAGCGGATCCCAAAATCATAGCCTGCTTGCACCAAATCTACGGTACCGTCATAGATAGAAATATCTAAACAAATATGTGGATAAAGTTGGTTAAATTCGGCTAAATAAGGCTGAATAATCAGGCGGTAAGCAAAACGAGAAAGGGTAATTTTCACCACTCCAGTAGGTTCGTGTTCTTCGCTGATAAGGGTGTTAAAGTTGTGTTCTAGCTGTGTTATTAATGAACCTGTTTGGCTAAGTAATCGTTGTCCTGCATCTGTTAGTATCACACGGCGAGTATTCCGCCAAAACAGCGGCATATCCATTTTTTGTTCAAGGAGTTTCAAGGCTTGACTAGCAGAAGGGGTCGTTATTCCTAATATACGCGCTGCTGCGCTGATGCTACCAGCACGAGCGATAGCGTGGAAAATACGTAATTGTTGGTAGGTTGAGCTATCCATTATTAGTTTTTACCTAATTCTGTTTTATTTATTATTAGTCTAGTTTAACCAATGAGGTAAGTCTATACTACGCATCAAATTAATTCAGAAAATAATAAGGAATAATAATGAACCCAGTATTAATTATTTCAGGCCACCCTAATTTAGATCATTCCGTGGCGAATCGTGAAATTCTCACCCAGCTAGAAAAAGCCTTACCGCAGGCAGAAGTTATGCGTCTAGATTTAGTTTATCCAAATTATCAAATTGATGTGGTAGCGGAACAAAACCGCTTGCTTAATGCTGACACCATTGTATTGCAGTTTCCTTTTTATTGGTATAGCTATCCAGCGCTGTTGAAAAAATGGGTAGATGATGTATTTGTGTATGGCTTTGCACACGGCAGTACAGGTGGCAAATTAGCTGGTAAAAAGTTGCTCATTTCTTTTACCACGGGAGCCGCAGCGGAACAGTATCAACCTGATGGTGCAATGTGTCATAGTATAGAGCAATTTTTACCTGCATTTAAACAGCTAGCGAACCTTTGTCAAATGCAGTGGTTACCTCCTGTATATTCTAATGGAATGATGACGATTCCTAATGTCAGCACAGCGGAACAGCTTGCATTGGTGCGTGAAAAAGCCTTTGCTCACGCAGCGCGTTTATCCAAAATTATTCAAGCCCAGAATTAAGGAAAGTGCGGTATGTTTTTAGTACAAATTTCATTAGATCCCACAAATAATGTGGTGAATGCTTTGTTAGAGGCGCATCGAGTTTGGCTGAAAAAGTATGCAGAGACTGGCGTGTTTCTTTTATTTGGGCCATATGCTGATCACAAAGGGGGAGTCATTCTTGCCCAAGTAGAAAATAAAACCGCTTTGCAGAAGATTTTGGCAGAAGATGTGTTTTTTCATAAAAAGTTAGCGGATTATCAGGTTCGTGAGTTTACTGCCAAATTTATCGCAAATGCTTTAATTGAAATGGTGAATTAAGCGGAATAGTGGAAAATCCAGTTTTTCAGAGGGTAGCATAAAATGCTTATATTGTTTGAAAATAAAAGAGATAAAAATCTCATAAAATTTGACCACACTTAATATAAGGTCAATGTATTTTGTTACTAAAATAGGAGCAAAAAATGCACAATATTCAAGATAAAGTCGTTATCATCACGGGGGCATCATCAGGCATTGGTGAAGCCACAGCCTATAAATTGGCAGAAGCCGGTGCAAAAATCGTTTTGGGCGCTCGTCGTGAAGACAAACTTAAAGCCATTGTTGATAAAATTGCAGAAAATGGCGGTGAGGCAGTCTATCGAGTGATTGATGTAGTCAAACCTGAAAGCAATCAATCTCTTGTGCAACTTGCCAAAGACCGTTTTGGCAAAGTCGATGCCATTTTTTTAAATGCGGGTTTAATGCCCAATTCGCCGCTTTCGGCTTTAGAAACAGACAATTGGGATACTATGGTGGACGTGAATATAAAAGGTGTGTTGAACGGTATTGCCGCCGTGTTGCCCACTTTTGAAGCACAAAAATCAGGGCAAGTCATCACTACCTCCTCTGTGGCAGGGTTGAAAATTTATCCAGGCGCAGCAGTGTATTGTGGCACTAAATGGGCGGTGAAAGCCATTATGGAAGCCCTTAGAATGGAATCAGCGCAAGCTGGTACTCATATCCGCACCACTACCATTTATCCCGCCGCTGTGCAGTCGGAATTGCTGGCAGGCATCACTAATGAACAGGTTTCCAAAGGCTATCGTGAGCTGTATGACACTTATGAAATTCCCGCTGAACGTGTAGCAAATGCCGTGTTGTTTGCCTTGAGCCAGCCTGAAGATACCGCAATCAGTGAAATTACTATTGGTCCAAGCACGCAGCCTTGGTAATTGGATTTTATAAATAAAATGAAAGACAGCGGAAAACGTGGATTTTTCGCCGTCTTTTTTAAGGAATAAGAAATGGAAAAATTAATCATCGTACTGACCCTTTTTACAAGCTTAAATGTTGAGGCTGTTCCGATTATGAACTTCTTTGAGCTTGGTATCGTCAGGGGGCAAAACTCCGCTTATGATCAAGTGGCACGGCATAATATTGAAACTTCCATCAAAAATGAAAAAGGCACTTTAGCGATGATTGCCCTACAATCCAAAGATAATCCTCAAATAGGCTATATGCTAGAGTTATATGCTGATGAAACTGCCTATCAAATACATAAAAATTCGCCACAATACCATTATTTTTTAGCGCAATCGCCAAAAATTCTGACCGACCATAAAAAATTTACACCATTAACCTTGCAGTTTTGGGCTGATGAAGCCTTTATACCTCACAAAGCAATGCAAACAAACTTGGTGAAAGTTCGTGTTAAACCCGAGTATCAAGTTGAGTTTGCTCAAATCGTGAAAAATGAAATGCAAATTGCAATAGAAAAAGAAGAGGAGAGTTGGCTAATTGCAGCAGGAACAGAGAGAAATTCGCCAAATCAATGGCTGTTTTTTGAAATTTATGCTGATGCCAAAGCCTATGAACAGCACCGCAAAACAGCGCACTTTCAAGAATATTTAGCGGAGACTGCGAAGATGATAGAGAAGAAAGAGGGACTGCCTGTTCGTATCAATCAATTAGGGAAGCAAGGGAACAGCTTGATATTAAAGAGCATAGAGTAGTTTAGCTAAATGTATAAATAGTAACTATTTATTACACTTACTCATTATTTCACTTCAGTTTAAAGCGATAAATGACCTGATTAGCCGATCCTCGCCATATTAAAGAGGGATTGGCTTGTTCTTGAATAAATTTACCATCAATCAGTACGTCAATATAAGGTAACATTTCGCGTTGTAATTCATTGAGTTCCGCAAGTTGATAGCCTGTCCAAAGCCAGATGTCTTTGTCAGGGCATTCTGTTTTGATGCGTTTGACTAAGTCGAGTAAAGTTGGCACGTTGCGTGGGTGGAGGGGATCTCCGCCTGATAAACTGAGTCCTTGCCGTTTAATACGTTGATCTTGAAGATCACGGATAATTTGATCTTCCATTGCTTTATCAAATCGCACACCAGCACTAAATGACCAGCTTTTTTGGTTATAGCAACCTTTGCAAGCGTGTTCGCAACCACTGACAAAGAGTGTGCAACGTGTGCCTTCACCGTTTACGATATCAACGGGGTAATATTGGAGATAGTTCATTTTATTTTATTGTTTATCTTGAATAATTAATTTTTTCTTTGTGATTAATAACGGATTTCGCTCGTTGAGCGACCTACTTTCTTTTGTTTGCTCAAAAGAAAGTAGGCAAAGAAAAAAGCCCCCGACTAAATTGCTGTTCTTCATTTTTAACAAATTTTCTTAACGAAAAGTAAGCCCATACTCGCTACGCTGCGTTCAGGCGTTACTTTTCTAAAAATTTGTTAAAAATGAAGGCAATTTACACGGGAAGTTAATTCTTTCACTTTTACTCATTTTATTTAAAATTGATATAGGAAACAGTTTTATATTTTTCCGTTTTTAAAGGAAAAGCACGGTGATTTTTCACGAGGTGTAAAAAATCTCAAAATTACCACTGCACTTTAAAATTCGCCCTAACCGCATTCCCCGTCCAAACCGCCCGAATGGAGATAAAATTTTTAGAAAAATCACGCCGAGCGAGAGCGAAGCGAACATCAGGCTGATTTTTCGTTAAGAAAATTTTATTGGAATGAGGAAAAAGCGGTTTGATCGGGGTTCCCTTTTCTTTGCTTCCTTTCTTTTGGGTAAGCAAAAGAAAGGAAGTTGCCAACGGCAAAATCCGTTATCAATCATAAAGAAAAAAGCAATTTAACCTTAAACAAAATTCTCACTCCATTCTCCAATTATAAATGTTTCACTCTTCTTTTCACCTCTTCTTGTTTACCCGCATTAAACGGGCGTGCATCGGGGCTACCGAGATAACCACAAACACGGCGAGTAACAGAGACTTTTTCACTGTCGTGATTACCACATTTAGGGCAAGTAAAGCCTTTGCTGGTGCAATGGAATTCGCCCGTGAAACCGCATTCATAGCATTCATCGATGGGCGTGTTTGTCCCGTAATAAGGCACGCGGTCGTAGCTATAATCCCAAACATCTTCTAAGGCTTTGAGATTGTGTTGAATATTTGGGTATTCGCCATAACAAATAAAGCCTCCACTTGCTAATGGGGGATAAGGCATTTCAAAGTCGAGTTTATCGTAGGGATTGACCTTTTTCTCTACGTCAAGATGATAGCTGTTGGTGTAGTATCCCTTATCCGTTACCCCTTGAATGATGCCAAATTGCTTGGTATCTAGGCGGCAGAAGCGATCACATAAATTTTCACTTGGTGTGGAATAAAGGCTAAAGGCATAGCCTGTGTCTTGTTGCCATTGTTTTGCAGCATTGCTTAAATATTCTACAATAGCGATGCCTTTTTGACGTAGATATTCATCATCATAAATATGACTTTTTTGATAAAGGGCGTTAATGGTTTCGTGGATACCAATATAACCTAGGGAAATGGAAGCGCGTCCTTGCTTAAAGATAGTGGCGACATTATCATCCGCATTTAAGCGAACCCCGCAAGCCCCTTCCATATAGAGAATAGGGGCAACCCGTGCTTTGGTGTTTTCGAGACGTGCAATACGTGTCATTAAGGCTTTTTTCGCAATAGCAAGGCGTTCATCAAGTAATGCGTAAAAACGTTGTTCATTACCTTGAGCCTCGAGTGCAATACGCGGTAAATTTAGACTAACCACACCGAGATTATTACGCCCATCGTGAATAAGCTCACCATTTTCCTCATAAGCGCCTAAGAAACTGCGACAGCCCATTGGTGCTTTAAATGATCCCGTTACCTTAACCACTTGATCATAGTTAAGAATATCAGGATACATCCGTTTGGAAGCACATTCTAAAGCCAGTTGTTTAATATCATAATTGGGATCGTTATTTTGCTGATTTATTCCTTTTTTAATCGTGAAAACCAATTTAGGAAAGACGGGGGTTTTGTGATTTTTTCCTAAGCCACGAATACGATTACGCAAAATGGCTTGTTGAATTAAACGGGCTTGCCAACTTGTTCCTAAACCGAAACCAAAGGTAACAAAAGGGGTCTGTCCGTTGGAGGTATGTAGGGTATTGACTTCATATTCCAATGATTGAAAGGCATCAAAACATTCTTTTTCAATCAAGGCGTTCGCATAATTTTCTGGTTCAGGGACATTCCATTGTTGGGCGGTTTTTAAATGCTTTTCATAGCTCAGCTGAACATAAGGGGAAAGTACTTCATCAATACGATTAATTGTGGTTCCGCCATAAATATGGCTCGCCACTTGTGCAATAATTTGGGCGGTTACTGCGGTAGCGGTGCCAATTGATTTAGGTGGTTCAATCTCCGCATTGCCCATTTTAAAACCGTGCGTGAGCATTCCTTTGAGATCCACCAACATACAATTAAACATTGGAAAGAATGGGGCATAATCTAAATCGTGGTAGTGGATTTCGCCTTTTTCGTGCGCTTCTACGACATCACGAGGTAGAATATAACGCTTTGCATAATGCTTCGCCACAATACCGGCAAGTAAATCCCGTTGCGTAGGAATGACTTTAGCATCTTTGTTCGCGTTTTCATTGAGTAATTCCACATTACTTTGTTCAATCAGTCCTTCAATATCTTGGGTGAGCTGACTACGTTTTTCGCGTGCTAAATCTCGATCGTGGCGATATTCAATATAAGCCCGTGCGACTTGCGGATAAGCACTTGTCATTAACTGATTTTCAACCAATTGTTGGATTTCGTTAATATCAATGTCTTGCTGATATTGTGCAAAAATGTCATTGGCAATCTGTTGTCCCATTGTGTGGCAATAATCCTCATTATGAATGCCAACGGCTAAGGCTGCTTTACGAATTGCATTGATGATGCGTTGAATATCAAATTGCGCGCGTGAACTATCGCGTTTGATGACAAAAAACGAACTCATTGTATAACCCCTATATATTGTGTTTTTATGTTTTGAAAAGCACTATATATAGATTTTTACCAAATTCAACTGATAAAAAATAAGGTTTTTTAGCTTGTTTTTTGAGCGAAATGACGTGGGGAAGTTGATTTTACTAGGCAATTTGCATCTTTGTTTATGAGAATTGTTCTCAATAAATTGTCAGTTTTATTGATGTAGATCAAAGTTTATAAAAATAAAGTGCGGTGGAAAATTTGCGAGTTTTTGCTGTTGTGAAGAGAAATAAAGAATGGAAAATGCGGTGAAAAATCACCGCACTTGGTTTCTTATTGATACATTGCTTCAATTTGCGCTTTGTAACGTTCCAAAATCACTTTTCGACGTAGTTTCAATGTGGGGGTAATTTCATTCATCGCGGTAGTAAAGGCTTCTGGTAGCAAGGTGAATTTTTTTATTTGTTCAAAGCTTGCTAACTCTTTTTGCAATTCATTTAAACGTTTTTCAAAAAGCTGAATAATTTCAGAATGTTTGAGCAACTCCATTCGATCTTGATATTTAATATTGAGTTTTTTCGCATATTCTTCTAAAGAGGCAAAACAAGGCACGATCAAGGCAGAAACATATTTTTTCGCATCAGCAATCACGGCAATTTGTTCGATAAATTTATCTTTTCCAATTTTTCCTTCAATATGTTGAGGGGCAATATATTTACCGTTTGAGGTTTTCATCAGCTCTTTAATGCGATCCGTGATGTAGAGATGTCCTTGCTCATCTAATTTACCAGCATCACCAGTTTTCAAAAAACCATCAGCGGTAAAGGCGGCAGCAGTTTCCGCTGGTTTTTTGTAATAACCACGCATAACCATCTCGCCACGCACTAGGATTTCATCGTTTTCGCCAATTTTAACCTCGGCGCCGGGCATTAACTTGCCGATAGAATTTGGCTCAAAATGATCATCTTCCCAGCAAGAAACGGTAGCGGTGGTTTCTGTCATACCATAGCCCAGCTTAATGTTAATGCCAATGCTGTGGAAAAATAGCCCAATAGTGGGATCTAATTTTGCACCGCCACAGGGCATCATACGAATACGTCCACCGAGCAAGTGGCGTAATTTGCTCAACACTAATTTATCCGCTAAGAAAAATTGCTGTTTAAGCCCAAATGGAATAGGCAGTTTTTGGCTTTTGCGATCAAAATAACGATGCCCCACATTCATCGCCCAGCTAAATAGCGTACGGCGAAGTTTGGGTGCTTGCTGCACTTTATCGTGAATAGCGGTGTAAATTTTTTCGTAAAAACGTGGTACGGCACACATTAATGTCGGACGGATTTCACTTAATGCCGCACGCACTTGATCGGTGTTTTCAATATAACAATTCACTGCGCCACGGTGTAGCACATAGGCCACCCACGCACGTTCAAAAATATGAGAGAACGGCAGAAAAGAAAGAGAAACGTCCTGTTCTGTAATCGGCTTCAATGCTTGATCGTGGGCTTTTAGCTGATGAGCAAGGTTGGCATAATCCAACATTACGCCTTTTGGCTCGCCTGTGGTGCCAGAAGTATAAATCAGGGTAAATAGATCATTGAGTTGTTTTTCATCAAGACGCTGTTGTAATTCTGCGGGATTCGTGCACGAGCCTGTTGCGACAAAGTCTGCCCAACGGCAAGCCTGTGGGTGATCGTGCAGCTGAATGCTGTCTTTCATCGCCACAATATGTTGTAACTGCGGACAATCTGCAACAATTTGTAGGGCTTGATCGTACTGTTCTTGATCGCCAACAAACAGAATTTTAATATCAGCATCATTAATGATAAATGCCGCTTGTTGCGCGGTGTTTGTGGCGTAAATAGGCACGGTAACAGCGCGAATTTGCAAAGTGGCAATATCAGCGACTGTCCAGCGCGGCATATTGTGTGCAAAAATACCAATTTTATCTTGTACATCAATATGATGAGCAAGCAGCGCAAGAGAAAGCGCGTTTACTTGCTGTTGAAAGTCAGCCCAAGAAATATCGTGCCATTGTTGATTTTCAAAATAACGAAGTGCGGTGTTACTTTTTAATGTTTTTGCTTGCTGTTGAAAACGGCTCACAAAATGAAAATCAAGGGTATTTGTCATTCTTCTTTATCCTATTTACCTAATTATGATTTTTTAGCGTACAGTTGTAGGCTAAATATAATCGTTAATCCAATAAAAAGCGAGAAAAATCCGCTGAAAAATGCGGATAATCAGTGATTTTGTGAGCGATGTAACAGTTTTAACGAGCGAACAGTTGTTCATTTTTTGCTATGAAGAAAAGAAATGTTTTTCCAGAGAAAGGCAAATAGAGAGAAGCAAGAATAAATCAGCGAGAAAAATTTGGTGAAAAAAAACCGCACTTTAAAAGTGCGGCTTAATTTTAAATGATTTCTAATTAGCCTTTGTAGTTGTGAATATGAGCTACTAAGTCTAATACTTTGTTTGAATAACCTGTTTCGTTATCGTACCAAGATACTAATTTAACGAAAGTATCAGTTAATGCGATACCTGCTTCTGCATCAAATACAGAAGTTAATGCACAACCGTTGAAGTCTGTTGATACTACTGCATCTTCAGTGTAGCCTAAAACGCCTTTTAATTCGTTTTCAGAAGCACGTTTGATTTCTGCACAGATCTCAGCGTAAGTTGCTGGTTTTTCAAGGTTTACAGTTAAATCAACAACAGAAACATTTGGTGTTGGAACACGGAATGCCATACCTGTTAATTTACCGTTTAACTCAGGAATAACTTTACCTACTGCTTTTGCTGCACCTGTTGAAGATGGAATGATGTTTTGAGCCGCACCACGACCACCACGCCAGTCTTTCGCTGAAGGGCCATCAACTGTTTTTTGGGTTGCTGTGGTTGCGTGAACAGTGGTCATTAAACCGTCTTTGATTCCCCATTTGTCGTTGATTACTTTCGCTAATGGTGCTAAACAGTTTGTTGTACAAGAGGCGTTTGAAACGATATCTTGACCTGCATAAGTATCAAAGTTTACGCCGTTTACAAACATTGGTGTCGCATCTTTAGATGGACCGGTTAATACAACTTTTTTCGCACCCGCTTCAATGTGTTTACGAGCAGTTTCATCAGTTAAGAAGATACCTGTTGCTTCAACAGCAATATCAACACCAATTTCGTTCCATTTTAAGTTTGCAGGATCGCGCTCAGAGGTAACACGGATAGTTTTACCGTTTACCACTAAATGGCCATCTTTTACTTCAACTGTGCCATCAAAACGACCGTGAGTTGAATCATATTTTAGCATATATGCCATATATTCAACGTCGATTAAATCGTTGATACCTACTACTTCGATGTCATCACGTTGTTGTGCTGCACGGAATACGATACGACCGATACGGCCAAAACCATTGATACCAATTTTAATTGCCATAAGTTTTTCACCTATAATTTAAGTTAAACAAAAGGGTTACGGTGCATAGAAAGAATTTCTATTTTCCGTTCGCTGCGGATTATAGCACGCTTTTTAGATAGGGTGAAACTAACTCGCAAGAAAACCGTAAAACATTTGTGATCTACATCAAAACTTTGCGGATCAGCCAGTTAGCTTGTTTTTATTTTGTCAATATTAAGTAAAAAAACACCGCACTTTTAGGGATTGTTGATAATTTATTTCGCCGTTGAGCGGGGGGCTATTTTTGTGAGAGCAAGGCGAAAGTGGCGAAGTTGAGTTATGCTAAATGAACCACATTCAACGCAGTTATCACGAAAAATATCCCCTGCCCCTAATGATTTTTTTCTGATTTATCGGCATAATGAGCATAATTTGATGAAAATTGAGGATAAACAATGAGCCAAGGTAACCTTTATATTATTTCTGCCCCAAGTGGTGCGGGAAAATCATCTTTAATCGCCGCATTATTAGCAAAAGAAACAGGGCGTAAAATGATGGTTTCTGTTTCCCATACCACCCGCTCACCACGCCCAGGCGAAGTGGATGGCGTGCATTATCATTTTGTGAGTAAAGCGGAATTTGAGCATTTAATTGAACAAGATTTATTCTTAGAATATGCCAACGTATTTGGCGGAAATTATTATGGCACCTCCTTACCAACGATTGAAAAAAGTTTGGCGCAAGGCATTGATGTTTTTTTAGATATTGATTGGCAAGGGGCGCAACAAATTCGTGCCAAATTACCGAGTGTAAAAAGTATTTTTATTTTGCCTCCTTCTGTGAGTGAATTAGAGCGCCGTTTAATTGGACGTGGACAGGATAGCGCAGAAGTGATTGCCGATCGAATGGCAAAAGCCACCAGTGAAATATCTCATTATGATGAATATGATTATGTGATTATTAATGATAATTTTGAACAAGCTGTGGCAGATTTACAGCATATTTTACGCGCCGAATGTTTAACCAAAAGCTATCAACAAACGCAAAATATCGCTTTAATTCATCAATTACTGGCAAAATAATTGACATTTTAGTATCATTAGATCCCTTTTATTTATTGAAGAAGTTTAACTGATTGGAGTAAATTTATGGCTCGTGTAACAGTGCAAGATGCGGTAGAACAAATTGGTAACCGTTTTGATTTAATTTTAACCGCAGCACGCCGTGCAAGAGAATTACAATTGCATATTCGCCAACCTTTGGTGCCAGAAGACAATGACAAGCCAACAGTCATTGCATTGCGTGAGATTGAGAAAGGCTTGATCAATAATGAAATTATGAATGCGCACGAGCGTCAAGATGCCTTAGAGCAAGAGGCAACAGAACATCACGCAGTATCTTTATTATCTTCATAAGCGATAAAAGTGCGGTAGTTTTTTGTTTTATTTTTATCCTTCGCAATAAAATTTGAATAAAAAGTTAGGTGTCCTTTGTACTTATTTGAACGTTTAGAGCATATTATTCGCGGCTACTTGCCTGCTGAACAAATTGAATTAGTAAGACGTGCATATATTATCGCAAGAGATGCGCACGAAGGACAGTCTCGCTCTAGCGGTGAGCCCTACATCACACACCCTGTTGCGGTGGCCTCCATTATTGCGGAAATGCGTTTAGATCACGAAGCGGTGATGGCAGCGTTGTTGCATGATGTGATTGAAGATACACCTTATACCGAGGCTCAGCTTGAAGCTGAATTTGGTACGAGTGTTGCTGAAATTGTAGAAGGTGTTTCTAAATTAGATAAACTCAAATTTCGCACCCGCCAAGAGGCGCAAGTAGAGAACTTCCGTAAAATGATCTTGGCAATGACACGAGATATTCGTGTTGTGCTTATTAAATTGGCTGATCGCACCCATAATATGCGCACACTTGGCGCATTACGCCCGGATAAACGGCGTAGGATTGCGAAAGAAACCCTTGAAATTTACGCTCCTCTTGCTCATCGTTTAGGGATAGAACATATTAAAAATGAGCTAGAAGATCTCGGTTTTGAAGCGATGCACCCGCAGCGTTATGCGGTATTACAAAAAGTAATAAAAATTGCGCGTGGTAACCGCAAAGATATGATTGAGCGGATTTCCGATGAAATTAAAGGACGTCTGGGGGATGTGGGTATTGATGCACGCGTCTTTGGGCGAGAAAAACACCTTTATGCCATTTACCAAAAAATGCGCCTCAAAGATCAGCAATTTCATTCCATTATGGACATTTATGCTTTCCGTGCGGTAGTGAAAGATGTCGATACTTGCTACCGTGTGCTAGGACAAATGCACAGCTTATATAAGCCACGTCCCGGTCGAGTGAAAGATTATATTGCTGTGCCGAAAGCAAATGGCTATCAATCCTTACATACTTCTATGATTGGTCCACACGGCGTGCCGGTGGAAGTGCAGATTCGTACAGAAGAAATGGATCAAATGGCAGAAATGGGGGTGGCTGCTCATTGGGCATATAAACAAGGCGGTAAGAATGATAGCACCACGGCACAAATTCGCGCACAACGTTGGTTACAAAGCCTGATCGAATTGCAACAAAGTGCGGGGAATTCTTTTGAATTTATTGAAAGCGTAAAATCAGAATTTTTCCCGAAAGAAATTTATGTCTTTACCCCGAAAGGACGCATTGTTGAATTGCCTGTAGGGGCAACAGCAGTTGATTTTGCCTATGCGGTTCATTCTGATATTGGTAATGCGTGTGTCGCAGTAAATGTTGATCGCAAACCTTACCCACTCTCTCAACCGTTACAATCAGGACAAACAATAGAAATTATCACCGCGTTAAATGCGCGTCCTGATGTGGCTTGGCTTAATTTTGTGGTTACCGCAAAAGCACGTTCTAATATTCGTCATGCCTTGAAAAATATGCGTTCAGATACCGCTATTCTATTAGGTAAACGTCAGCTCACGAATGCCTTATTGCCACATAAATTAGAACAGATTTCACCACAACGTATTAATACGTTGCTAAATGAACTTAAACTTAATCGTTTTGAGGATTTATTAGCTGAAATTGGCTTAGGCAATCAGATGAGTGCAGTCATTGCCTATCGTTTACTTGGTGAAAGCATTGAAATTGATACCGATGGCGATCTAAGTAATAATAAAAGCATTTTTGCCATTAATGGTTCAGAAAATTTATTAACAACATTCGCACAATGTTGCCATCCTATTCCGGGCGATCCAATTATGGCTTATGCGAGTCCCGGCAAAGGACTTGTTGTACATCATGAAGCTTGTGCAAATTTGCGTAATCATGAAGAAAATAAAGAGCATTATACACCTGTTACTTGGGAAAATAGTGAGAATAAAGTCGATTTCGAAACAGAATTACGCATTGAAATGATTAATCAGCAAGGGGCGTTGCCTAATTTGACATCGAATATTTCCGCAATGGACAGTAATATTCATAGCATTTGGACGGAAGAGCAAGACGGACGTTTATATCAAATTGTCGTATTGCTTACCGCAAAAGATACCCATCATTTAAGCCAAATTATGCGAAAAATCAAGACAACGCCGGGTTTTGTCAGTATTGAACGTAATATTAATCGCTAATGACAACAGATATTCTTGGGGCTGTACCGCTTACTACTCTATCAGGCGTGGGAGCGGCAGTTTCGGCGAAATTAAGCCGAATTGGTATTAATAATCTACAAGATCTTCTCTTTCATTTACCGACTCGTTATGAAGATCGTACACGCATTACGCCTATTATTGATCTTCGTCCTGAGCAATATGCGACGATCAGTGCGACAGTTCAGCTCTGTGAAGTGCAGTTTGGACGTCGCCCAATTCTAATCGTCGTGGTGTCTGATGGCACATCAAAATTAACTTTACGTTTTTTCAATTTTAACGTTGCAATGCGTAACAGTTTTCAGGTAGGAACACGGGTAAAAGCCTTCGGTGAAATTAAGCGTGGTCGTTTTATGGCGGAAATTCATCACCCTGAATATCAAATTATTCGTGATGATGCTCCTTTAGTTATGGCAGAAACGCTTACCCCCATTTATTCTACTACTGAAGGTTTAAAGCAAAACGCTTTACGAAAACTTACCGATCAAGCGCTGGCGTTGTTAGATAAAATCCAGTTGCCAGAAATTCTGCCTGATGAATTTAATCCTTATCCATACAGTTTGAAAGAGGCGATCCGATTTTTGCATCGTCCGCCACCCGATGTTTCGCTGGAAATGCTCGAAAAGGGACAGCACCCAGCGCAAGTGCGATTAATTTTTGAAGAATTATTAGCTCATAATTTAGCAATGCAAAAAGTGCGGTCAAATATTCAGCAATTTTTTGCTTTGCCCTTGCACTATCAAACGGATCTAAAACAGCACTTTTTACAGCGTTTGCCATTTACCCCAACTAATGCACAACATCGTGTTGTGCAGGATATTGAGCAAGATTTACAAAAGCCTTATCCAATGATGCGATTGGTGCAAGGTGATGTGGGATCAGGGAAAACCTTGGTTGCAGCGTTATCCGCACTCGTCGCAATTGATAACCAAAGGCAAGTGGCATTAATGGCACCGACGGAAATTTTGGCTGAACAGCATTTTGTCAATTTTCAACATTGGCTTGAGCCTTTCGGTATCAAGGTCGGTTGGCTTGCTGGAAAAGTGAAAGGTAAGGCACGCCAAACCGTATTAGAACAGATGAAATCAGGTGAAGTGCAGATGATTGTTGGTACGCACGCCTTATTTCAGCAGGATGTAGAATTTAATGATCTCGCTTTAGTGATTATTGATGAACAGCACCGATTTGGCGTACATCAGCGTTTAATGTTACGGGAAAAAGGTGAAAAATCAGGAAATTATCCACATCAACTGATAATGACAGCAACCCCGATTCCGCGCACCTTAGCGATGACAGTTTATGCTGATTTGGATACCTCTATTATTGATGAATTGCCACCGGGAAGAACGCCCATTACAACGGTTGCGATTTCAGAAGAACGCCGTGCTGAAATTGTTGCGCGCGTGTATCAGGCTTGTGTGAATGAAAAACGTCAAGCATATTGGGTTTGTACGCTTATTGATGAAAGTGAAGTCTTAGAGGCGCAAGCCGCAGAAGCAATTTGGCAAGATCTGACAAGCGCTTTACCTAATTTACGCATTGGTTTAGTTCATGGACGAATGAAGCCGACAGAAAAGCAAGACATTATGGCAAGTTTTAAAGCAGCAGAGCTAGATGTTCTTGTGGCCACAACGGTGATTGAGGTCGGGGTTGATGTACCTAATGCAAGTTTGATGATTATCGAAAATGCTGAACGGCTTGGCTTATCTCAACTCCACCAACTGCGTGGACGTGTAGGGCGGGGAAGTACGGCCTCGTTTTGTGTACTAATGTATAAACCACCATTAGGAAAGGTATCAAAAAAACGTCTGCAAGTGTTACGTGAAAGTCAAGACGGTTTTTATATTTCAGAAAAAGATCTTGAAATCCGTGGGCCGGGGGAAGTGTTGGGAACAAAACAAACAGGGGTAGCCGAATTTAAAGTGGCAAATTTAATGCGCGATCGCAAAATGATCCCAATGGTTCAGCAGTATGCCAGAGAAATAATTCACAAATATCCACAACTTTCGGACGCCTTGATTCAGCGTTGGCTTGACGAGAAAACCATTTATTCCAATGCGTAAACTTTACCTTGAGATATCCTATACTAAGGTATAAGATCACCTCAACTTAAATTGCTTTTTAATAATAAATGACAACCTTATCTGATCCGCCTACCATTTTATTTTTTGATTCTGGCATTGGGGGCTTGAGTGTATATCGTGAAGTTAAAACACTTTTGCCTTATTGCCATTACCTTTATTGTTTAGACAACGCATTTTTTCCTTATTCTGAAAAAGAAGAGCAGGCGATTATTGAACGTTGTGTCTTGATTTGTCAGAAAATTTCGCAACAACATCCGATTGATTTAATTGTGATAGCTTGTAATACCGCAAGCACAGTCGTTTTGCCAGCATTACGAGAAAAATTTTCTTGCCCAGTTGTTGGTACAGTACCGGCAGTAAAACCTGCTGCCCAGCAAACAGAAACAGGGATTATCGGATTACTTGCCACTAAAGGTACAGTAAAACGGCCTTATGTAGATAAGCTGATTCAAGATTACGCAATGCATTGTTCTGTTGAAAAGCTAGGAAGCACGGAATTGGTGAAAATGGCAGAAGAAAAATTACAAGGAAATCCCATTGATCCCATAAAACTTTTATTTGAAGTCAAAGAATGGCAACGGAATTTATCATTAGATACGGTGATTTTAGGTTGTACCCATTTCCCATTCCTAAAAGCAGAACTAAAAGCCTGTTTACCACAGGTGAAATATTTTTTAGATCCAAGTAAAGCAATTGCTAAACGAGTCAAGGATTTGCTTGGAGAACCAACGCAAAAAACAGTCAAACAGAATTTGGTGTATTGTACAAAAGAAAGTAAAGAACAGCCTTCTTTATTAAAGGTATTTAAACAATTTGGCTTTTCAAGCTTACGCACGCTTATTTTAGATAAATCGCCAATAATTAAGTGCGGTATAAAAATTAACTAAATTTTCACCGCACTTTGCAGAAGAAATCATCAGTGTGATTTTAAAATAATCAGTTGTCATCATTTTTGTGTTTTTTTATTATTTTTTACAAAAAAACACTTGCAAAGATTTTCGAGATGTCTATAATACGCCGAACACAACGACGCGACGTTGTAGAACTGAAGATGATACAAATCGCGTCGTTCTTTTTTGCTCTTTAACAATCAATCAGACAATCTGTGTGGGCATTCGTTGATTTTCAAAAAGATTTAAAATTTAGAAATCAATGATGCTTAACTTAAAATTCAAATAGAATATAACGTTATGTATTCATTGAGCGAGATTAAACTGAAGAGTTTGATCATGGCTCAGATTGAACGCTGGCGGCAGGCTTAACACATGCAAGTCGAACGGTAACGGGTTGAAAGCTTGCTTTCGATGCTGACGAGTGGCGGACGGGTGAGTAATGCTTGGGAATCTGTTTTATGGAGGGGGATAACCATTGGAAACGATGGCTAACACCGCGTAATATCTGAGGATTAAAGTAGTGGGACCGCAAGGCCACTAGCCATAAGGTGAGCCCAAGTGGGATTAGGTAGTTGGTGGGGTAAAGGCCTACCAAGCCTGCGATCTCTAGCTGGTCTGAGAGGATGACCAGCCACACTGGGACTGAGACACGGCCCAGACTCCTACGGGAGGCAGCAGTGGGGAATATTGCGCAATGGGGGGAACCCTGACGCAGCCATGCCGCGTGAATGAAGAAGGCCTTCGGGTTGTAAAGTTCTTTCGGTGATGAGGAAGGTGGACGTGTTAATAGCACGTTGATTTGACGTTAGTCACAGAAGAAGCACCGGCTAACTCCGTGCCAGCAGCCGCGGTAATACGGAGGGTGCGAGCGTTAATCGGAATAACTGGGCGTAAAGGGCACGCAGGCGGTAAATTAAGTGAGATGTGAAATCCCCGAGCTTAACTTGGGAATTGCATTTCAGACTGGTTTACTAGAGTACTCTAGGGAGGGGTAGAATTCCACGTGTAGCGGTGAAATGCGTAGAGATGTGGAGGAATACCGAAGGCGAAGGCAGCCCCTTGGGGAGATACTGACGCTCATGTGCGAAAGCGTGGGGAGCAAACAGGATTAGATACCCTGGTAGTCCACGCTGTAAACGCTGTCGATTTGGGGGTTGAGCTTTGAGCTTGGCGCCCGTAGCTAACGTGATAAATCGACCGCCTGGGGAGTACGGCCGCAAGGTTAAAACTCAAATGAATTGACGGGGGCCCGCACAAGCGGTGGAGCATGTGGTTTAATTCGATGCAACGCGAAGAACCTTACCTACTCTTGACATCCAAAGAAGAACTCAGAGATGAGTTTGTGCCTTCGGGAGCTTTGAGACAGGTGCTGCATGGCTGTCGTCAGCTCGTGTTGTGAAATGTTGGGTTAAGTCCCGCAACGAGCGCAACCCTTATCCTTTGTTGCCAGCATGTAGAGATGGGAACTCAAAGGAGACTGCCAGTGATAAACTGGAGGAAGGTGGGGATGACGTCAAGTCATCATGGCCCTTACGAGTAGGGCTACACACGTGCTACAATGGTGCATACAGAGGGAAGCGAGCCTGCGAGGGTGAGCGAATCTCAGAAAGTGCATCTAAGTCCGGATTGGAGTCTGCAACTCGACTCCATGAAGTCGGAATCGCTAGTAATCGCGAATCAGAATGTCGCGGTGAATACGTTCCCGGGCCTTGTACACACCGCCCGTCACACCATGGGAGTGGGTTGTACCAGAAGTAGATAGCTTAACCGAGAGGGGGGCGTTTACCACGGTATGATTCATGACTGGGGTGAAGTCGTAACAAGGTAACCGTAGGGGAACCTGCGGTTGGATCACCTCCTTACCGAAGAGAAGACGAATGTTCACACAGATTGGTTGATTGATGTTAGACAATGAGAAGCAAAGGAATACCCGAATCCTTGAGGGTCTGTAGCTCAGGTGGTTAGAGCGCACCCCTGATAAGGGTGAGGTCGGTGGTTCAAGTCCACTCAGACCCACCACTCAAGTGATGAAGAAGAAATGATTGGGGATATAGCTCAGCTGGGAGAGCGCCTGCCTTGCACGCAGGAGGTCAGCGGTTCGATCCCGCTTATCTCCACCAAATCATTTAATGAGATGTAAATCATTAGTAAGTTCTTTTAGATTGTCTTAAGTAAGTGTACTTAAGATAGATTTTAGTCAGAGAATTTAGTAATGATAGTACACAAAATCAGTATTATCCTATTTGCTCTTTAACAATGTAAAAACAAGCTGAAAACTGAAGAGACTTTCAAGCCGGTGATAAAGGATAAAGTTTATCACTGAATTGAAGAAGTCTGAGTAGAAGAAGACTTACTTGAACAAAAGCAAGTAAGCGATTCTCAACGAATGACGATGATAGCTTTAAGGAAAAAATCCTTGAGGTTGTATAGTTAAGTGAGAAAGCGTACAGGGCGGATGCCTTGGCAATCAGAGGCGAAGAAGGACGTGCTAATCTGCGAAAAGCGTGGGTGAGTTGATAAGAAGCGTTTAACCCACGATGTCCGAATGGGGAAACCCGATAGGTGAAGAACCTATCATTGTTTACTGAATAAACTAGGTAAACAAGGCGAACCGGGAGAACTGAAACATCTAAGTACCCCGAGGAAAAGAAATCAACCGAGATTCTGTGAGTAGCGGCGAGCGAAAGCGGAGTAGCCAGTAAGTGATAGCAAGTGATTTAGGAGAATTGACTGGGAAGTCAAGCGAAACAGGGTGATAGCCCCGTATCTAAAAAATCGCGTGTGGTACTAAGCTTACGAGAAGTAGGGCGGGACACGAGGAATCCTGTTTGAAGATGGGGGGACCATCCTCCAAGGCTAAATACTCCTGATTGACCGATAGTGAACCAGTACTGTGAAGGAAAGGCGAAAAGAACCCCGGTGAGGGGAGTGAAATAGAACCTGAAACCCTGTACGTACAAGCAGTGGGAGCCCTTTGGGGTGACTGCGTACCTTTTGTATAATGGGTCAGCGACTTATATTTTGTAGCGAGGTTAACTGAATAAGGGAGCCGAAGGGAAACCGAGTCTTAACTGGGCGATGAGTTGCAAGGTATAGACCCGAAACCCGGTGATCTAGCCATGGGCAGGTTGAAGGTTGGGTAACACTAACTGGAGGACCGAACCGACTAATGTTGAAAAATTAGCGGATGACCTGTGGCTGGGGGTGAAAGGCCAATCAAACCGGGAGATAGCTGGTTCTCCCCGAAATCTATTTAGGTAGAGCCTTGTGTGAATACCTTTGGGGGTAGAGCACTGTTTCGGCTAGGGGCCCATCCCGGGTTACCAAACCGATGCAAACTCCGAATACCAAAGAGTACTGCACAGGAGACACACGGCGGGTGCTAACGTCCGTCGTGGAGAGGGAAACAACCCAGACCGCCAGCTAAGGTCCCAAAATCTATATTAAGTGGGAAACGAAGTGGGAAGGCTTAGACAGCTAGGATGTTGGCTTAGAAGCAGCCACCATTTAAAGAAAGCGTAATAGCTCACTAGTCGAGTCGGCCTGCGCGGAAGATGTAACGGGGCTAAAATATAGTACCGAAGCTGCGGCATCAATCGAAAGATTGTTGGGTAGGGGAGCGTTGTGTAAGCGGAAGAAGGTGAATTGAGAGGTTTGCTGGACGTATCACAAGTGCGAATGCTGACATAAGTAACGATAAAACGGGTGAAAAACCCGTTCGCCGGAAGACCAAGGGTTCCTGTCCAACGTTAATCGGGGCAGGGTGAGTCGGCCCCTAAGGCGAGGCTGAAAAGCGTAGTCGATGGGAAACGGGTTAATATTCCCGTACTTGGTAAAGCTGCGATGTGGGGACGGAGAAGGTTAGGTTAGCGTACTGTTGGAAATGTACGTTTAAGTTGGTAGGTGGGTAGACTAGGCAAATCCGGTCTACTGTCAACACAGAGAGATGATGACGAGGCTCTACGGAGCTGAAGTAACTGATACCACACTTCCAGGAAAAGCCACTAAGCTTCAGGCTTTACTAAACCGTACTGAAAACCGACACAGGTGGTCAGGTAGAGAATACTCAGGCGCTTGAGAGAACTCGGGTGAAGGAACTAGGCAAAATAGCACCGTAACTTCGGGAGAAGGTGCGCTGGCGTAGTGTGAAGTTCTTTGCGAATGGAGCATGAACCAGTCGAAGATACCAGCTGGCTGCAACTGTTTATTAAAAACACAGCACTCTGCAAACACGAAAGTGGACGTATAGGGTGTGATGCCTGCCCGGTGCTGGAAGGTTAATTGATGGTGTAATCGAAAGAGAAGCTCCTGATCGAAGCCCCAGTAAACGGCGGCCGTAACTATAACGGTCCTAAGGTAGCGAAATTCCTTGTCGGGTAAGTTCCGACCTGCACGAATGGCATAATGATGGCCAGGCTGTCTCCACCCGAGACTCAGTGAAATTGAAATCGCCGTGAAGATGCGGTGTACCCGCGGCTAGACGGAAAGACCCCGTGAACCTTTACTATAGCTTGACACTGAACCTTGAATTTTGATGTGTAGGATAGGTGGGAGACTATGAAGCGGTAACGCCAGTTATCGTGGAGTCGTTGTTGAAATACCACCCTTTAACGTTTGATGTTCTAACGAAGCGCCTGAAACGGGTGTTCGGACAGTGTCTGGTGGGTAGTTTGACTGGGGCGGTCTCCTCCCAAAGGGTAACGGAGGAGCACGAAGGTTTGCTAATGACGGTCGGACATCGTCAGGTTAGTGCAATGGTATAAGCAAGCTTAACTGCGAGACAGACAAGTCGAGCAGGTGCGAAAGCAGGTCATAGTGATCCGGTGGTTCTGAATGGAAGGGCCATCGCTCAACGGATAAAAGGTACTCCGGGGATAACAGGCTGATACCGCCCAAGAGTTCATATCGACGGCGGTGTTTGGCACCTCGATGTCGGCTCATCACATCCTGGGGCTGAAGTAGGTCCCAAGGGTATGGCTGTTCGCCATTTAAAGTGGTACGCGAGCTGGGTTTAGAACGTCGTGAGACAGTTCGGTCCCTATCTGCCGTGGGCGTTGGAGAATTGAGAGGGGCTGCTCCTAGTACGAGAGGACCGGAGTGGACGCATCACTGGTGTACCAGTTGTCTCGCCAGAGGCACTGCTGGGTAGCTAAATGCGGAAGAGATAAGTGCTGAAAGCATCTAAGCACGAAACTTGCCTTAAGATGAGTTCTCCCCGACTTTAAGTTGGTAAGGGTTGTTTGAGACTAAGACGTAGATAGGCTGGGTGTGTAAGCGATGTGAGTCGTTGAGCTAACCAGTACTAATTGCCCGAGAGGCTTAACTATACAACACTCAAGGGTTTTGGCTTGTTTTTGATTGAGAGAGTAGAGATTTTAGAGCGGAATGCTTTGAAGTCTGTAGATAAGAGAGATAAGCTTTAGATAAGCGAAAGAATTATCTTGGCGGCGTTAGTGCAGTGGACCCACCTAAATCCATGCCGAACTTAGAAGTGAAACGCTGTAACGCCGATGGTAGTGTGGGAGTTTCCCATGTGAGAGTAGGGCACCGCCAGGTTTTGAATGAGAGAAGAACGCCATTGAGGGAACTCAGTGGCGTTTTTTGTTTTTTTAGGGAATAAAAGCAGATAAGCATCACTGAGAATGAATAGCTTATATTCTTAAGAAAGAATATCAAAATCGCTCAAATAAGTCATATTTGAGCGATTTTGTAAGTGCAGTGCTTTTTTCATTCATTATTTATTCGCCAAAATCACCGCTCTTTTTGGGGCGGGATAGCCTTCAATCGTTTTGCTGTGATCTTGTGGATCAAGGAAATCAATCAGGCTTTCGTTTTCTAGCCATTCGGTTTTACGTTGTTCTTCAAGGCGGGTTACGGCCACATCAACACAACGCACATTGTGAAATCCACTCTTTTCTAGCCATAAAATCAAGGCATTGACAGAAGGAATAAAATAGACGTTTTTCATTTTTGCGTAACGATCTTGCGGTACAAGTACGGTGTTTTCATCACCATCAATGACTAACGTTTCAAGTACTAATTCCCCACCTGCCCTCAGCTGATTTTTCAATTGAGCGAAATGCTCAAAAGGGGATTTGCGATGATACAACACCCCCATTGAAAACACGGTATCAAATACCCCTAAAGGTTGCATTTGTTCAATACCAAGGGGAATTAAATTGGCTCGGCGATCATTATTTAACAATTTACGCACAGCCTCAAATTGGCATAAAAAGAGTTCTGTTGGATCAATGCCTACCACCATTTTGGCACCTTCACCTAGCATTCGCCACATATGATAGCCGCTGCCACAGCCCACATCTAAAATTAAGCGATCTTTTAATGGTGCAAGGTGAGGTAGCACGCGATCCCATTTGAAATCAGAACGCCATTCGCAATCAATATGAATACCAAAAAGGTGATAAGGCCCTTTGCGCCAAGGCATTAATTGCTTAAGATGATACACAATGCGCTGACGCTCGCCTGCGCTAAGTTCAAAATCGCCCTCAGATTGCACCGCACTTTTTAAATTAATTTGGTTGGCGTGTAAATCAGGTAGAAAATCCACAATTTTTGCCCACTTGGTATAATCGCCGTGGGTTTGTTTTTCCCATTGTTTAAGTTGAGCGGGGAGCGTTTCAAGCCAAGCTGAAAGTGGGCTTGTGGCAATTTGTTGGTAAAAAGGACGAAAATCGATCATAATTTATAAACGGAACATTCCAAAAGAAAAGGTTAAAATTTGAGAAAGGTCATATTTTACCTGATTTGGTACTGTTATTCTATTTCCCTTTTCGTTAGACTAGCCAACAGAAAAACAAGCAAACAAGATTAATATGGAAACCGTAGAATTATTAGTTAATGTAACGCCGAGTGAAACGCGTATTGCCCTTGTAGATACAGGAATCTTGAAAGAAGTACATATAGAACGGCAAGCTAAACGTGGCATTGTTGGCAATATTTATAAAGGTCGTGTAACCCGAGTATTGCCGGGAATGCAATCGGCTTTTGTGGATATTGGTTTGGAGAAGGCAGCCTTTTTGCACGCCTCTGACATTGTTTCACACACAGAATGTGTGGATGAAAACGAGAAAAAACAGTTTATCGTGAAAGATATTGCAGAGCTAGTGCGTGAAGGGCAAGATATTGTGGTGCAGGTGGTGAAAGATCCCCTTGGCACAAAAGGAGCAAGACTGACTACGGATATTACTCTGCCTTCTCGCTACCTCGTGTTTATGCCAGAAAACAGCCACGTTGGCGTGTCGCAACGTATTGAAAGTGAAGAAGAACGTGCGCGATTAAAAGATCTGGTATTGCCTTTTTGTGATGAATTAGGTGGTTTTATTATCCGTACCGCGGCGGAAGGCGCAAAGGAAGAAGAACTTTTACAAGATGCAGAATTTTTAAAACGCTTATGGCGTAAAGTAATGGAACGCCGTGCAAAATACCCAACACGTTCAATGCTTTATGGTGAACTTGCGCTTCCGCAACGTATTTTGCGCGATTTTATCGGCGTCGATCTAGAAAAAATCCGCATTGATTCTAATCTTTGTTTCAATGAAGTGAAAGAATTTACCGAAGAATTTATCCCGAGTTTAACAGAAAAATTAGTACTTCATTCTGGCAATCAACCACTATTTGATGTGTATGGAGTAGAAAATGCCATTCATACCGCATTAGATAAGCGCGTTAATTTGAAATCGGGCGGTTATCTTATCATTGAGCAAACGGAAGCAATGACCACCATTGATATTAATACGGGGGCATTCGTAGGGCATCGTAACCTTGAAGAAACGATTTTTAATACCAATATTGAAGCAACCAAAGCGATCGCCCAACAGCTTCAACTGCGCAATCTGGGGGGCATTATCATCATTGATTTTATTGATATGCAGTCAGAAGAGCATCAAACTCGTGTATTGGAATCGTTGCAAGAAGCCTTAGCGAAAGATCGCGTCAAAACCAGTGTAAATGGTTTCACCCAGCTCGGTTTAGTGGAAATGACACGCAAACGAACTCGTGAGAGCCTAGAACACGTTTTATGTGATGAATGTCCCGAATGTAGCGGACGTGGACGAGTGAAAACCGTAGAAACCATTTGTTACGAAATTATGCGTGAAATTATCCGCGTGCATCATCTTTTTGATAGCGAAAAATTTGTCGTATATGCCTCAAGAGCAGTTGCAGACTATTTAATTAATGAAGAAAGCCACGGATTAATTGCAGAATTAGAAGTCTTTTTGGGTAAACAAATTCAAATTAAGACCGAGGTTTTTTACCATCAGGAACAATTTGATGTTGTGGTAATGTAAAACTTCACTAAAAAGCACCGCACTTTGCTTATGAAGTGCGGTCTGAATATTAGAATTTTTTTCAACACAATGGCGCTCAGTTTTGTCCGCCCCTATCTTTATAAGAGAAAACAATGCTAAACAAAGTAACCCAATCCCTACTTACGCCAAGCCAGTTGGCGACGCAAGATTTAATAAATGTCTTTAACCTTATGGATCACCGCAATATTGATTATGCCGATTTATATTTCCAACTTAGCCAAGATGAAAGCTGGGTGTTAGAAGACGGTATTATTAAAGAAGGCGGTTTTCATATTGATCGCGGGGTAGGCGTGCGTGCAGTGAGTGGCGAGAAAACAGGTTTTGCCTATGCCGATCAAATCAACTTAGCAAGTTTACAACAATGTGCCAACGCAGTGAAAGGCATCGCTCAGCCTATGCAGCAAAGTTTTATTTTGCCACAGCAGTTTATGTCAGTTTCTGCAGTGCATCGCTATGCAGCGATTAATCCACTGGAAAGCCTAAGCAAAGAAAAGAAAATTGAATTATTGCATCTGGTGGATCGTACTGCGCGTTCGGCTGATCCGCGCGTCACCAAAGTTTCCGCTAGTTTAAGTGCCATTTATGAAGAAGTGCTTATTGCCGCAACAGATGGCACATTAGCCGCGGATATTCGCCCTTTAGTGCGTTTGTCTATTTCTGTATTAGTTGAAGAAAATGGCAAGCGTGAACGTGGTAGTGCAGGTTGTGGGGGGCGTTTTGGGTTAGATTGGTTTTTTGAGATAGATAACGGTGAAATGCGCGCAGTGGCGTTTGCAAAAGAGGCAGTCCGTCAAGCCTTAGTCAATCTTAACGCCATTCCAGCCCCCGCTGGATTAATGCCCGTTGTGCTTGGCGCTGGTTGGCCCGGTGTGCTATTGCACGAAGCAGTCGGACACGGTTTAGAAGGCGATTTCAATCGAAAAGAAAGCTCTTTGTTTACTGGAAAAATTGGTGAATTAGTCACTTCCCCACTTTGCACCATTGTTGATGATGGTACACTGCCAAATCGCCGAGGTTCGCTCACCATTGATGATGAGGGGGTACCAAGCCAATGTAACGTATTGATTAAAGAGGGGATTTTGCAAGGCTATATGCAAGATAAAATGAATGCGCGTTTAATGGGCGTTGCCCCTACGGGCAATGGTCGCCGTGAAAGTTATGCCCATTTACCTATGCCAAGAATGACCAACACTTATATGCTAGCTGGTAAAAGTAAATTTGATGATCTTATAGCTTCCGTAGATCGTGGGATTTTTGCACCGCACTTTGGTGGAGGGCAAGTGGATATCACTTCAGGAAAATTTGTGTTCTCAACTTCGGAAGCTTATTTGATCGAAAATGGCAAAATTACGAAACCCGTGAAAGGGGCAACGCTAATTGGTAGTGGTATTGACGTGATGCAAAATATTTCAATGGTCGCCGACAGCGTAGAAATCGACCACGGCATTGGCGTATGTGGAAAAGAGGGGCAAAGTGTTCCTGTTGGGGTTGGTCAGCCCGCATTAAAAATCGAACAAATTACGGTGGGGGGAACGAGCTAACGCCTTTATGGTAAAAAACCTAGCAATAATACTAGGTTTTTTTATTGACTATTTATTAACGTTAAATGCTTCTAAGGCTCTTAATGAATAAGTATAAGCAGCACCCGCGTTAAGGGCGATGGCGGTGGCTAATGCTGCAGCAACTTCTTCTTCCGTCGCACCTGCTTTGACTGCTTCATCTGCGTGTACTGCAATGCAACTTTCGCAACGTGTGGTAACAGCAACCGCAAGGGCGATGAGTTCACGTGTTTTAGCATCTAGTGCTGAGGCTTCCATTGCACTTGATAATGCACCGTATGCCTGTAACATTTTCGGATATTTTTTACCAAGTTCGCCGAAAGATTGCTTAACGTGGGTCTTTTCTTGTTTCCAGTCTTTAAACATTGTTTACTCCTATTTAATCAAATCATCTCTGTTTAGCTTGTGTTATTATGAGATGATTTATTCGGGCTATCTTGTAAAATCATCTCAATTTGTGGTTAAAAAGTCTAACAAAATACTTTATGATGATTGCTTAATAATCGTGAGGTAAAAATATTGGATATTTTAGATCATTTAATTGAGTTGGCGCAGATTAAAGGGGAAATTCATACCCATTGTTTATTTCAAGGTGAGTGGCAATCAGTTCAGCCAAGTGCGGCACAAAATATGGGCGTTTTCCATATTATCGTGCAGGGCGAATGTGAAGTGATTGTAAATAAAGAAAAAATTTTCCTAAAAGCCGGGGATATTTTCTTTTTACCGGAGGGTGATTTGCACTATATTCAAAGCCGACAATTTGCAGAAAAGACACCAGCGTCAATTGAAAAGCGTGAAAATGGCTTATTTCAAAGGGCAAGTAATGGCTTAGATAAAAGTGATTTTGAAATGTTCTGTGGGGCGTTTTATTATGATAAACAGTCTATTTTATTCAAAATTCTGCCGCATATTTTGCATTTTTCGATATATCAAACACCAATTGAACAACTTATGGCATTATTCCGTTTTGAGGCAGAAGGGGATACACAATTTGCTGGCAGATCGATTATTAATGCCCTTTCATCTGTGCTGTTTTCTTACATTTTACGCGATTATATTGAAAAACACGAAAGCAAAATGGGGCTACTTGCGGTATTGCAAGATAAACGTTTATCCGTCGCGGTGCGTGCAATTTTGCAGCAGCCTGAGCAGAATTGGAATATGGGAAATCTCGCGAAAATTGCGAATATGTCGCGCGCCAATTTTATTCGCGTTTTTCAAAAGAAAATGGCGATTACGCCGGGAAAATTTCTGGCTCAAGTTCGTATGCAACAGGCATCAATGTTACTCAAAACGACGCAGAAAAACATTCTGACTATTGCTTTAGATATAGGCTATCAGTCAGAGGCTTATTTTAGTCGCGTCTTCAAGCAATATTATGGCATTTCGCCAAATCAATATCGTAAACAAGGAGAAACGAATGGCTGATCCACATATTCAATCACCGATGGATTGGTGTGATTATTTTACGGTCATCATTTATCGTTGCGGTTTTGTCTTAGCAGCAATAATGACGGCACTGTTACCTTATTTTCCAGAAATTGCCTATTTAGGCTTACTCTGTGCGGCGTTATGTTGTGCCTCATCATTGCATATCTATCTGAAAAATATCCGTTTTCTATTGCAATTTGCCACTTGGACAGCATTGTTATGCCATTTAGTTGGAATGCCACAATTAGCAATAGGCGGCGCGTTGCTGACACTGGGTGGGTTGTCATTTAAAGAGTATTTTTGTTTTCGTATTTTTGGATTAAATTTGCAACCTCTCTTTCTCGCCTTATTGTGGCTTGCGAAAGTCTTAAATTATTCCTTACTTCTCAATGGGTTATCGGTGATTTCTGCATTGCTTTTTGCACTGCTTGCCATTCAAAAATGGCGAATGCCATTACATTTTGATATTGGGGATAAGACTAAATATCAAATTTAATCGTCGGCAAAGTCAAATGCAGCGAGAAATTTTATTTGCAAAGAGATGATTGTCTTGTCTGATTTCGCATTATAGAATTGAGAAACCTCATTCTTGCTTTTATAAAAGCAGGATTTTATTGATATTTTTATGAATAGGATAAAACCGTGATTTCACCTGAAAGCCAAGTGCTAGAACGCCATCTTTCTTTATTTGAAAATCGAAATGTATTATTTACTGGGGCGTTGAATGATGATTTTCCACAACAATTATGCAGCAGCGCAAAATCGGTGCATTGTTGGACGTGGTATTTTGATTATGCAAAAAACAAAAGTGTGGTGGATTTTTCCGTCGATTTTGTGCCGACCGTGGATCTTATTGTTTATTACTGGACAAAAAACAAACAAGAAAATCAGTTGCAATTAATGCAGCTTTTATCACAATGCCCACCTGAGCAAGAAGTATTGATTATTGGCGAAAATCGTAGCGGTGTGCGTTCAGCGGAAAAAATGCTTTCTCCGTTTGGTGAAATTGGCAAGATTGATAGTGCAAGACGTTGTGGGCTTTATCATTTTTGTTTGAAAAAATCACCGCACTTTGATTTAGCGAAATATTGGAAATCCTATCAGCACGCTCAATTGGGTGATCTGACCATTTTCAGTTT
Organism: Avibacterium sp. 20-132; assembly: GCF_023611925.1. Lineage (NCBI taxonomy): Bacteria > Pseudomonadati > Pseudomonadota > Gammaproteobacteria > Pasteurellales > Pasteurellaceae > Avibacterium > Avibacterium sp. 20-132. The sequence continues at coordinate 1,328,517 of NZ_CP091456.1, forward strand.
ACCTGGGGTGTTTAGTGCAACGGAGTTAGATGTGGGAACGGCGTTATTGATTTCTACATTAGATCACCCAATTCAAGGTCGTGTGCTAGATATGGGCTGTGGAGCAGGGGTAATCGGGAGCTATATTAAGCAGCATAATCCAACGGTTGCACTGACAATGACGGACATTCACGCTTTAGCGGTTGCTTCAGCCCAGCGGACTTTCTTAGAAAATAATTTGCAGGCAGAGATTTTTGCAAATGATGTCTTTTCTCAAATTGAAGGAAAATTTGATTTGATCATTTCTAATCCGCCTTTCCACGATGGGGTGGATACCGCATTTCGTGCCGTGTCAGAACTTATTTCACAAGCTAAATGGCATTTAAACGAAGGGGGAGAGCTGCGCATTGTGGCAAATGCTTTCTTACCTTATGCGGATTTATTGGATCAGCATTTTGGTTCGCACCAAGTGTTAGCCAAAACGAATAAATTTAAAGTTTATTCTGTTTATTATTAAGATAAAGTGCGGTAGAAATATTTCAAATTTTCCACCGCACTTTGGTTTTGCGAGTGATTCCTTGCGCTACGTTTCTTTTTTCAGTAAGAACACACCATAGTCAGCAAAATGCACATAGGCTTGGCTGATGGTGGGATCAAAACTATCTGGCTGGCAATTAATGAGTAACGGCTTCTCGCCCCATAGTGCGACAATTTCCCAGTGATTACCCATATATACCGCACTTTGAATTTCACAGCGTTGTGTTGCCTCTCCTTGTTGCGAAAGACGTACTGCTTCAGGGCGAATACCGACTAAGCATTCCCCGTCAGCTAAACCGAAAGATTGCACATTGGGTAAGGAAAATGCATATTGATTGACGGTGATTTTGCCGTTTTCAAGTCTTCCGTCAAAAATGCTACTTTCCCCCATAAAATTCGCTAAAAATAATGAGTTAGGGTGTTGATAAAGTTCTTTCGCAGACGCTTTTTGCATAATTTTCCCCTTGTGCATTACGATCACTTCATCTGACACCGCAAAAGCTTCGCTTTGATCGTGAGTCACATAAAGGGAGGTAATGCCAAGGCGTTGTTGCAGTTCGCGGATTTTTTCACGCATACTACGGCGTAAATTCGCATCAAGATTGCTCAGTGGTTCATCAAATAATAGCACTTTCGGCTTTAATACGAGGGCGCGAGCTAAGGCAACGCGTTGCTGCTGACCGCCCGAGATTTGATCCACATAACGATCTTCAAAGCCGGCTAAATCGACCAATTCCAACGCTTCTTTTACACGTTGTTTGCGCTCAGCCGATCCGACGCCTTGCATACGCAAACCGTAGCCCACATTATCGCCAATAGACATATGCGGGAACAGCGCGTAGGATTGAAACACGATACAAATATCACGGTTTTGAATGGAAGATTTGGTTACATCTTCGCCATCAATAAAAATCTGCCCTGAGGTTGGGCTTTCCAACCCCGCGACAAGGCGTAGCACGGTGGTTTTGCCACAGCCCGAAGGGCCAAGTAAGGTAACCATTGAGCCTTGTTTTATGGAAAGATTAAGATCATCGATCACCACCGCGTTACCAAAGGATTTGGTGACATTTTTTAATACTAAAAAATCATTATTCTTCATTTTGACAACCTAATTAATTCATTTTTTTCGCTTTAGAACGTGCAATGCGTGTATCGCCCACTAACCAATCAAATAACAAGATAATCGCCATCATTACTACGATTAAAATTGAGCCATAAGCAATGGCTACACCGTATTCGCCATCTTCTACACGGTTCAAAATATAAGAGGTCGCCACTCTTGTATCTGCGGTCACTAAGAATACGATCGCACTGACGGTGGTCATTGCTCGTACGAAACTCGTTACTAACGCAGATAATAAGGCGGGTTTAAGTAATGGAAAGACAATATACCAAATGGTTTTTAATGAGCTTCCTTTTAAGGAAAGTGATGCTTCATCAAGGGATTTATCAAGCTGTCCTAAGCCTGCCACAGCGGCGCGCATACCCACAGGCATATTACGCATAACCATTGATAGCACAATGATAATGCTCGTTCCTGTAAGGTAAATTGGGGCATTGTTAAAGGCAAGAATATAGGAAACCCCTGCCACGGTTCCGGGAACGGCAAAACAAAGTAAGGTTAAAAACTCAAGGGTTTTCTTACCTTTAAAATCACGGCGTACCGTAATGTAGGCAATCAGCAAACCAAAAATTGCGGTGATTGGGGCTGCGGTGGCGGCAAAAATCACTGTATGAATAAGTGATGGCCAAGCACCGTCACTAAAGCCTTGTCCAAACAAGGTGAGATAGTGTTTAAAGGTGAAGGTGTAATCCACTCCCCAGTTCATTGTGAAACTGCCGTAGAAAATACTGCCGTATAACACCGCATTAAACAGTACCCAGAAAGCAAGGGTAAAAATAATGAAAAATTTCATCGCACTCGGTAAATCTTGCACATCGCCACGATAAGATTTACCCGAAACCGTAACGTATGAACGATTACCTATCCATAAATATTGGATAATAAAAATACCTAAGGAAAAAATTAATAAGAGACTTCCTAAAGTACTTGCTGAAGCATAATCTAACTGTGAACCAGCAATATAGAAATAAATTTGTGAAGAAATCACATCAAAACTACCGCCCAATACAAGTGGGGTACTAAAATCCGCCAAGGATTGGATTGCGACCACTAAAAACGCATTGGCGAGTGCAGGTTTGAGTAGGGGAAAAATAATATTAAAAAAGGCTTGGTAGCGATTCGAGCGTAGCGTGTAAGCTGCTTCTTCAATAGAGGGATGAATAGATTTTAGCGCACCTTCTAAAATCATAAATGCCATAGGTGTCAGCGCGAGGGTGTGAGCAATGATAATCCCGGTAAACCCATATAACCAGTTGCTACTAAAGCCAAAATATTCTACCAAAAATTCAGTCACATAACCTGAACGCCCAAGCATTAAGGTTACGCCTAACCCTACCACGAAAGGCGGGGTAACAATAGGCAAAATGGAGAAAATTTTTCCGATGACTGCGGTGCGTTTCGCAATACGTGTCGTATAAAGAGCGAAAATTAAACCAAATAATGTCGCGAAAACCCCCACCGTGATTGCCACACTGAGCGAGTTACCGATAATCCGAATAATATAAGGTTTTTCGATAATGCTGATCACTTGGCTTGGCACAAAGTCCCCATTGTCATAAAACATTGAGACAAAAATTGCCAAAGTTGGATAAACAATAAAAAAGAAAATCAGCAAGACAATGCTAATTAGCGAGGCGATGATAAATTTATCCCCTTGCATCACCTTCATTTTTGCTAAACTTTGAGTTGCAAGAGCAATAAGGCTTAACATTAGAATAAAAATAGCATAGCCGAGATTGAATTTTTCTATGGTGGCAGAAATAAATACGAATAGGAAAATTGCCAAAACTGCCATAAATTCGGCAATGCCCTGTTGCCGTTCGCCTTTTCCTTTGAAAACAGCTGAAAAGATGGGTACGAATGCTAATGATGCAAACCAAAACCAACTTAAATTAAAGCTTGCCCAGCCCATTGCTTCATAAATTTCATCCGCAGTAGATTCTGCTAAGCCATAATACAACGCCATCGAAGGCAAACAGATAAAACCCAACAGCGCGAGCAAAATCCAAAATAGGCTACAATTAAACATCTGTACCAATTTATTCATAATCTTTCCATAAGAGATGACTTAGAGTTTCTTGTTATAACAAAAACTTTTAGGAGAATAAAGGCGGTTGTCTGCTTTATCGCTTACTGCGCTAATTTCACTTCATTCACCCATTTGTTAATTAGGCGTTTGCGTTCTTCGGAGGCACCGTATTTTTCAAAATCATAATTGATTAAATTAAGTTTAGTTGGATCAAACGCCGTAGGGGATTGTTCTGCGGTGATATTCGTGAGGGTTTGGAAAGCACGCCCTTTTTTCCAGGCTAATTCTTGACCTTCTTTCGACAAGGCCCAATCCACAAATAATTTCGCATTATCCAAGTTGCGCGCACCTTTTAAGATACTCACACCGCCTAGTTCGTAGCCTGTTCCTTCGCAAGGGACAACTAATTCAATTGGCGCACCTTGTTGTTTTTCAAGGGCATAGTCGTGTAAGAATCCTATCCCTACGGTGGTTTCGCCTCTTGCCGTATTGCGTGAAGGTGTGATGCCTGATTTGGTATATTGGGAGATGTTCGGATGAAGTTGTTTAAAGAAATTGAAAGTTTGATCTTCTCCCCATAATTGTACAAAGGTCGCAATTGCCGTGTAAGCCGTACCTGAGCTTTGTGGGTCAGCCACTTGAATTTCACCTTTTAAGCGAGGATCGGTCAAGTCTTTCCAGCATTTAGGGACATCTTTGATGCCTAATTTTTTCAAGCGTTCAGTATTCACACCAAAACCTAAAATACCCATATAAATCGCAGAGGTATAATTCCCTTTGACTTTCGCGGGATCTTGGAATTTTGGCATAATTTGCTCGACATTAGGTGAACGATAGGCTTCTAATAAACTAAGTTCTCCTGCTTGAGATTGCGGATCAAGCGTACCACCGTACCATACGTCCGCTTGAGGATTTTTCTTCTCGGCTTCAATTTTGGCAAAGGTGCTGCCTGAACCATTACGGATAAAAGAGGTTTTAACATCATATTTTTGACCGAAGGCTTGGGTTTCAGCCTCACACATTTCATTCGTTGCGCTACAATATACCACTAAGCGTCCTTTGGCTTGTGCTTGCACACTGAATATTAAGGCTGACGTGGCAAGTGCGGTGGAAATTGCGTTACCTTTCATTGTCGTACTCCTTATGGTTTGTCGAGAAAATCGGCTATCTTATTGATTAATCTTAATTAAATGCGGTTAATCCTATCTGAATGGGATAAAAAATGCTGTGAGCAATATCACAAAATAGAAGATTTCTTTCGTTTTATTTCATTAAAAGGGGGAAACTATTATCAAAAAGTGAATTTTTTCTTTATAATTCGCAAATTACTCATTCGCTTAATTGAATCCTATTATGTCAGATCAAGATTGCATTATTATTGCTATTGCAGGGGCTTCCGCATCAGGAAAAAGCCTTATTGCTTCGACCATTCATAAAGAACTTCGTGATGAACTCAGTTGCGAAGACATTGGCATCATTTCCGAAGATAGCTACTACAAAGATCAAACCCACCTTGCTTTTGAAGAGCGCATTAAAACCAATTACGACCACCCAAATTCAATGGATCGTGATTTATTATTGCAACATTTGCGCGCATTAAAAGCAGGCAAGGCGGTAGATATTCCCGTTTATAGCTATGTAGAACACACGCGTACTGGTGAGACCACCCATTTCAAACCAAAGAAAGTGATTATTTTAGAAGGGATTTTGTTGCTCACAGATGAACGCATTCGCCAAGAGGCGAGCATTTCTGTGTTTGTTGATGCACCATTAGATATTTGTTTTATCCGTCGTTTAAAACGCGATATGGAAGAACGTGGTCGTTCTTTACAATCGGTCGTGGATCAATACCGAGCAACGGTTCGTCCAATGTTCTTGCAATTTATTGAACCGTCGAAACAATATGCGGATATTGTTGTTCCTCGTGGTGGGAAAAACCGTATTGCAATCAATATGTTAAAAGCACAGATTTTGCATCTACTGAAAGGCAAATAGGGGATAACAATGAGATTATGTGATACTGACATTGAACGTTATTTAGAGCAAGGTATTATCAGCTTAACGCCACGCCCAGATAATGACAAAATCAATGGTGCAACCGTTGATGTACGCTTAGGCAATTCTTTCCGTGTATTTCGTGAGCATACAGCGCCTTATATTGATTTAAGTGGCAAAAAAGAAGAGGTTTCCGCCCAGCTTGAAGCGGTGATGAGTGATGAAATTCTCATTGATGACGGTGAGGCATTCTTTCTTCACCCGGGGGAACTTGCCCTTGCGACCACTTTTGAAGCCGTATCTTTGCCCGCAAATATTATCGGTTGGCTAGATGGACGCTCTTCCCTTGCTCGTCTAGGATTGATGGTTCACGTTACAGCACATCGCATTGATCCGGGTTGGAATGGGCGAATCGTGTTGGAATTTTATAATTCAGGTAAATTGCCTTTAGCACTGCGTCCAAAAATGGTGATTGGCGCATTAAGTTTTGAAGTGCTAAGTGGTGAGGCTGCCCGTCCTTATAATCGCCGTCAAGATGCGAAATATAAGGATCAGCAAAATGCGGTAGCCAGCCGTATTGATAAGGATAAATAAGCAATGAAAAAGAAAGCAATACTCATTGTTGCGTTGTTAATATGTATTGGGTTTTGCTTTCTTTTATGGCAACAGTATGCCCGTCTAAGCGACAAATTGCTTGCTCATCTTGAACATAATAAAATCCATATCGGAAAAATAGAAAACCATATTTTTCCTATTCAATTATCTCTTTATCAAATCCATTCTGAGCAAAAACAAGCATTTTCTATCGAAAAAATAGTGCTAGATATTAATTTTACGGCATTGTTTGGGGGGAATATTGAGTTTAATCAAATTCAGATATCAAACGGCCAATTCTCTTCTTTTTCAGGGCAAAATATTAATTTAACTTTAAAAAATACCGCACTTTCTTTGCAAGATATTTCCGATTTATCGCCATTATGGGAACGCAATGAAATTCCCAATTTGTCGCAATCAAAAAGTATGGAAATTATTGTTTTAGCAAAAAAAGAAGCTAGCGACCTGAAATTGCAAGGAAAACTTCAGGTAGAAAAAGGTTATTTGATATTTTCTGCTTTACAAGGACAATGGCAATTTGCACAACCATTATATGCTAATGTGAAAGCATTTACTTTTAGCAATACAAAAGCTCGTTTGAGCTTAGAAGAGGAGCGTTATCTCTTAAGCTTTAACCATTTAACAGTAAATAATACGTTGTTTTCAAAAGGAAAAATTCAGCTAGCTTTTCAACCGCATTTTATTTACGGACAAGCCGATCTTTTATCACAGGGAAAGTTTAATTTTTATTTTTCACAGATGCCATCACATCTAGAATTTATTGCACAGAATGTATTATTTGAACAATGGCTCAATGTGTTACAACTTCCTAGTGTGGCAACAGGGATAGCTCAATTAGAAGGAAAATTATTTTTTAATCAGCATAGCATGACGGAAGGAAACCTTAAGGCTATCGTTACCAATGGCAAAGTAAAAAATCTTAATCTATTAGCGATTATTGCACAACGATTTCCAATTAATTTTGACGAGCAAGCGTTACAAAATATGCACACTGACTTTACACAATTAAAAGCAAACTTGCATTGGGAGCCTCAACAAATACAATGGAAAGATTTACAGCTAGAGAGTGGCTATTTTCGATTGGTGGGTGAAGGAGTTATGTCTCCTGTGAATCAACAATGTGATTTCTTACTTAATCTAGGATTGCAAGAGAAAAAATATCAATCAATAAAACTACCTTTACATTTCTTTGGAAACTGCACATCACCACAGTATGAAATTAAATCAATAGATAATTGGAAAAACCAATTAAGGAATTTGTTAAAACAACATTTTTCCCATTGAGAAAAAACCAAACTTCTATGCTAAAATAGCCCCCTTTTTTTGCTAACCCCAATTAACAATGTTATCTCCCAAAATTGTTCGCCGTGTAAAATTATGGCGCGTTATTTGCATGGCGTTTTCCGCGTTTATTTTTAACACCACCGAGTTTATCCCAGTGGCACTATTATCGGATATCGCGAAAAGTTTCCAAATGCCCGTCAGCCAAACTGGGCTGATGATCACCATTTATGCGTGGATTGTTTCCCTACTTTCCTTGCCCTTTATGTTACTAACCGCAAAGCTAGAACGGCGTAGCTTGCTGATTAAACTATTTATTCTGTTTATCTTGAGCCACATACTGTCCTGTGTGGCGTGGAATTTTCACGTATTGCTGATTTCTCGCATTGGCATTGCAATCTCTCATTCCGTGTTCTGGGCAATTACCGCCTCGCTTACAGTACGCCTTGCACCGAAAGATAAAAAAGCACAAGCGCTCGGTTTGTTAGCAATGGGCAGTGCATTAGCAATGGTGTTAGGTTTACCTTTAGGGCGTATTATTGGACAATGGCTGGGTTGGCGAACCACCTTTGGCGTGATTGGCGTGGTGGCATTTATCGTATTGATTTTTCTCTATAAATTATTACCGCACTTAGTGAGTAAAAATGCCGGTTCATTGAAAAGTGTTCCGATTTTATTTAAACGTCCACTCTTAGTCGGATTATTTGTTCTTACCGCCATTGTGATTTCAGCTCATTTCACCGCATATAGCTATGTTGAACCTTTTATGATCCAAGAAGTGACTATTGCGCCAACAGAAACGACCCTGATTTTATTGCTGTTTGGTTGTGCTGGAATGATCGCAAGTTTTTTATTTGGTCGCTTTCATCGCTTTGGGCCCGCAAAATTTTTACTTATTGCAATGGTAAGTTTAAGCCTTTCCTTGTTTTCATTGCTATTATTAAAACAGCATTCTGCCTTTACCTATCCACTAATTTTATTATGGGGAATAGGTATTGCAGGGATTGGATTAAGTTTACAGATCCGTATTTTACAACTTGCTCCCGATGCAACAGATGTCGCAATGGCAATATTTTCAGGGATTTATAATATCGGCATTGGTGGCGGCGCATTATTAGGGAATCAAGTGATGCAACATTTGGGATTATCTTATATCGGCGTGGTTGGTGGAATACTGGCATTATTTAGCATACTGTTATTTTTATTTATTCATTTACGTTATCGTTATTTGCCAATCCAGATAACGCAATAATTAAGTGCGGTGGAAAAATAGCTCATTTTTCTGTAGGTAATAAAAAAGGCGATGGTTGATCGCCTTTTATTTTAATTATTTCTTTGATTTTTTTATAAATTTCATCAAACGTTTACGCTTACGCAACTGATTTGGAGTCAATTTATTGCGTTTCCCTGCAAATGGGTTACTGCCTTCTTGGAACAGTAAGCGAATTGGTGAGCCAATGATTTTTAGACTGCGACGATAATAGTTTGATAAATAACGTTTATAGCTATCTGGCAGGCGATCAATTTGGTTGCCGTGTACCACAATAATTGGCGGATTATAGCCACCCGGATGAGCGTATTTTAATTTGATTCGGCGACCACTCATCATCGGCGGTTGATGTTCATCAGTTGCCATTTGTAGGATACGAGTGAGCATTGAGGTGGTCATTTTTTGCGTGGCGCAAGCATAAGCCTCTTTAATGGAATCAAAGAGATTACCCACACCGCTACCGTGTAATGCGGAAATAAAGTGAATTCTTGCAAAATCAATAAAATCTAGGCGACGATCTAATTCTGATTTTACATGATCTTTAACCTCTTGATCTAAACCGTCCCACTTGTTTACCACGATAACTAAAGAACGCCCAGCATTTAAGATAAAGCCAAGTAAGGAAAGGTCTTGGTCGGAAATCCCTTCACGCGCATCAATGGTGAGTAGTACCACATTGGCTTCTTGAATTGCTTGTAAGGTTTTGATTACAGAGAATTTTTCTACCGTTAAATGCACCTTTCCCCGTTTACGTACCCCAGCGGTGTCGATGATCGTGTAATGCTGACCATCACGTTCCATCGGAATAGAAATGCTATCTCGTGTTGTACCGGGGAGATCGTAAACCACGACGCGATCTTCACCTAAAATACGGTTCGTGAGGGTAGATTTACCCACGTTAGGACGCCCTACAATAGCAATTTTGATATTTTGCTCTTGCTCGCTTTCTTCTTCCTCCTCAAGGGCTTCATCTAAAAGCTGGCTATCTTCTTCGTTGTTGAAATCAAACTCGTGATCCCATTCATCTTCTTGGTTTTCTTCGTTATTTTTCACCGCACTTTGGTTTTGCGCTGCTTCTTTTTCCGCATTCTGTTCAGCAAGGGGGGCAAGCACTTGTTCCATTAACGCGTTCACGCCACGCCCTTGTGAAGCGGCGATTTGTACAATTTCGCCTAGCCCAAGCTGATAAAATTCAGCACAATGTGAATCGGCATCAATACCGTCAGTTTTATTGGCAACCAGCACGGTGGTTTTATTTTGACGTTGGCGTAAATATTGGGCGATGCCAATATCGGCAGAAGTTAGTCCAGCACGTGCATCAACAAGAAACAATACAATGTCAGCTTCTTCAATGGCAAGTAAGGATTGCTCAGCCATTTTTTCTTCAACGCCTTCTTCGGTACCGTCAATACCGCCCGTATCGATCACGATAAAATCATAACCAGCAATATTGGCTTGACCATATTTACGATCGCGTGTTAGCCCCGGGAAGTCGGCAACAAGGGCATCACGAGTACGTGTTAGGCGATTAAATAAGGTGGATTTCCCCACATTTGGGCGACCCACAAGGGCAACAACAGGAGTTGTCATAAAAAACCTCTATCTTCGTTAGGGCAAATTTTCACGGCAAAAACAAAGTGCGGTGAAAAAATAACAAGTTTTTTGCAAAATTGGCTAATTATAGCGGATTTTACCCTGAATGAGAAATGGCTTATTGGATAGGTTAAAGGCTAACTAGAAGGAAGTATTTTTAGCAAAATGTTAAAATTTTTTGTGATCGCTGTCATAATTTCTTAACAAATATTTTACTAAATCGATTAAATCAGCATAGAATGGCGACCCAGTTAAGTCATAAAATTAATTATTGATGGAGTAGTTTGTATGGCTCTTTTTTTGAGTATTTTTCCTATTGTTTTATTAATTTATTTAATGGTAAAACGTAATGCGTTGCCATCTTATGTTGCTTTGCCGTGGATTGCGGTAGTGGTATTAATTATTCAATTTATTTTCTTCGGTACAGATATTGCCACTGTGAGTGCCAATATTACTGCGGCATTGGTGGCGGTTCAAACGCCAATTACGGTGATTTTCGGGGCAATTTTATTTAATCGTTTTTCTGAAACCTCAGGGGTAACGAATACATTACGTAAATGGTTGGGAAACATTAATCCAAACCCTGTTGCACAAATTATGATTATCGGTTGGGCATTCGCGTTTATGATTGAAGGAGCTAGTGGTTTCGGAACACCCGCCGCAATTGCTGCCCCAATTTTAGTGGGACTAGGTTTTCCGCCATTAAAAGTGGCGATGTTAGCCTTAATTATGAACTCGGTTCCCGTTTCTTTCGGGGCGGTAGGTACGCCAACTTGGTTTGGATTTGGGCCTTTACACCTTAATGAAGGGCAAATTTTAGAAATTGGTTCAATGTCAGCATTAATTCATTCTTTTGCGGCATTAATTATTCCATTAATGGCATTACGTTTAATTGTCGGCTGGAGTGAAATTCGTAAAAATCTTGTGTTTATTTATATCAGTATTTTTGCTTGTGTGGTGCCTTATTTCTTATTAGCACAAGTGAATTATGAATTTCCATCATTAGTGGGTGGGGCAATTGGCTTGTTGGTGTCTGTATTCGTGGCGAATAAAGGCATCGGTTTAGCAAAAGTGGAAAATAACCTTGACGACAATGCAGTAAGTATGGGGCAAGTGGTAAAAGCCTTATTGCCAACAGGGTTACTCATTGCGATTTTGATTGTAACACGTTTGCAACAATTACCATTCAAAGCAATGATGAACGATGCGACAACTTGGCTTAGCGTGCAATTAGGCTCATTAGGTTTATTTGAAATTAGCCACGGCTTGATTTTCAGCTTAAAACACATTTTTGGCACATCAGTTAATGCAAGCTATAAATTGCTTTATGTGCCAGCATTAATTCCATTTGTGGTAACCGTATTAATTTCTATCCCATTATTTTCATTGTCGGCAAGTAAAACCAAAGAGATTTTTATGGGAAGCTTAAGACAAACTCGCAATCCATTTTTAGCACTCGTTGGGGCATTAATTATGGTGAATTTAATGCTTGTGGGTGGCGATAATTCAATGGTGAAAATTATCGGTCGAAGTTTCGCTGAAGCCACAGGGGAATACTGGACATTATTTGCTTCTTACTTAGGCGCGGTAGGGGCATTCTTCTCTGGCTCAAATACGGTTTCTAACCTGACCTTTGGTAGTGTTCAACTTTCCACAGCAGAAATTACGGGCTTGTCAGCCACCCTTGTGCTTGCCTTACAATCTGTGGGCGGCGCAATGGGGAATATGGTATGTATTAATAATATCGTTGCGGTAAGCTCAGTATTAAATATTGATAAACAAGAAGGCACGATCATTAAGAAAACCATTATACCAATGATTGTTTATGGTATCATTGCCGCACTTGTTGCATTATTTATTATTCCACTTTTCTTTAACGTTTAGTGCGAATTATTACAAATCAGGCAGAGGCAACTTTGCCTGATTTCTTCATTTCTATTTGATTATGTTGGAGTAATTTATGAACGTAAATTTTTACGTTACTTGTATCGCTGATGTTGTGAAAGCCGGCGTTGCAAAAAATACAGTATTATTACTAGAAAAATTGGGCTGTCATATTGTTTTCCTTGAAAAACAAGGGTGCTGTGGACAGCCTGCGATTAACAGTGGTTATACCAAACAAGCCTTAGCAGGAATGAAAAACTTGGTAGAGACCTTTGAAGTGAATGATTACCCTATCGTTGCCCCTGCCGGTTCTTGTGTTTACGCAATTAAAAATTATCCTGAATATTTTAACCGTTTTGGTGAGGTTGAGTGGGCTGAACGCGCGCAGAAAGTGTCTGATCGTTTTTATGATTTAACGGATTTTATCGTTAATAAATTAGGCGTAACCAATGTGGGTGCGAGATTAACGGGAAAAGCAGTTTATCACCCTTCTTGTAGTTTAAGCCGTAAATTAGGCATTGTGAACGAACCTTTAACCTTATTACAAAATGTGAAAGGGCTAGAATTATTGCCAATTCATAATCAAAGCACTTGCTGTGGTTTCGGTGGAACGTTTTCCGTCAAAATGGCAGAAATTTCTGGCGAAATGGTTACAGAAAAAGTGGCGCATATTACTGAGGTTGAGCCAGACTATTTAATCGGTGCAGATGTGAGTTGTTTGCTCAATATAGGCGGACGTTTAAGCCGTGAAGGCAAAAAGGTGAAAGTGATGCACATTGCCGAAGTATTAATGCAGGAGGAAAAATAAGATGTCATTAAAAACCAGTAATCTTGCATTTAAAAAACGTGTGGATAATGAAATTCACAACGACATTATGCGAAAAGCCATTGTTATGGCGCAAGAACGTATTGGCACAAATCGCCAAAAAATGGTGGACGAACTGGGCCATTGGGAAGAATGGCGTGATGAGGCAAAACATATTCGTAACCACGTTTTAGCTAATCTTGATGCTTATTTATATCAATTAAGCGAAAAAGTGAGCGAAAATGGTGGAAAAGTGTATTTTGCTGAAACGGCAGAAGATGCAACCAATTATATCCGTCAAGTTGCCCTTGAGAAAAATGCCAAGAAAATTGTCAAATCCAAATCAATGGTTACCGAAGAAATCGGTATGAATGAAGTGCTTGAAGCCGAAGGCATTAAAGTGGTGGAAACAGATTTAGGCGAATATATCCTACAAATCGCCGGAGATCGTCCTTCTCATATTGTGGTGCCAGCCATCCACAAAGATCGCCACCAAATCCGTAAAGATTTACACGAAAAATTAGGCTATGACGGGCCAGAAACGCCAGAAGCAATGACCTTATTTATTCGTGAAAAAATCCGCCAAGATTTCTTAGAGGCGGACATCGGTGTGAGTGGATGTAACTTTGCCGTGCCAGAAACGGGCAGCCTTTGCTTGGTCACCAACGAAGGAAACTTGCGTCTTGCCACCACGGTACCGAAAACGCACATTGCCGTGATGGGAATGGAACGTATTGCGCCTACCTTTGAGGAAGTGGATGTTTTAATCACAATGCTTGCCAGAAGTGCAGTCGGTGCAAAACTAACCGGCTATAACACTTGGCTAACAGGTCCGCGTCTTACGGGGGAAACAGATGGCCCTGAAGAATTCCACTTAGTTATCGTGGATAATGGCCGTTCAAAAATTCTTGAAAGTGAATTTAAAGAGGTATTACGTTGTATCCGTTGTGGAGCCTGTTTAAATACTTGCCCAGCATATCGCCAAATTGGTGGACACGGTTATGGCTCAATTTATCCGGGACCAATCGGATCAGTCATTTCCCCATTACTAGGCGGTTATGAAGATTTTAAAGAACTGCCATACGCCTGCTCGTTATGCACAGCTTGTAATTCCGTTTGCCCAGTGAAAATTCCATTGGCACAGCTTATCCTAAAACACCGTGAGCATATTGCTCAAAGTGGTATGACGCCTGCAGCAGAGCGTTTATCTATCTTTGGCTTCAATTTTGCAAATTCCCACCCAACGTTATGGAAAGTGGGCGTGAATGTTGGGGCGAAAGTTGCCAGTAAGTTCATCAAAAATGGTAAAGCACCGCTTGAATTTGGGGCATTAGCAGAATGGACAAAAGCACGCGATCTACCAAGTGCAGATGGCGAAAGTTTCCGTGAATGGTTTAACAAAAGAGAGGCAAAATAATGGACGTACAAAATAGAGAAAACTTTCTGAACAAACTTGCGGAAAAAATGGGGCGTCCACGCCAGCTTGTGCCAGAACCAATGCCTGCACCGCTGAATGATTATGCCACTACACGTTTAACTGATCTTAACCCGCAAGCTTTATGCCAAGCATTTATCGAATCAGCAAAAGCGATGATGGTTGATGTGATTGAAACAAATGAAGCAGAAATACAAAGTGCGGTGCTTTCTGTGTGTGAAAAATATGGTGGTGGGCCAGTTATTCTCACGGGAGATGAGCGTTTAGTGCAACTTGGTATTACTCAAGCGGTACAAGCACATTACGACACTACGGTCTGGCTACCACAAAATGGCGAAGAAAACCTAAAACACGCAGAACAAGCGAATATCGGTATTGCTTATGCAGAATATGGCTTAGCTGAGTCAGGGGGGATTGTGTTATTTTCAGGTAAAGATAAAGGCCGTTCAGTAAGTTTATTGCCTGAAAAATCCATTGTGGTAGTACGAAAAAGCCTTGTTTTACCTCGCGTCGCACAACTTGCTAAAATTCTGCACGATAAAGCCGTGTTAGGGGAAAGAATGCCTTCTTGTGTGAATATCATTTCAGGCCCAAGTTCCACAGCAGATATTGAGTTAGTAAAAGTGGTGGGCGTTCACGGACCGACTACCAAAGTGTATGTAGTGATTGATGATCTTGCTTAGCACTTAGTTATTTAGCTTATACTGTATTAAAAGTCGAATGGATTTTCATTCGGCTTTTTTGTGTAACGTTAGTTTGAACTTTTGCGAAGACTGACTTAATAAAACTAGGCTAAAGTAAAGGGAACAGCAAGGTTTACGATAAAAAGTGCGGTGGAAAATTTGTAAAAAAACACCGCACTTTTTTGCTTAAGAATAATGGAATTAATGCGTACTCGTACTGGTTGTGGTACGGCTAGCACGCTTGCGTTCCATTTCAGTCAGTAATTTTTTACGAATACGTACTGAAGTTGGCGTTACTTCCACTAATTCATCATCATCAATAAACTCAATGGCTTGCTCAAGAGAGAAACGTACTGGTGTGGTTAAGGCGATCGCATCATCTTTTCCTGAAGCACGCATATTGGTGAGTTTCTTCCCTTGTAAGCAGTTTACTGTGAGATCGTTTGAGCGGCTGTGAATACCAATAATTTGACCTTCATACACTTCCACACCGTGATCGATCATCAGTTTACCACGCTCTTGTAAGCCCCATAGTGCATAAGCAAGGGCTTTCCCTGTACCATTTGAAATCAATACACCATTTTTACGCTGACCGATTTCACCGGCTTTTACGTCATCATAATGGCTGAATGTGGAATAGAGTAGCCCTGTTCCTGAGGTCATCGTCATAAATTCATTGCGGAAACCAATTAAACCACGGCTTGGAATAATATATTCTAAACGGGTACGTCCTTTGCCGTCTGGGATCATATCTTTCACTTCACCTTTACGGATACCTAAGGCTTCCATTACTGCACCTTGATGTTGTTCTTCAATATCAATGGTAACTTGCTCGAATGGCTCTTGTTTACGACCGTCTTCTTCTTTAAAGATAACTTTTGGACGAGATACCGCAAGCTCATAGCCTTCACGGCGCATATTTTCAATTAACACAGAAAGGTGCAATTCACCACGCCCTGAAACACGGAATTCATCAGGGTTTTGGGTCTCTTCTACACGCAATGCCACATTATGTACAAGCTCTTTGTTTAAGCGTTCTAAGATTTGGCGAGAGGTAACAAATTTCCCTTCTTTTCCACAGAATGGCGAGGTGTTTACGCAGAAGAACATTGTTACCGTCGGCTCATCAACACTTAATGCTGGTAAGGCTTCTACATTGTTCACATCGCAAATGGTGTCGGAAATATTGAGTTCACCTAATCCTGTAATTGCTACAATGTCGCCCGCTTGCGCAAGATCTTCTTCATAGCGTTGTAAGCCTAAATGCCCTAATACTTGACCAATTTTGCCATTACGTGTTTTACCTTCACTGTCAATAATGGTCACTGCTTGATTTGGTTTGACTTTACCACGTTTGATACGCCCAATGCCAATTACGCCTACATAGTTGCTATAATCAAGCTGTGAAATTTGCATTTGGAATGGGGCATCAAGCTCGACTTTTGGTGGTTCAACGTGTTCTACAATGGCTTCAAATAATGGCGTCATATCTTCTGCCAGCTCTTCGTGTTCTAAGCCTGCTACGCCATTTAATGCTGAGGCGTAAATAATTGGAAAGTCAAGTTGTTCATCGGTTGCCCCAAGATTGACGAAAAGATCGAAGACTTGATCCACCACCCAATCAGGGCGTGCGCCCGGTCTATCTACCTTATTAATCACCACGATGGGTTTTAACCCGTGAGCAAAGGCTTTTTGTGTAACAAAGCGTGTTTGTGGCATTGGACCGTCAAAGGCATCAACAACGAGTAATACGCTATCCACCATAGAAAGCACGCGTTCTACTTCACCGCCAAAATCAGCGTGTCCCGGGGTATCAACAATATTTATACGGTAATCGTTCCAGTTAATTGCGGTATTTTTTGCAAGAATGGTAATGCCACGTTCTTTCTCAAGATCGTTGGAGTCCATTACACGCTCATCTGCGTCCGCACGGCTTGCTTCAAGGGTGCCTGATTGTTGTAATAATTTATCAACAAGGGTCGTTTTTCCGTGGTCAACGTGAGCAATAATTGCGATGTTACGCAATTTGTTAATATCAATGGTATCTGTCATTTGAAAAGTCTTTTGTTATCAATAATGATGTTTGAATAATGTGCAATCTTATTCGCAAGATTGCACGAAAAGGTTGCAGATTATACAACGTTTTATCGGCTTGAGCTATGAATAATTAGAAATAAGTGGTGTGCTGTCTTTTGGAGAGCATTTTATAAAGTGCGGTGTAAAAATGTCGAATTTTTTCCCCGCACTTGAGTAAAATTAAAATCTCGCTCGCCCCTTGAATTTTGCAAGTGATGTGATATTTTAGCCAACGTGCATTGCACACCCATTATCTCAACTCTAGCAATCATATTTATGAGGATTATCACTATGTCAAATGAAGCGGTCGTTGCCAATGTGTTTAAATTAATTGAAGAGAATGACATTAAATTCGTTCTTCTGCGTTTTACGGATATAAAAGGAAAAGAGCACGGCGTATCTTTACCAGTTAGTCTCATTGATGAAGACTTATTTGAGGATGGTAAAATGTTTGACGGCTCCTCGGTAGAAGGCTGGAAAGCGATTAATAAAGCGGATATGTTATTAATGCCAATTGCTGAAACCGCCGTAGTTGATCCCTTCGCACAAATTCCAACCTTATCCCTTCGCTGCAGTATTTATGAACCCACCACAATGCAAAGCTATGATCGTGATCCACGCTCTATTGCAATCCGTGCAGAAAATTATATGCGTTCAACAGGTATTGCAGACGATGTTTTTTTCGGCCCAGAACCAGAGTTTTTCTTATTTGATGATGTGCGTTTTGGCTCAGCAATGAATGGTAATTCTTATGTTGTAGATGATATTGAGGGCGCTTGGAATACGAATAAAGCCTATGAGGGGGGCAACAATGGTTATCGTCCTCTAACCAAAGGCGGTTACTGTGCCGTTGCGCCAAATGATACCGCGCACGATATTCGCTCTGAAATGTGCTTGATTTTAGAAGAAATGGGATTAGTCGTTGAAGCACATCACCACGAAGTGGCGACCGCAGGACAAAATGAAATCGCGACCAAATTTAACTCACTTACCCTAAAAGCGGATGAAACCCAAATTTATAAATATGTCGTACAAAATGTCGCATTAGAACACGGCAAAACCGCCTGTTTTATGCCAAAACCAATCACAGGCGATAACGGATCTGGTATGCACTGTAATATGTCTTTAAGTAAAGACGGCAAAAATATTTTCCAAGGCGATAAATATGCAGGGCTTTCTGAAACCGCACTTTACTACATTGGTGGCATTATCAAACACGCTAAAGCATTAAATGCCTTTACTAATCCTTCAACCAACTCATATAAACGTTTAGTACCGGGCTTTGAAGCGCCTGTATTATTGGCTTATTCAGCAAGTAATCGTTCAGCTTCAATTCGTATTCCGGCGGTAACTAGCCCGAAAGCAATTCGTATTGAGGCTCGTTTCCCAGATCCAATGGCGAACCCATACTTAGCTTTCTCAGCATTATTAATGGCTGGATTAGACGGTATTGTGAATAAAATTCACCCTGGCGATGCAATGGATAAAAACCTTTATGATCTTCCACCAGAAGAATTAAAAGAAATTCCAGCGGTTGCAGGTTCGTTAGAAGAAGCATTAAACGCCCTCGAACAAGATTATGGCTTCTTAACCCAAGGTGGCGTATTCAGTAAAGAATTTGTGGATGCCTTTATTGCAATGAAACGTAAAGAAGTAGAACGTTTAAATATGACCCCACACCCAGTGGAATTTGAAATGTATTATGCTTAAATCTAGATAAAAGAAAGAGCGGTTGAAAAATCGCTCTTTTTTTAGCTTTAGTTCCTAATTAGATTAAGCCGTTACACCTAAATGACCTATTTTTACCCCTAAAAATCCTAGCGCTACGGGATCAAGGTATTCGCCTAAAAATTTGAATAATTCGCTTAATTCGGTGAAAGTGCGATTAATGTTTACTTGATCTTCTACTTTGCGTGTAAATTCATAGGTGATATGTTCACCTTCAATATGGGCATCAAGGGTGATATAAATTTTCTCAAAAAAATGACTGTGGGCGCCTTCTTCACCGGGATCGCTAATGCGTACATTCCATTCGTTGCTAAATAAACATTCTGTTCTGATTGACATAATGACTTCCTCTATTTGCTATTTTTGTTAAGAAAAACCCGATTATAAAATCTCTGTTGCCAAAAACTTGATAATCGGGCTTTTCAATATATTTCCCTTGATGTTTTGCCTTACGCTGATAGCTGCCTTTGCCTTTTCGTTTCTTTTCAATGCGTTGGCGAAATAATTTATCGGATAATAATGCCTGAATGGCGTTATCTCGAATTGTCCCTTTGTTATGCTGATAGGTGGTGCAACCTTGCACCTCAGCAACGGGCGCAAAAGATTTTTTCTTTTTCATCATTGCCTCTTAATAAATAAAATGGGTAAAAATAATGCCCGCTCAATGATTATGGCGGAGCGGGCGTTATTATAGCGAAGAAATTATAAAATTGCTAAAACACTTTCTGGTGGGCGACCAATCTTTGCTTTTTCTCCATTGACTACAATCGGACGTTCAAGCAAGGCGGAATGCTGTGCGATTGCTTCAAGTAACTGCGTTTCGGTAACGGTGTGTGAACCCAAATGCAATGTGCGGTATAACTCATCTTTCGTTCTCATCATTTCTCGCACACTGTTTAGCTGTAACTTTTGTGCTAATTGTTGCAAGAAATCAACGGAATATTGCTTTTCTAAATAAAGCTCAATTTCCGGCTCAATGCCCTGCTGTTTTAATAACGCAAGGGTTTCGCGACTTTTTGAACAACGTGGGTTGTGATAAATTTTGACGGTCATAGAAAATTCCTTTTATTAGGGGCTGTTGAGAATTCATTTGGGGCTGTATTAGATTAGCACACTCTTTGCTGTCGCTCTTATCAAGGAAAGCATTCTTGATTTTGGACGCCACTGCAATTGTGCTAATTTTAAACGATAACTCAAATGTACAATAAATTATCAACAGCCCCTAATATAAATCCCCCTGATTTTACCTTATAATCGGCACAAATTCTCACTGAAAGGAGGCTTTATGTTAGAAATGTTGAAAAATTGGTACAAACGCCGATTTAGTGATCCGCAGGCGATGGCGTTACTTGCCATTTTACTGTTTGGTTTTATCGCCATTTATTTTTTTAGTGATTTACTTGCGCCGTTGTTGGTGGCGATCGTATTGGCTTATTTGTTGGAAATGCCTATTCGCGTGTTAAATGAGAAAGTCAAATTCCCTCGCTTACTGGCAACCCTTCTTGTGCTTGGTGGCTTTATTAGCATTGTGCTGATTATTGCGCTGGTACTCATTCCCACCTTAGTGAATCAAACGATTAATTTGTTCAGTGAATTGCCACATATGTTTAATTCCCTTAACGATTGGCTACTTTCTTTGCCTGAACATTATCCTGAAGTAGTGGATTATCAAATGATCGACAGCTTTTTCACCAGTGTGAAAAGCAAAATTTTAGGCTTTGGCGAATCGGCGCTCAAACTTTCAATTTCTTCTATTATCAGCCTTGTTAGCTTGGGCATCTATGCTTTCCTTGTGCCATTAATGGTATTTTTCTTATTAAAGGATAAACAAGAATTACTCACTTATATCAGTGGGTTTTTACCTCGCAATCGCAAACTGGCTGATGAAGTATGGCAAGAAATGCAAAAACAAATTGCCAATTATATTCGTGGCAAAATTATTGAAATTCTTGTCGTTGGTGTGATTACTTATGCAATCTTCCTCTTTTTTGATCTGCGTTATGCCTTATTGCTTGCGGTTACCGTGGGGCTTTCTGTCCTTGTGCCTTATGTGGGGGCGGTGTTAGTGAGTATTCCGGTAGCTTTAGTGGCGATGTCGCAATTTGGTATTACGCCGACTTTTTGGTCATTAATCGCTGCTTATGTGGTAAGTCAAATTTTAGATGGAAACCTGCTTGTGCCATTTTTATTTTCTGAAGCGGTAAACCTCAATCCACTGACTATCATTGTTGCCGTACTTATTTTTGGTGGATTATGGGGCTTCTGGGGCGTGTTTTTTGCGATCCCCCTTGCTACTTTAGTCAAAGCAGTGGTGCATTCTTGGCCTTCTGATGAAAGTGCGGGACAAAGTTAAGCGAATTTTCCCCTTAAAACAAAAGTGCGGTGAAAATTTTTAACTTTTTATTTGCATACTTATGCAAAAAATATTAATATTATTTCAACTTTGAATGTAGAGCTAACAACAAAAATGACCATTAGTGTAAAAAATCTCAATTTTTTCTACGGTTCATCACAAGCCCTGTTTGACATTAATTTAACGGCGGAAGATGGTGATACCGTGGTTTTATTAGGGCCAAGTGGTGCAGGAAAAAGTACACTGATTCGTACTTTAAACCTGCTAGAAGTGCCAAAATCAGGCGAACTCGTTATTGCCAATAATAAATTTGATCTTTCTGCGGCAAGGGCAAACCCAAAACAAATGCGTCAATTACGTCAAGATGTGGGAATGGTATTTCAGCAGTACAATTTGTGGCCACATTTAAGCGTGATTGAAAATTTGATTGAAGCCCCCGTAAAAGTACTAGGTTTGGATAAAGAAACCGCGAAAAAACAAGCGTTTGAATTGCTTGCCCGTTTACGCTTGGAAGAATTTGCTGAGCGTTTTCCATTACATCTTTCTGGCGGGCAACAACAGCGTGTAGCGATTGCGCGCGCATTAATGATGAAACCACAGGTTTTATTATTTGATGAACCTACGGCAGCACTAGATCCTGAAATCACCGCGCAAGTGGTGTCAATTATTCAGGAACTGCAACAAACAGGCATTACTCAAGTGATCGTAACGCACGAAGTTTCTGTGGCACAGAAAGTTGCGACCAAAGTGGTGTATATGGAAAAAGGTCATATCATTGAAATGGGGGATGCAAGCTGTTTCACCCAACCGAAAACGGAACAATTTAAACAATACTTATCTCATTCACATTAAGGAATTACACAATGAAAAAATTACTTTTAGCTACACTTTTAGCAAGTTCAGCCGCAATGGTGCAAGCACAAGATATTACCTTTGCAATGGAACCGAGCTATCCACCCTTTGAATTAACCAATGAAAAAGGCGAAATTGTGGGCTTTGATGTCGATATTGCTAACGCAATTTGTAAAGAAATTGAAGCCACTTGCCATTTTAAAAGCCAAGCTTTTGATGCGTTAATTCCAAGTTTAATTAAAGGACGTGGGTTTGATGCAGCAATTTCCGCCATTGATATTACGGAAGCGCGCGCTAAGCAAGTGGCATTTAGCCAGCCTTACTATGAAAGCTCTGCAAGCTTTATCGCGGTGAAAGGGAAAGCAGATTTAGCCACAGCGAAAACCGTTGGTGTGCAAAATGGGACAACTTATCAACAATATGCCAACGCTGAAGCAAAACAATACACAACAAAATCTTATGCAAGTTTGCAAGATGCAATTCTAGACTTAAAAAATGGACGTATTGATTTGATCTTTGGTGATACCGATGTATTGCGTGATATGTTCGAGAAAAATCCAGAGTTAACTTTTGTGGGCGAGCGTGTTACGGATAAGCGTTACTTTAACAATGGTTTAGGTATCGCCGTAAATAAATCTAACACAGCTTTAGTGGAAAGTTTAAACAAAGGTATCGAAGCCATTAAAGCAAACGGTGAATACCAAAAAATTTACGACAAATGGATGACTAAATAATCGCTATGTTTGTGGATTATCTTCCTTTAATGTACACCGCAACCCTAATGACCTTAGGGTTAGCGGTGTGTTCTTTATTCTTCGGGCTTATTTTATCACTCATTTTTGTTAGCTTAGAAATGAGCAAATGGCAATCTGTGCGTAAACCGAGTGCTATTGTGATCACGTTATTGCGCGGCTTACCTGAAATTCTCGTGGTGTTCTTAATTTATTTTGGTATTCCCGAAGTTTTGGAATTAATCACAGGAAAATATTTAGAACTTAGCCCGTTCTTTTGTGGCGTGCTTGCACTTTCTATCATTTTTGCTGCTTATGCTTCACAGTCTCTGCGTGGGGCAATTAAAGCAATTCCATTAGGACAATGGGAATCGGGCGCTGCCCTTGGTTTAAGCCGTGGTTACACCTTTTTGCATATCATTATGCCACAAGTTTGGCGACACGCCTTACCGGGGTTGAGTAATCAATGGTTAGTGCTATTGAAAGATACTGCCTTAGTTTCATTAATTGGGGTACACGATTTAATGCGTCAAGCTGAATTGATCAACACAAGAACACACGAACCCTTCACTTGGTATGGCTTTGCCGCATTGATGTATTTAGTGATTACACTAATCAGCCAAATGCTAATCCGCAAGCTTGAATGGCGCTTTACCCGTTTTGAAAGAGGAGTGGAATAATGATTCACGATTATTTCATCACCATCGCACAAGGCATTCCAACAAGCTTATTGCTTACCATTTCGGCCCTCTTTTTGGCGTTTATTTTAGCCATTGCATTGACCTTTATTCTTGCTATGGAAAATAAACTATTAAAAAGTGCGGTAAATATTTTCCTCACTTTATTCACCGGCACACCGCTATTAGTGCAATTTTTCTTAATTTATTACGGCCCCGGACAATTCCAATGGATCGTAGAAAGCCCAGCTTGGGCGCTATTGTCTAATGCGTGGTTTTGTGCAATGCTCACCCTTGCTTTAAACAGTGCGGCTTATTCTACACAGTTATTTTATGGCGCAGTCAAAGCGATCTCCAAAGGGCAGTGGGAAAGTTGTGCGGCACTTGGATTAACTCGTTGGCAAACCCTCAAAATTTTAATTCCTTATGCCTTAAAACGTGCTTTGCCCTCTTACAGCAATGAAATCATTTTGGTGTTTAAAGGCACGTCTCTTGCGTCAACCATTACCATTTTGGATATTATGGGTTACGCAAGACAACTTTACGGCACAGAATATGATGCACTCACTATTTATGGAATTGCAGGTGTTATCTACCTTGCCATCACAGGCATTGCGACATTATTATTACGCAAGTTAGAAAGCAAAGTGCTGATGTTTGAAAGATTAGAAGTGGAGCGTTCTTAGCGTGGAAATATCGCCAATGCATAACATTTCTCACTAGAAGAACATTTTAAAATCTCCCGTATCTGTTTTACTTTTGAATAAAAATTTTGTGGAGATAAATAATTTTATCTCAACAAAGTTTTTTGGGGAAAGGGATAAAAAGATTTTTTATTCCCTTGAGTTTTTTGAAAATTATTTGAAAGTAATACAGTTAGAAAAAAATCGCCCTAAAGTATAGGGCGATTTTTTGCGTCTAAACTACAATCAGATAAATTATAAACTTTCAGTGAAAGTACGAGTAATTACGTCACGTTGTTGTTCTGGTGTTAATGAATTAAAACGTACTGCGTAACCAGAAACACGGATTGTTAATTGTGGGTATTTTTCAGGATTTTTCACCGCATCTTCTAAGGTTTCACGGCGTAAAACGTTCACGTTTAAGTGCTGACCACCTTCCACTTTTACTGTTGGGGCAACATTTACTGGCAATTCACGATATTCGATTTGACCTAATTCGCTTACTGCTACGATTTGATCTTCTGCGAAATCACCTTTTGCACATAAACAACGTGCTTCACCTTTTTCACTGTCTAATAACCAAAATGAATTTAATAAGTTATCATTTGCGGCTTGAGTGATTTGAATACCTTTAATCATACGAACTCCTAAATTTGTGTGTTAATTAATCATAAGTTGGTAGGGATTTTATCAAAAAATTTGACCAATTCAATTATTTTGATATGGATCAGATTGAATTTGCCAAACAAAAATAGTGAAATTGATATACATCAAAAATAAAATGAAATCATTATTTTAAATTTAACATTTAATTAACATTTATTTAAAGAATGGTTAAATAATTAAATCAAAATAGAGGCTGTTAATTTGGGGGGAGGTTATTTATAATCTCATTCTAAGTTTAACGCTGAGGAAAACAAAATGAAAACGTGGAAAGATGTGATTGGTGGCGAGAAAAGCCAGCCTTATTTTCAGCAAATTTTACAGCAAATCCAGCGTGAAAAAGCGGTGGGTAAAATTGTGTATCCACCAACGAATGAGATTTTCAATGCTTTCAAATTAACCGAATTTGATCAAGTGAAAGTGGTGATTTTAGGGCAAGACCCTTACCACGGTCCAAATCAAGCGCACGGGCTATCTTTTTCGGTGAAGCCCGGTGTTGCGCCTCCCCCTTCGTTAGTGAATATTTATAAAGAATTAGCCAATGATGTGGGCTTTCAAATTCCTCAGCACGGCTATTTAGTCAGCTGGGCGCAACAAGGCGTGCTATTATTGAACACGGTTTTAACGGTGGAACAAGGCAAAGCCCATTCCCATTCAAACTTTGGTTGGGAAACCTTTACTGATCGTGTTATTTCAGCCTTGAATGAACAGCGAGAAAATCTTGTGTTTCTCTTATGGGGCAGTCACGCACAGAAAAAGGGGCAGTTTATTGATCGACAAAAACACTGTGTTCTCACAGCACCCCATCCCTCACCTTTATCGGCACATCGTGGTTTTTTTGGCTGCAAGCATTTTTCTCAAGCGAATGCCTATTTACAACAACATCAATTATCGCCAATTGAATGGCAGCTCCCCTTAATGGTTTAGCATATTTATAAGGATTTCATTATGTTAGCAATTATCTCTCCCGCTAAAACCCTTGATTTTGAAAGTGCGGTAGAAAAATTTGACGTTTCTCAGCCTGATTTAACGCAATATAGCGAACAGCTTATTGATATTTGTCGCCAGCTTGCACCAAATGAGGTGGCGTCTTTAATGTCAATTAGCGATAAACTAGCCGCATTAAATGTGGCTCGTTTTGCCCAATGGGATAAGGTTCACCACGAACAAAACTCACGCCCAGCGATTTTTGCTTTCAAAGGTGATGTGTACACGGGGTTAGATGCAGAACATTTATCTCGTGAGGATATTTTATTCGCGCAACAGCATTTGAGAATGTTGTCAGGCTTATATGGTTTGTTACGCCCTTTAGATTTAATGCAGCCTTACCGTTTAGAAATGGGAACGAAATTAGCCAACCCGAAAGGCAAAGATTTATATCATTTTTGGGGCAATATTATCACGACGACGCTACAACACGCGTTAGATCAACAAGGGGATAATGTCTTGATTAATCTTGCTTCGGATGAGTACTATAAATCCGTCAACGAAAGTGAATTGAATGCACATATTGTGAAACCAGTTTTTTTAGACAATAAAAATGGGAAATATAAAGTCATCAGCTTTTATGCGAAAAAAGCGCGCGGTTTGATGTGTCGCTACCTTATTCAAAATCGGCTCACCCAAGTAGAACAATTAAAAGCGTTCGATCTCGCAGGTTACTGGTTTGATGCCACTTCATCAACAGAAAAGGAATTTGTGTTTAAACGTGATTTGAGTGAATAAAATGAAAGCGCTAATTCAATGGATTAAGGAAAAGAGAAGTGCGGTAAAAAAAATGGGTATTTTTTTCACCGCACTGAGTATCACGGCGTGTAGCATTTCCCCGCAGCTTGCTGTGTCAGAAGCGATTAATCACGGAGGGCAAACTTATTATCTTGCTTCGCAGCAGGATCTCGGTACGATTGCGCGCTATGTTTATGTCCCAAAAGGTGAAACTGCTGAGCAATGGCACAGTGCCATTGAGCTGTTGCAAGACCGCAATAAGGATAAGCTTTCTTTAGCCGATCGCATTGCCTTGCGTAAACGTGTTTATCGTAATACTGGCGTGCAACATTTTGATATTTATACAAGAAAAAATGAACTTTTTGCTTTTGTGATTTATGATCCTAGCGCACAAAATCCAGATTGGCAGGTAAATGTGGCGCGGGGGAAAAACATTCCATTTTGTGGGTTTGTACAATATCAATATTCTGTGAAAATTGCCAAGGATCGCAAATTGATGAATATGGCGCATCGCAGAGTAATTCGTTATTTGAAAAAATATATTGTTGATAAAGAAATGCAAAAATTAAACCGTACCCCTTTCGCTTGGAGTTGTAATAGCTAATGCAAGAAGTCTATTCCAAACAGGTGAAGCGGGCAGCAAACTGTGCGATTTTCACCGCGTTGCTATTAATTTTAGTGAAAGGCTTCGCGTGGTGGAAAACGGATTCTGTCAGTATGCTGGCTTCTATTACAGATTCTACGCTAGATTTATTAGCCTCTTTTATGAATATGCTGATCTTGCGTTTTGCTTTAATGCCAGCAGATCATAATCATTCTTTTGGACACGGCAAAGCAGAATCTCTCGCCTCACTTATTCAAAGTGCGTTTATTTCAGGCAGTGCGATTTTCCTTTTATTACAAGGTATTTACCGTTTAACCTCAGCACAGCCGTTAAATCAAACCGCTCTCGGTATTATGGTAACGCTGTTTTCCATTGTGGCAACATTGTTACTGGTACTTTATCAAAGCCATATTATAAAACAAACGGATAGTCCTGCGATTAAGGCGGATCGTTTGCACTATCAAACAGATTTACTAATGAATATGGCGATTTTATGTTCTTTAGGCTTGAGCTTATGGGGCGTGCTGTGGGCGGATGCAGTGTTTGCTATTTTTATTGCGTTATATATTTTATTGAATGCAGCAAAAATGTTTTACAATGCCATTCAGTTGTTGCTCGATCAAGCCTTACCCCCAGCAGAAATTGAGCAAATTGAACAGGTTATCCAATCACAACCGAATATTTTAGGCTTTCACGATTTGCGTACTCGCCGCTCAGGGGCGATTCGTTTTATTCAATTCCATTTAGAATTAGATGATCATCTTTCTTTTGTGGAAGCGCATCAAATTACCGATCATCTTGAACAACGTTTACGCCAATGTTTTCCACAGGTGGATATTGTGATTCATCACGAACCGACCAGTGTGGTACAAATAGAACAGGCGCAAGCTGATAGCTTACAGCAAAATAATTAGACCTAAATCAAAATGTGATAGAATTCACGAAATTTTTCTAGAGCGGATTTGGTGAATAGTGTAAGCTACGCACAGTTTTTATATTATTAACTTTGAATAAAGGTATTGACTATTATGATTAAAAAAATTGCCGTATTAACCAGTGGTGGTGATGCACCGGGAATGAATGCTGCGATCCGTGGCGTCGTTCGTTCAGCCTTAGGAGAAGGTTTAGAAGTGTATGGTATCTATGATGGTTACCACGGGTTGTATAACAATAAAATTAAGCAATTAACGCGTTATAGCGTATCCGATGTGATTAACCGCGGGGGAACTTTCTTAGGATCAGCGCGTTTCCCTGAATTTAAGAAACCTGAAGTGCGGGCAAAATGTGCGGAAATTTTACGCTCACACGGTATTGATGCCTTAGTCGTGATTGGGGGAGATGGTTCCTATATGGGAGCAAAATTGCTCACCGAAGAACACGGTTTCCCTTGTGTTGGTATCCCGGGGACGATTGATAATGATGTGGCAGGAACAGACTACACCATTGGTTATCAAACTGCATTAGAAACGGCGGTAACAGCGATTGACCGCTTGCGTGATACTTCAAGCTCTCACCAACGTATTTCAATCGTAGAAATTATGGGCAGACATTGTAGTGATCTGACTATTTCAGCGGGGATTGCTGGTGGTTGTGAATATATTGTGGCTTCTGAGGTGGAATTTAACCGTGAAGAGCTTATTCAACAAATTGAACGCAGTATCATCAAAGGAAAACGTCACGCGATTATTGCGATTACAGAATTAATCTGTGATGTGAATGAACTTGCCAAAGAAATTGAAGCACGCGTTAAACACGAAACGCGTGCAACAGTATTAGGTCATATTCAACGTGGTGGTACACCTTGTGCGTTTGACCGTATTTTAGCTTCTCGTATGGGTGTTTATGCGGTAGATCTGTTATTACAAGGTAAAGGCGGTTACTGCGTAGGTATTCAAAATGAGCAGCTTGTGCATCACGATATTATTGATGCGATCAATAATATGCGCCGTGAATTTAAAGCGGACTGGTTGAAAATGGCGGCACGTTTGGATTAATTTCCTCGATTTTATCCGTATAAAAAGAGCCAATTTTTATTGGCTCTTTTGCGTTTTGAAATAACAAAATTATTCTGCTCTCGGGCAAATTTCCCCTTCGACAAAGAAATAGGCAATTTCACGGGCAGCGCTTTCAGGGCTATCAGAACCGTGTACGCAGTTTTGTCGTTGGCTAAGTGCAAATTGCTTACGTATTGTCCCTTCTTCTGCTTTTTCTGGATCTGTTGCCCCCATTAAAGTGCGGTAATTTTTAATCGCATTTTCTTTTTCTAGTACGGAAACCACCACAGGGGCGGAAGTCATATAATCGACTAAATCAGTAAAAAATGGTTTGCCTTGATGTTCCGCATAAAAACCTTCTGCTTGTGTTTGGGTTAAATGTACCATTTTCATTGCAATGATGCGGAAACCTTCACTTTCTAAACGGTTAAGAATTTTACCAATTAAGTTACGTTCTACCGCATCCGGTTTAATGATAGATAATGTCCGTTCCATCTTTCCTCCTATGAATTTGCTTTGTTTAAGAGTAAATGAGCGAGTGTTTGCACACCAATGCCTGTTGCCCCCGCAGCCCATAAATCACTGGCTGATTTACGATAAGTGGCAGAGCAATCAATATGCAACCAATGTTGTTGATAATTCTTCACGAAATAGGATAAAAACGCCGTTGCCGTGCTTGCACCAGCGCCCACTGGCACGGTACCGATATTGGCAATTTGCGCAAATGATGATGAAATTTGATGACGGTGGAATTCTTCAAAAGGCAAACGCCAGAATGGCTCATTGCTGATTTGTGCCGCGTTAAAGAGGTCGGCAACAAGTTCGTTATCCATTGAAAGCACCGAGTGGTAATCATTTCCTACGGCGATTTTTGCCGCTCCCGTTAAGGTGGCACAATCAATAATAAATTGCGGATTTTGTTTATCGGCATCGATTAAACCATCGGCTAGTACTAAACGCCCTTCGGCATCGGTATTTAGCACTTCGGCAGTGATGCCATTACGATAAGTGATAATATCTCCTAATTTCATCGCTTCGGCACTTACCATATTTTCGGCACAGCAGAGATAGAGTTTCACCCGTTGGTTTAACCCTCCTGCAATCGCCATACCTAATGCGCCCGTCACTAACGCTGCACCGCCCATATCCGTACGCATTGTGGACATTGAATCACTCGGTTTTAAGCTATATCCGCCACTGTCAAATGTGATGCCTTTCCCCACTAAACAGGCTAAAACGGGGGCATTCGGATCTTGGCTTGGATTAAAATCCAGTTGTAGCATCGCAGGCTTATGGCTAGACGCTTTGCCTACATTCCAAATGCCTTGATAATTTTTCTCTAATAAGGCTTCCGCAGAAATAATCTCAAAACTTACCGCACTTTCACAGGCGTATTCCGCAGCAAGTTCGGCAATAAATTGTGCAGATCGCTCAGCCAATTTTTTTGGGGTGATCACATCAGAGGGTAAATTAATGATTTCTCTAACAAAATCACCGCACTGAATACGGGCAAATAGTTCTGCTTGCGGTTCGTCATCTAAATGAGGAAATTCAATAGCGTAATCTTGCTTTGCGGAATAAAAACCTTGATAAAATGCCCAACAGTTTTCTAGATCCCAATCTTCACCGACTAATTCTACCTCTTTAATACCTTGATTACGTAATTTGCGCGCAGCTTTCTGAATTAAAGTGCGGTCAGAATTTGGGGAGTTTTGTTTGATATGAACCGTGCCTTCATCATTGGAAAAACTCAGCAACGCATTTTCGCCCCAGACTGGGCTGGCAGGTTGTGTTGAAAGGTGAATTAACATAATGATTATCCTCATCCAAATTAGATTTAGTTATCCTAATACAAGTGTGAGAAAAATCAAAATGTTAAATCTCTCCTCGCTCACTTTTTTAGCGAGGGGAGGGGCAGCAAAAACTTAACCGATCGGTTTTGTTTTATAGAAAGAAATCATTGCGATTGGGGCTATTACGGTGAACCAAATTGACCATTGCAGTGGCATACCTAAATACACGCATAGCACGCCGAGGAAGGTGGCTGCGATAGCAAGTACGAAACCAATTACGCTGTAATTCGTATCTTTATCTAAATACCAGCGTAAGAAGGCTAACGCAATAAGATAAATCGCAGTGCAAATGCTTAGGGCGGTCATCGCAAATAGCGGTGAAATAGAATGGGCATTGCTTGCGTGTTCAACAACCTCTGCCATCGTGCCAAATTCTTTTACGGCGTCGGCTAACAGTTCAAGACCTGAGCCTAATGCAGTGAGCGCGATAAAAATCAATAAATGTCCATAGCCATAAACTAACGCATTATTTAAGGTACGTTCATTATGTAAAAATTCACCCCAAGGCATTTTGAAATAAAGCCACCATAAAGAAAACATTAGGGCAGAGATACCCAAACCGAGCGGGAATGCTTCAGTAAGCATTGCTTCATTGCTATGGAATAATGGCGTAATGGCGTTGGTGGCGCCTAAAATACCTTCACCTAATACGATGATAACCAATAATCCGTAACGTTCAGCAATATGGTGTGGGTGCCAAGCAGTTTTATTTGCACTTTCCGCCCAAGCTGGCACGCAAAGTTCTAATAATGCCAAGAATGGAAAGAGATTATTGAATAAATAAGGAAAATTCAATGCACTAATAGTCCAGCAAATTTGGGTGAAAATAATCCCGAAGGCATAACGCAAGCAGGTTATCCGACGTTCAGGATCACTTTTGGCTGCACGGAACCATTGATATGCCATCGCGACCCGCATCACAATATAGCCGATTAAGATCATCGTAAAATCATTATGTTCAAAGACATTATTGATGCCAATGGCAAGAATAATTGCACCGAACATTTGTACCATTGTAACAATACGATAACTAAAATCATCATTGTCATAAGCAGAGGCAAACCAAGTAAAGTTCATCCAAGCCCACCACACACAGAAAAACGACATGGCAAAATGGATTAAGCCTTCACTGAAATGATGTGCAGCTAGGGCGTGGTGTAAACCACTTGCGGTAGCCGCAATGGCGATTACGAAAACTAAATCAAAATAAAGCTCAAGCGTGGTGGCGACACGATGGACTTCGTGGTGATCGCGGGCTTTCATTAATTTATGAATCATTTAATACTCCAGATTAAAACGAGGAATTCGGTTGATTTAAAAACGCAATTTCTTCCGCTGTCGATGGGCGATTTAAAATCTCATTACGATGTGGATAACGATTAAATTTATCAATAATGGCTTTGTGGCGTAACTCAAAATCCAGCGTGTATTCATCATTTAGCGAACGAAATAAATCAACTGCTTGTTGGTGAATAAAGGCTGATTCACTGTGCATATAAGGCATAATCATAAATTTACGCCATACTGTTGGCAGGCGAGTAAAATCAGCTTGTTTAATCGCTTCTTGGGCTAAGGCTAATGCCATCGGATCTTGTGCAAATGCCGCAGGGGTATTGCGGTATAGGTTACGAGAAAATTGATCTAATACAATAATTTCTGCTAAGCGTCCTTCAATGCTTTCGCGCCAGCTTGCGCATTCACCTTGTGCTGCCGCTTTTAAAGTGCGGTCAAATTTTTCACGAATTTTATTATCAAAGTCTTCACTTTTTACAAACCAAAAAGGTTGATTTTCCTCGCTGAACCAAAAATCCAGCACCGCTTGTGGTGTCGCAATATTCATAAAATGTCCTTAATTGAAATAAAAAAATGAAGTGAATTTCACGGCGGCAGATTTTACCATAGTTTATTAAAATTTGTGCATTAGACTAAATTTCTAGAAAAAACTTGGTGAATGCCCTTGATAGGAGTATAATTTGCCCGTTTTTTGACTTATTTATTAACTAATATTAGAGGAATTAATGGCTAAAGAAGATTGCATTGAAATGCAAGGCACAATTTTAGAAACCTTGCCAAACACAATGTTCCGTGTGGAATTAGAAAATGGGCACGTAGTTACTGCACATATTTCAGGAAAAATGCGTAAAAATTATATTCGTATTTTAACAGGCGATAAAGTTACTGTAGAAATGACGCCGTATGATTTAAGCAAAGGACGTATTATTTTCCGTAGTCGCTAATTTTTATTCTTCTTATTTATTGAGATTTGCCCTAAGTGATGCTTAGGGCAAATTTTTATCTATTTTTTATAATGTGATCGCAATTATCACGCTATTTACCGATAAAGAGCATAAAAATGAGAAATATCAAACATTTCGCACAACGCTATGTGGATTGGGTGATCCGTCTTGGGCGCGTGCGGTTTTCCCTGCTTGGTGTGCTGGTGCTAGCTGTACTGGCACTCTGTACACAAATGCTATTAAGCCTTTTTGTTGTAGGAACGGTTTATTGGGCAGATGTCGTGCGTTCTGTGGTATTTGGCTTGATTTCTGCCCCTTTTGTGATCTATTTCTTCACGCTGTTAGTGGAAAAGCTGGAAAAATCTCGCCTTGAATTAGCCAAATTAGTGGAAAATTTACGCCGTGAAGTCTCGGAAAGAATGGTAGCAGAAAAGAAACTATCCATTGCGCTTAATGATCTTGAACAAAATAGCCGAAATAAAACCGCATTAATGACAACCATTAGCCACGAATTACGCACCCCACTAAATGGCATTATTGGGTTGAGCCGTATTTTATTAGACGGTAATTTAACCGCCGAGCAGCAAAATTATCTCAAAACAATCAATATGAGTGCGGTGTCTTTAGGGCATATTTTTAGCGATATTATCGATCTGGAAAAAATTGATGCGCATAAAATAGAATTGAACCGCAAAGAAACGGATTTTTATGCCTTTCTTAATGATATTGCCAATTTCGCCACCTTAATGGCGGAGCAAAATCACCTAAAATTTGAATTAGACTATGAATCTGATTTACCGCAATGGCTGATGTTAGATAACGCAAGATTGAGTCAAATTTTATGGAATTTAATTAATAATGCGGTGAAGTTTACACAAAAAGGCGTGATCAAGCTCAAAGTTACACGAATTGCTGAACAACAATTTGCTTTCGCGATTTCTGATACAGGTATTGGCATTGCAGAAAGCGAATTAGCCAATATTTTTGCAATGTATTATCGTGTGCAATCCAACCAATATCAGCACGCGGGCAGTGGCATTGGTCTAGCCGTTTCCAAAACCATTGCCAATTTAATGGGGGGCGATCTCAGCGTGCAAAGTGCGGTGGGAAAAGGCTCAATTTTTACCTTAACTATCCAAGCTAAACCTGTCAGTAAACCGTTAGACTATCAGCAATATTTGCCAAGCCAACTGCGTATTTTGCTCATTGAAGATATTGAGGTCAATGTAATTGTCGCAAAATCTGTTTTGGAAAAATTAGGCTATGAGGTAGATGTCGCGATGACGGGGCAGCAAGCCATTGAAAAATTTGAACAAAATAGTTATGACTTGTTACTCATTGATATTCAACTGCCTGATATGTCGGGTTTTGAAATCGCTCAGTATTTACGTCAGCAATATGAAAATGATCATTATGAGTATTTACCGCCACTGATCGCCCTTACCGCCAACGTAATGCACGATAAACAAGAATATCTCCAACAAGGAATGGACGATATTTTACGCAAGCCCCTTTCTTTAGAGGCACTGACGCAATGTTTATATCAGTTTTTTAATCAGGATATTTCGCCTATCCCAGAAACCACGAAACAATACGATATTGCGCAAGATGAGATCTTAGATCTGGCTACATTACAGGAACTTGTCGCCTTATTAGGCGTAAAAACGGTAAAAAATAACACCGCACTTTTCCAACAAATGATGCCTGATTATGTGAAAGAGTTGTTCTCTGCTTATGAAATGTACAAACTTCAACCTGAATATCAAAAAGAAGTGGCAAATATTGCCCATAAAATAAAGGGGGCAGCAGGCGCCGTGGGGTTAAAACGTATCCAACAAATCGCCGAACAAGCCCAGCATAGCGAAAACCCTGATTGGGAAAGTGAGATCACCAATTATTTGGAACAACTATCGCAAAATTGGCAGAAAGATTTGGACAAACTTATTTTTTGGTTAGATTCTCTCGATCATTAATTTTTAGACTAGCCCTTATACCTTTATATAAAAATAGCAAAAGTTGTTATTTGGAAAGGCGGGGGTATAATAACTCTAATTAGATGGGCGAGAGAACGTGAATAGTGCAAATTTAATCAAACAAATTGAGAATGATGGCTGGCAACTGATTGCGGTGAAAGGTAGTCATCATCAATTTAAGCATTCTATAAAAAAAGGGCGAGTAACAATTCCCCATCCGAAAAAAGATTTACCGCTCAAAACTGTTCATTCAATTTTAAAACAAGCTGGGTTGAAATAACCCTTTTTGATATAAGAGGTAGATAATGTTATATCCAATTGGAATTGAAATGGGTGATGAAAATCACGCTTATGGTGTCATTGTTCCTGATGTGCCAGGCTGCTTTTCTGCGGGAGATACCTTAGAAGAAGCCTTTGCGAATGCAAAAGAAGCTATTACTTTTCATATCGAAGGAATGATCGAGGACGGCGAAGATATTCCGCTGCCAACAGATCTGCAAAGACATATGAAAAATAAAGAATACGAAGCCTTTACTTTCACTGTGGTGGATGTTGATCTTACCCATTTAATGGGAAAAACAGAGAAAATTAATGTGACTTTGCCAAAGCGTTTAATTAATAAAATTGATCGTTATGTGGCAACTCACCCAGAATATAAGAGCCGTAGTGGGTTTTTAGCTCAAATTGCTACAGATAAATTGCTAACTGCATAAAATTTTTAAGATGGATGTTGATTATCTGAGCTAACTCAAATTTTTCTTATTTCAGACTAGCCACGCTTAAAGGTTTTAGCTAGAATCTGTGCAATTTTAATTCGACATCAACAAGAGGAAGAAACCGATGAATTTTCCAAATATTGCCAAGCAAGTTATTGAGAAGTTGGGCGGTAAAGAGAATATCAGTGCGCTTGCCCATTGTGCAACTCGCTTACGTATTGTGGTCAAAGATGAAGGCAAAATTGATAAAGAAGCGATCGAAAATATTGATGGCGTAAAAGGTCAATTTTCTGTTTCAGGACAATATCAAATTATTTTTGGTTCGGGAACCGTAAATAAAGTACACGATGAAATGGCAACATTATTAAACATCGGGGATATGACGAAAAATGAGGTTGCAAAACAAGCTTCAGACAATAACCAAGGGCTAATTATGCGTTTGGTGAAAGGCTTAGCAGATATTTTTGTGCCAATTATCCCTGCCATTGTCGCGGGCGGTTTATTAATGGGGATCCACAGTATGCTTACTGCACAAGGATTCTTCTGGGATGTGCCACAAGCCCTGCGCGATTCTGGGCAGCCTATCACGGGGTATTCCGTTGTCGATCGCTTTAGTAATCTTTCCGATCTTGTTGATTTTATTAATACTATTGCCAATGCGCCTTTCGTCTTCTTGCCCGTGTTACTGGGCTTTTCGGCAACGCGCAAATTTGGTGGAAACCCGTTCTTAGGCGCCGCATTGGGGATGTTATTGGTTCACCCAGCACTGGCAGATGGTTGGAACTATGCCCTGACCGCCGCGCAAGGCAAAATCACGCACTGGAATGTATTTGGTTTAGAAATTGAAAAAGTCGGCTATCAAGGCACGGTAATTCCAACCTTAATTTCGGCGTGGGTTCTTGCTACCTTAGAGAAAACTTTCCGTAAATTTGTGCCGTCTTATCTAGATAATCTTATTACGCCAATGTTCTCGTTATTTATCGCGGGGTTATTAGCCTTTACCGTGATTGGCCCAATCGGACGTGAAGCGGGGGATTTAATCACCATTGGTTTAACTTGGTTATATGACAAACTTGGCTTTATCGGTGGTGGTATTTTCGGGACATTCTATGCACCAATCGTCATTACAGGTATGCATCAAACCTTTATTGCAGTAGAAACCCAGCTCCTTTCTAATATGTCATTATCAGGTGGTACTTTCATTTTCCCAATTGCTGCAATGTCAAATATCGCACAAGGGGCGGCTTGTTTAGGTGTAGCCTTTGCATTGAAAGATCCAAAAGTACGTGGTTTAGCCGTGCCTTCAGGGATTTCCGCCTTATTAGGCATCACCGAGCCAGCAATGTTTGGGGTAAACTTACGCTATCGTCAAGCCTTCTTAGCGGCAATGATTGGTTCGGGATTATCAAGTGCATTTATTGCGTTCTTCAATGTGAAAGCACAAGCGCTGGGCGCGGCAGGCTTCTTAGGTATTCCGTCGATTAAACCTGACAGCCTTGCAATGTATAGCGTGGGAATGGTTATTTCTTTCGCGGTGGCTTTCACGCTTTCTGTGATTTTAGTAAAACGTGCGCAAGCTAAAGGATAATCGTAAGCTAAAAGATAATATTGCATAAAACTTCGTAAAAAAGCACCGTACTTTGATCTGCACCCTAAACAGGAATACAATATTCTGCGTTTGAGGTGCAGATTTTTATTTTCAATGAGGCAAAAAATGAAAACGCAAATTGATAAATTAGCTTGGTTATATATTAAAGACAATCACGTATTAATGGCGCGTTCCAAAGGAAAAGAAAAATTTTATCTACCCGGTGGGAAAAGAGAGCAAGGCGAAACGGATCAACAAGCGTTGTTGCGGGAAATTAAAGAAGAGTTGGGTATTACCTTAATTGAATCTAGTCTTGAAAGAATTGGTGAATTTTCAGCTCAAGCAGATGGCAAAAACAGTGATTGCATCGTAACACTCCTTTGCTATAAAGCCGATTTCATCGGCGATTATCGCCCTGAAAGTGAAATTGCTGAACTGGCTTGGATTAGCTACAAAGATAAAGAACAATGCTCTTTGGCCACACAAAAAGTATTGGAATATTTAAGACAGCAAGGTACGTTAGAATAAACGCACCAAAAAATAACCGCACTTTGAGTTACTTCAAAAAAACTAGATATTGAGTACTTATAAAGAGATTGTTCTTAGAAAAATTAATAAAATTAGTGATTCATTTCACGATTTTAACTTTATTTTATTGACATATACCGGAATGTCATTAAATATCTTTTTTCATCCTTCCTTTAATTTATGTTTTTTTAGGAGAAAGAATGCTGAGTTTTTTAAAATCCCAAGCGGGTTCACCTATACCAGAGAATGACGTGTTAAACACTTATAATCGTAAACGTTGGAATGCATTATTTGGTATTTTTATTGGCTACGCAGCTTATTATATTATTCGTAATAATTTTATTTTATCGACTCCTTACTTGAAATCAGAATTAGGCTTTGACAAAGATATGATTGGACTAATTTCTGGTACATCTTTAGTTATCTATGGCTTAAGTAAAGGTTTTATGAGTGTATTAGCGGATAAAGCCAATCCAAAACATTTTATGATTTTAGGTTTAGTGCTTTCTGCATTAGTTAATTTGATGATGGGATTTAGCTCTGCATTCTGGTTGTTTTTTCTATTAGTCTGCTTAAATGGCTTATTCCAAGGAATGGGGGCAGGACCTGCTTATGTCGTGCTAGCAAATTGGTATCCACGTAAGTCAAGAGGATTTATTACTTCTATTTTTAATAGCTCACATAATGTAGGCGGAGGATTAGTTGCGCCTATTACAGGCGGAGCAATGGCTTGGCTGGGGCAAGAACATTGGCAAACAGCTAATTTTATTGTGCCAGTTACAGTCGTATTATTCATTGCATTAATTTTTTATTTTTTTGGTGCAGGTAAAACCTACAATGAAGGATTGCCTCCATTACACCAAATTTTACATAACGATCAAGAAGAATTAGTTGTTACAAAATCAGACGATCAGCATTTATCGTCATGGCAAATTCTTAAAAATTATGTGTTAAATGATAAAAATGTTTGGTTTGTCTCTTTTATTGATGTATTTACTTATATGATTCGGTTTGGTGTACTAACGTGGCTACCACTTTATTTATTGGAAACTAAAGGATTTAGCAAAAAAGATATGGGAATTGCTTTTGCGATTTTTGAATGGTCTGCGATTATTTCTACTTTATTTGCTGGTTATTTGACCGATTCGTTTTTTAAGGGAAGACGTATGCCATTATCTATTATCTGCCTCGTTGGTGTTGGTATGGCTATGTTTATCTACTGGGGAGGAGAAACTTTAGGTACGGTAACATTAGGGGCTGGAATTATTGGCTGCTTAATCTATGTGCCAATGTTCCTTAGTTCTTTACAAACGATTGAATTAGTGCCGAGTTTTGCAGCAGGTTCAGCTACAGGCTTAAGAGGATTTTTAAGCTATGTGTTAGGCAGCTTTAGTGGTACAGCATTGATCGGATTTGTAGCAAAACATTATGGATGGGATTATGGGTTCTATCTTCTAATATTTGCTGTTGTCGCTTGTATTTTTTGTTGTTATATGACTCATCGAGGAGTAATTGCATTAGAACGTAAGAAATTATCTGCACAATAAAATTTCTAATAAAAAATAACCGCACTTTGAAAGCGCGGTTATTTCTTCCGTTTTTTACGATTAATTAGCGTTTGAACATATTGCCAAGGCCGCCTAAACCGCCCATTCCGCCCATCATTCCTTTCATTCCACGCATCATTTTTGCCATTCCACCTTTACGCATTTTTTTCATCATACGTTGCATTTCATCAAATTGTTTCAGTAATTTATTCACGTCTTGCACTTGTGTGCCAGAGCCTAAGGCG
This sequence comes from Avibacterium sp. 20-132, assembly GCF_023611925.1. Taxonomy (NCBI): domain Bacteria; kingdom Pseudomonadati; phylum Pseudomonadota; class Gammaproteobacteria; order Pasteurellales; family Pasteurellaceae; genus Avibacterium; species Avibacterium sp. 20-132. Next base: position 1,368,519 of record NZ_CP091456.1, read on the forward strand.
ATACGGCGGCGGCGTGAACCTTTGATGATTTCAGGTTTAGCTCGCTCTTTTAAGGTCATTGAATTGATGATGGCTTCCATTTTAATAAACATTTTGTCATCAACTTGATTTTTGATGTGATCAGGCAGGTTTTTCGCACCCGGTAATTTTTCCAGCATTGTCATCATTCCGCCCATTTTTTTCATTTCAATAAGCTGATCACGGAAATCTTCCAATGTGAAATCATCGCCTTTTTGGAATTTTTTTGCCATTTTTTCCGCTTTTTCTTGATCCACTGAGCGTTGTAGATCTTCAATTAGCGAAAGTACGTCCCCCATTCCTAAAATGCGTGAAGCAACACGATCAGGGTGGAATGGTTCGAGGGCTTCTGTTTTTTCCCCAACCCCTAAGAATTTAATTGGTTTGCCAGTGATTTGGCGAATAGAAAGGGCCGCACCGCCACGAGCATCGCCGTCTACTTTGGTAAGAATAACCCCTGTAAGCGGTAGCGCTTCATTAAAGGCTTTTGCAGTATTTGCGGCATCTTGTCCGGTCATTGCGTCGACGGTGAAAAGGGTTTCCACTGGGTTAAGTGCGGTGTGAATTTTTTGGATTTCTTCCATCATTTCACTATCAACGTGCAAACGACCCGCGGTATCCACAATCAACACATCGTAGAATTTGAGTTTAGCATCAGCAAGGGCGGCTTGCACAATTTCTACGGGGTTTTGTTGGCTATTAGACGGGAAGAAATCTACCCCAACGGCTTGCGCAAGGGTTTCAAGTTGTTTGATCGCGGCTGGGCGATAGACGTCCGCCGAGACCACCATCACTTTTTTCTTCTGACGTTCACGTAAGAATTTAGCGAGCTTACCTACGCTCGTGGTTTTCCCCGCCCCTTGCAAACCTGCCATTAAAATCACCGCAGGCGGTTGAGTCGCAAGGTTGAGGCTCTCATTGGCTTCACCCATTGCTTTTTCAAGCTCAGATTGCACAATTTTGAGAAATTCTTGTCCCGGCGTTAAGCTACGATTGACTTCTTCACCGATAGCACGTTCTTTGACTTTATTAATAAATTCACGCACGACGGGTAAAGCAACATCTGCTTCAAGCAATGCCATACGCACTTCACGCAGGGTATCTTTAATATTATCTTCGGTTAAACGTCCTTTCCCCGTAATGTTACGCAGGGTTTTCGAGAGACGATCAGAAAGGTTTTCAAACATCGTTTTTCCTAAATTTGAGTGGAATGAAATGAAATAAATTGTGCCAATTATACTGAAATCCCACAGATTTTCATCATTTGCAAGAAATTTATAGCGATTTTAGTGCGGCAAGGCTAGAATAAAAATAATTCTTGATTTGGCTTTAAGGTGAGTAAAAATGTGGTTTGCCATATTTTCGATTTTTTTATACATAATCAGTATTTTGTTCATTACCCCAATGTTATTAAAAGCACACTCGGGAGAACAAACGAAAAAACCGAATAAAACATTGTTTTTTTGCACCGCACTTTTGGCAGTTGTGGCACATTGCATTAGTCTTGTCCCCCTGTTTTCTCATTTAGCGAATGCCCAACAATTTACCCTGATGGATATTAGTTCTCTGCTAAGTGTAATTGTGGCTGCTTTGGCAACCTTTGCGCTTGGTTTTCGAGTGAATACCCTGTGGTTCTTATTACCTATTGTGTATTGTTTGGCGATAATTAATTTGATTTTACAGACATTTTTACCTATCGCACTTGTGCAACATTTAATCCATAATGTGGGCTTATTTTTACATATCGGTTTGGCCTTATTGGCTTATGCGGTATGTTTTATTGCGACCTTATATGCCGTTCAATTGTGGTGGATTGATAGGAACTTAAAAAGTAAAAAATTAGCATTATCGCCTATTATTCCGCCATTAATGACGGTAGAGCGGCATTTTTTCCGTTTGATGTTAAGTGGTGAGTTCTTACTGACTTTAACATTAATCTCTGGCGCGGTGTATTTACCCGACTTTTTTGGTATGCAAAATGTACAAAAAGCGATTTTTTCTTTTTTAGCGTGGGTTGTGTTAGCCATTGCTTTAATTGGGCATTGGAAATGGCACTGGCGTGGAAAAAAGGTGATTATTTATAGTATTTCGGGTATGATTTTGCTCTCAATTGCTTATTTTGGCAGTCGTGTTGCGTTTGGGCTAGGGCTTTAATTTGAGCGCCCAAGAACGATGGTTTGATAAAAGGATTTGATTTTGGATAGTATCCCCCTTAGTACATTATTTATCACGTTAATTATTTTACTGATTTTATCCGCTTATTTTTCTAGCTCAGAAACGGGCTTACTTTCTGCCAATCGTTATCGAATGCGGTTCCTTGCTGAAAAGGGACATAAAGGCGCAAAAAAGGCAGAAAAATTACTCAAGAAAACCGATATTCTACTTAGCCTTATTTTAATTTGTAATAACCTCGTTAATATTTCCGCTTCCGCGATTGCAACCATTATTGGAATGCGTTTGTATGGCGATATGGGGGTGGCGATTGCCACTGGGGCATTAACTTTTGCAATGCTGATTTTCGCTGAAATTTTCCCCAAAACCATTGCAGCACTTTACCCCGAAAAAGTGGCATTTTTATCAAGTCATATTCTTACGCCATTGCTGAAAATTTTTAGCCCAATCGTGTTCTTAATGAACCTGATTATTCGTGGCCTGATGAAATTATTCCGTGTTAAAAATGAACAAAAAGTCAGTTCATTAAGCACGGAAGAGCTACGTGCTATTGTGAATCAATCAGGGCATTTCATTCCTTCCGCTCACCAAGAAATGTTGCTTTCTATTTTGGATTTAGAAAAAGTGACGGTGGACGATATTATGGTGCCACGCAACGATATTGGCGGGATCAACATTGACGATGATTGGAAAGCCATTATGCGTCAGCTCAATCACTCGGCACACAGTAAAATCGTGCTATACAAAGAAAGTATGGACGAAAATGTGTTAGGTATTTTACGTGTGCGTGAAGCATATCGTTTAATGTTAGATAAAAATGAATTTAGTAAAGAGACATTAATTCGAGCAGTTGATGAGGCCTATTTTATCCCTGAAGGCACGCCATTAAATGCACAATTAGTCAACTTCCGTAATAAAAAAGAACGTATAGGTTTAGTGGTTGATGAGTATGGCGATATCAAAGGCTTGGTGACATTGGAAGATATTTTGGAAGAAATTGTGGGTGAATTTACCACTTCTACCGCCCCTTCCATTGATGAAGAAGTTACCCAGCAATCAGATGGCTCAATGATTATTGAAGGATCAGCAAATATCAGGGATTTAAATAAATTATTTGACTGGCATTTGGATACCGATGAAGCCCGAACCTTCAATGGACTTATTTTAGAGCATTTAGAAGAAATTCCTGATGAAGGAACAGAATGTGAAATTAACGGCTTAAAAATCACGATTTTAGAAGTCGCAGATAATATGGTGAAACAAGCGAGAGTAGAAAAGATTTCATCAGCAACACAGCCAAACTAAACGCGTTTTCTTATCATAAAAGCAGAAAGACGAAAGGTGAATTGCCTTTCGTCTTTTTCTTTTGCCTTGCATTTACTTTTTATTTTTAAATGTTATCTAATTTATTTATAAAAGTGCGGTGTTTTTTTTATAAGTTTTTCCTTATTTTTAAATATTTTATCGTTGGTAGATAAAAATTTGCTTTTTTCCATTTCTGACGATTGACTAAAGATGCAAAAAAAAACGATAATAATTCTCAATATTTTAATAATGTGTAATAAAGGAAGTTCATTATGAAGAAAGCAAAATTTGTTCTTTTACCTCTCGCAACACTTGTGGCAACGGCGGTGCAAGCGGAAACCTTAGGTGTGATTGATGTTGTTACTGAAAATACCGGGGCGAAAAGCAAAACCAATGTCGTTACCCTAAAACAAATGGAGCGTAGTACGGAAACGGATTTACGTGGTTTGTTATTTAATGAGCCTGCGATTAATTTTGGTGGTGGAAATGGCGGAACATCGCAATGGGTAACAATTCGTGGAATGGGGCAAGATCAAATTGATTTCAAAGTGGACAATACTTATTCAGATACCCAATCCTTCCACCACGAAGGCCGTTTCTTATTGGATCCAGCCTTAATTAAACGTATTGATGTACAAAAAGGAGCGGGTTCTGCCAGTGCTGGGATTGGTGCAACCAGTGGCTCAATTATTGCAACAACTGTTGATGCGCAAGATTTATTAAGAGAAGGGCAAGATTTTGGGTTTAAACTTACCGGCGGCGTGCGTAGCAATAAAGGTTATACGCAAGGCGCGAGTGTATATGGCAAAGTAGGGGCATTTGATGCGTTAGTTTCAGGTAACTGGAATCACAAAGAAAACTATAAAGGCGGTAAAGATTATAAAAATCTTAATGGATCAGATATCGTACAAAACAGCGCACTAGGTGAGCGTGGCTTATTGGCTAAATTGGGTTGGGATATTACTGAAAATCAACGTGTGGTACTAAGCCATCGCCAAGAACGTTACTATGGTGTGCGTGCATTGCGTGAAGAATTTGATTTTTCTAATTCTTATGTTTCTGCGGCAAACTTATCTTCAGCACAAATCAATAAAGGCTATCAATTAAGTAACGTTTATGCCGGCAAAGATAGAAGTGGGAAGAACGCATACTATGTATTAGATGGTAATGGGAATTATGTGGTGAATGAAGAGAATAATAACCCACGTTACCGTACCACTACGCAAGATACCACCAATTTGGAGTGGACAGGTAAGAATATGGGCTTTGTTACCGAAGCGAAAGCCAATGTTTATCATACAAAACGTGTACGTGAAGAAGGAAGCAGTAAAACCCAAATTCTCACTGCGGGAGCTAACTTAAATTTAGACAGCGCCATTGGTGAAAATCACCTAGTGAAATACGGCGTAAATTATCGTAAACAAGTAGGAAAACCAAATCAACTTGCCGCAGGTGCGCATAATCAACGCAAAGACGATCTCGGTGTGTATGTAGAAGGCATTTGGGGAATGGGACCTGTCATCTTAACAACAGGGGCGCGTTATGATTACTTTAACTTTAAAGCGTCAAATGGCTCTAAGGCAAGCAAAGGGCATTTCAACCCAAGTGCGGGCTTAATTTGGCAAGTTTCTGATGATTTAAGCTTGAACACCAGTTTGAACTATGCAACCCGTAGCCCTCGTTTATATGAGGTAATGATTGCTGGTTCTGGCACAATTGGAATCGATAGCAATATCCGTGCAGAAAAAGCACGCAATGCAGAAATTGGTTTCAATTATGATTTAAATGATCGTATTTCACTAAGTGGAAGTTACTTCTGGCAAAAAGTAAAAGATGCGATGTCATTGAAAAATAATGTTATTGATAATGTTATTTATAAGGTTATTTATAATGGCGCATTATTGCGTAACCAAGGTTATGAACTATCCGCTGCTTATAAACACGCGGGCTTAACACTACGCGCAGGTGTGGCAGAAAGTAAACCTGAAGTTTATGGTAATGTGGCGGATAATACAGTATTTGCTGTGGCAACAGGGCGTACTTGGACAACCGAAGTGTCGTACAAATTCGCTAATCCAAACTTAATTATCGGTTGGAAAGGACGTTTTGTTGAGGGCGAAACAGGAACACCGAGCCGTGGTTCAGGTGGAAGCACAAGTGTGAAACAACCGGGTTATGGCGTAAATGATCTTTATGCGAGCTGGGAAGCCAATGAAAATCTCACGATTAACGTTGCAGTTGATAATGTATTCAACAAAAACTACAAAAGCCATAGCCAGCGTGCAGGGGTAAATAGTTTAACGGGCGCTGGACGCGACTTTAGAATGAATGTAAATTACACATTCTAATCTGTTTAACAAGTGCGGTGATTTTTCACCGCATTTTTTATTCGCACTTTGACCGAAAATTTTTAATTTGTTACAATTTGCAACCTAATTGAAATTCATTCTCAATAACAATTAAGGGCAGTTTGCCTCAGTTTTATTTAACGTCAGCGTTAAGGATTTCCCAATGCCACAATTATTCGCATTTTTACAACATTATATTGATTACATTATTTTAGGGTTACTCGGCTTAATGAGCTTTATGATGGTATGGTTCGTCATTGAACGTTTTATCTTTTTGAGCCGTGTGAATGTTTCACACTACACCAATATTCACGAATTAGACATCGATCTCAACCGTAATCTCACTATTATTTCCACTATTGGATCGAATGCCCCTTATGTCGGCTTGCTTGGCACAGTTATCGGTATTCTATTAACCTTCTATGAATTGGGAAATTCAGGGGGAGATATTGATGCAGCCGCCATTATGCTTAATCTTTCTCTTGCGCTCAAAGCCACTGCCGTAGGGATTTTAGTTGCCATTCCATCAATGGTGTTTTACAACGGTTTACAACGCAAAGTAGAAGTGAATCGCTTGAAATGGAAAGCCTTAAACGGACAAAAAAATCTAGGGGCATAATGTGAAAAAGTTTGATGAAATCAATATTATCCCTTTCATTGACATTATGTTAGTGTTGCTGGCGATTGTATTAATTACCGCGTCTTTTATTTCTCAAGGAAAAATCCAAGTCAATGTGCCAAAAGCAAGCAGTACCGTCGCATTTAAGTCGGACGATTTGGCTAAATTATTAACGGTTACCGAAACAGGGGAAATCTTTTTTAACGATAAACCTACGGATCTCGCCCAAATGGAAAAAGAAGTCGCAAGCTGGGCGAAAGATCAAAAAGTTACCCTAAAAGTCGATGCGAAAGCAACCTTCCAAGATTTTGTTAGCCTCACGGATTTAATGGCGAAGAATAACATCAAAAATGTTGCCATTGTAACAATGAAAGAGAAAGGCAACTAAATGGCAAATAAACATCGTTCTTGGTTTGGTTTTTTCTTTTCTTTGCTGTTCCACGTAATGCTTATTGGGGCAATTCTTTATGCAATACGAGATGATGGCACGGCAAATGGTTATCAGGCAGAAATCATTGATAATAGCATTTCAATGGAAATGCTAATGGGAATGACCGTGGAAGAGCCTGAAGTGACACCAGAGCCACAGCCAATAGAGCCAGAACCAGAAGTGAAAGAAAGCGTGCCTGATCCTATTGTGAAACCAGAACCGCCAAAGCCTGAAAAACCAAAGGAAAAAGAGGTTAAAAAGGAAAAGCCAAAAAAAATCCCAAAAGAGAAGCCAAAGCAAAAACCAAAAGAAAAACCGTTGGCAAATAAAGAATTAGAAAAAGGCGATCGTAATATTAATTCAGCGGCGAAGATCACCTCCAATGCAACGAGCCTAGGCAAAGCAACGGTAACTAATCCGAATTTAGTTGGGAAAGGAACCAGTTCAGATGAAGCCAAAGCCTATCTTAGTGCCATAAGGAAGGAAATTGAGCGTCAGCAACGTTATCCGCAACGCGCCAAAATGATGCGAAAACAGGGAATCGTTACTGTTAGTTTCACCATCGCAAATGATGGTTCATTGAATAATGTACAATTAGCAAAATCATCAGGGAATAATGATCTTGATAATGCCGCCCTTGATGCCGTAAAACGCGCGCGTTCTATTGGACCAAAACCCGCAAGTGTTAGCTCCTCGGCAAGTGTGCCATTACGATTTAGTATTCAGTAAAACCATTCTTAAGTGCGGTGAAAAAATTCCCTGTTTTTACACCGCACTTCTCTTTATAATGCTTGCTCCCTACTTTATTAGAGAGAAGATAATGAAAAAATTAACCCAACTTTTTACTTTTACCTTAACCCTTGGCATATCAATGTTCGCCTCTGCAACAGAAAATGAACAGGCGAAGCCTTATACCTCCGCATTTCGTTTTAGTGCAGAAGAAATGCACGATATTGCGAATCCAAATAAGCTTGCGTGGCGTATTTTCTATACAGAACCCTCTAAAGGTGAAAATGCACACTGGTTTGATGCCGTCAAACAAGGTAATTTAGCTGAAATTAAAGCGATGGTTGAAAAAGGGCAAGATCTTGAGGTAAAAGATACAGGAAGCCTTGGGCAAACCGCGCTTGGTTGGGCTGCATTTATTGGTTATGAAGATATTGTAGAATATTTAATCTCACAAGGTGCAAGCCTTTTTGCTACTGATTCAGGTGATGTTTATAACGTGCTGAAATCAGCTGTATTAGGCAAAAATACCCATATAGTGAAAAAAATCTATGGGAATTTAAGCCCTGTAGATTTAAACGATCAAAGTATTGAAAGTGATGGTGAAACCTTGCTGATGGTTGCAGCCAGCAATAACCGCTTGGAAACAGTAAAATTCCTTATTTCTCAGGGAGCAAATGTGAATTTAGTGACCACCACAAAAGAGCCATCAATGTTTTCTTATAACCAAAGTGCCTTGTCTTATGCCTGTGAGCGTAATTTACCTGAAATGCAAAAACTGCTTATTCAAAATGGCGCAATTAATCATAAAACAGGCAAACCTAGTTGTAATTAGTTAATAAGATTAAATAAAAAGCTAAGTGCGGTGTAAAAACTTCCTATTTTTACACCGCACTTTTGTTTATTCTGATTTTTTATTAGTTAGCATAAACGCCAGCTTTTGTCTGGCTGAATTTGTAAATGCAATGCGTGATGTTTCAGTAAGGTAGAACGATGCCCTACACTAATTATAGTGGTATTTGGCAATATGCTATCTAATAATTGATACATTGCTTCTTCCAATCCTTCGTCCATACTTGCGGTGGCTTCGTCAAGGAAGGCAACCTGTGGTTTATGTAAAAATAAACGCGCAAAAGCAAGGCGTTGTTGTTCGCCGAGAGAAAGTACACGCGTCCAATCTTTTTGTTGTTCAAGTTTATCGCTTAAATGACCTAAATTGACCTGTTGCATAATTTGTTGAATATGGGATAAATCCGGTTCTTGAGGTGCAAGCGTAGGATAATAAAGCGCATCAATTAACCGACCTTGCGGTAAATACGGTTTTTGTGAGAGGAACAATGCCTGTGTTTGCGGGCAATATATTTTGCCTTCAGAATATGGCCAAAGTCCGGCTATGGTGCGTAATAGGGTTGTTTTTCCTGAGCCAGAAGGACCTTGAATAAGTAGGCGACTTCCTAAAGGGAGAGTGAGATTAAGTTTTTCAATCAGGCTTTGATTATCAGGGCGTTTAATCGTTAAATGTTGAAAAATCACTTCGCCATCGCTATTTTCTATTTCCACATTTGTGTTGTGATTAATAGAATGGAGCGCACTGTGGAAACCCGTTAAACGATCAAGTACTGCACGATAAGCGGTAAAGTCATCATAAGAATTTCGATAAAAAGAAAGGGCTTCTTGCACTTTACCGAACGCTTGTGAAGTTTGCATTAAATCCCCTAATTTAATTTGTCCACTAAAGTAACGTGTCGCTTGAATGATAAAAGGAAAAATAACGGAAACTTGCGATACCGCAAGATTAAATCCGGACAGTTTTAGCATTCGATAAACCAATTGCCAGATATTGCTAATAATGTTGTTAAATTGTTTAAATAAAATATGGCTTTCCATTTTTTCACCACGATAAAAGGCGATGCTTTCGGCATATTCTTTTAAACGAATGAGGGAATAGCGGTAGTTCGCGTTAAGCTTTTCATTGGCAAAGTTAAGTTTTATTAATGGTCGTCCAATTTTAAAAGCGATAAGACTCGTAATTAGCACATAAACAAAAACCAGAAAGACCATCATATGTGGGATTTCATAGCCTGCGATCACCATTGGACCGGATAAATCCCATAAAATTGCGGTAAAGGCAACCAGTGATACGGTTGAGGAAATGACGCCAGTGGCAAAGCCAAGCGAGCTGGTCACATAAGAGTCAATATCCTGCTGAATTCGCTGATCGGGGTTGTCTAGTTGGCTAGTGCCGTGCAAGGTTTTGTAATAGGCTTGGTTTGCTGTCCATTGGTTGAGATATTGTTGATTAAGCCAAGTTCGCCATTGAATTTTAAAACGTTGCGAAAGGTAATAGGTAAACAAGACGTTTAAAACGTGTACCGTCGCGAGCAAAGAAAAAATGATCATTTGTTGCCAAAATACGTTTGCATTCATTTCTTGTAAGGCGCTATACATTGCGTTATACCAGTTAGAAAAGAGAATATCTAACCGTACCGCAAGCAAATTAAAGAAAATAATCACCCAAAAATAACAGAGTGGTTTTAAATGCTGTTTCGGCGAAAGGTAAGTTTGGGTGATGAGCCAAAATTGTCTTGCCCAACGGGTTGTTTTCACCAAAATGGCTAAAATAATAGAAAATGCGATGCTTGTAATAACAAGACTTTGAATTATCCATAAAAATGAACTGAGTAATTCTTCTGACCAATTCATAATACCGTCCGAGTAAATATGTGAAAATAAAAGGTTAAATCGTCTTTGTTTAGAGTGCAGAATTAAAAATTTGTTCAAAGATTGTTAAAGAAATTTAGTCCGCACGCAAGAAAAATGTGATGTAGATTAAACTTTTAGACTTTAATCCATTCTTTCTGTTTAGAGGTTGCTATAATTTTTTTAGTTAAATGAAATTATCGAGGTTGTGATGAGTGATATTGCGGTGACGATTAGCATTTTAGCCCTTGTTGCGGTCGTCGGATTATGGATCGGGCATTTCAAAGTTCGTGGCGTTGGGTTAGGTATTGGAGGTGTTTTGTTTGGGGGAATTATTGTTGCCCATTTTACCAACCAATATGGCGTGCACTTAGATGCACATACGTTACATTTTATTCAAGAATTTGGGTTAATTCTTTTCGTTTATACAATTGGGATTCAAGTCGGTCCCGGTTTTTTTGCTTCATTGCGAGAATCTGGCTTAAAGCTCAATGGATTAGCCGTATTGATCGTGTTGCTTGGGGCAGCCAGTGTGGTTGTATTATATAAAGCGGCTGAGGTTCCACTTGATATTATTTTGGGGATCTATTCTGGCGCAGTTACAAATACGCCATCATTGGGGGCTGGGCAACAAATTCTTGCTGAATTGGGAATGAGCCATACCACAAGTAATATGGGGATGGCATATGCAGTGGCCTATCCTTTTGGGATTTGTGGGATTTTACTCACAATGTGGTTAGTGCGGTTATTTTTTAAGATAAAAGTAGAGGAAGAAGAGGCAAATTTCCAACGTGAAAGTGGGCAAGATAAAGACAGTTTACGCTCAATGAATATTCGGGTTACAAATCAGAATTTAAATGGCTTAACCTTAATTGAAATTCCCGGATTTGAAAGTGAGGATGTGGTTTGTTCTCGTTTAAAACGTGGCGAGAATGTGAGTGTGCCAAGTGCCGATACGGAAATTCTTCTTGATGATATTTTGCATTTAGTCGGTGATGTTCACGTCCTGCATAAAATGAAGTTAGTCATTGGTGAAGCCATTGATGTGCCACGTTCAACTCTGACAGGGGATTTACGCTCTGAACGTATCGTTGTAACAAATGAGAAAGTTCTAGGAAAGAAAATAAAATCACTTGGTATTCATCAAAAATATGGCGTGGTAATTTCTCGCTTAAACCGTGCAGGGGTAGAGCTAGTTCCTAGTGCGGATACTACACTTCAATTTGGGGACGTATTACATATTGTCGGACGAACAGATGTAATTGATAATGCCATTGCCCTTATTGGGAATGCACAACAAAAATTGCAACAGGTACAAATGCTGCCAGTGTTTATTGGTATTGGTTTAGGCGTGCTGGTGGGGTCAATTCCTTTTTATATTCCGGGGCTTTCTGTGGCGTTAAAACTTGGGCTTGCAGGTGGGCCACTTGTTGTTGCCTTGATTTTGGCAAGAATAGGCAGCATTGGAAAACTTTACTGGTTTATGCCACCAAGTGCAAACCTTGCCTTAAGAGAAATTGGTATTGTGCTGTTTTTAGCGGTAGTCGGGCTGAAATCAGGCGGTAATTTTGTGGATACCCTAGTGAACGGCTCAGGGCTTGAATGGATGGGGTATGGCATTATCATCACATTTTTCCCATTAATGGCGGTAGGGCTATTTGCTCGCTTATATCTAAAACTGAATTACTTGTCTTTATGCGGTTTGCTTGCAGGCTCAATGACGGATCCGCCAGCGCTAGCCTTTGCCAATGCGATTAAAGAAGATAGTGGGGTCGCGGCGCTTTCTTATGCAACGGTCTATCCTTTAGTAATGTTCTTGCGAATACTCTCGCCGCAGTTATTAGCCATTTTGTTGTGGTCTTTTTTCTAATAGTCCGAAATTTCGCAATGCCCAGTTAAACTGGGTATTTTTATTTCTGTTTTCTATACACTCTCAACGTTTATTACGATGTTGTCACTTATCATCCCTTTGTTTTCTTTTTAGATTTCTCAACTGGTCTGAACTCTGATTAGTTTGCCCAAATTTGTTTGCACTAGTGGGGGGCTTTCTTTACAATCCAACGGCTTTTTTAATCAATTTTTATCAATTTAATCGAAAAAAGGTTACAAATGACTAAAACAACAATTTTTTCAAGAACATTACTTTCTTCTGCATTATTAGCTGTTGCAGGCGGCGCACAAGCAGCAGCATTCCAATTAGCAGAAGTGTCAAGTTCTGGCTTAGGGCGAGCTTATGCGGGTGAAGCCGCGATTGCTGATAATGCTTCTGTGGTAGCGACCAACCCAGCGTTAATGACATTATTTAAAACCAACCAATTTAGTGCTGGTGGCGTTTATGTGGATTCTAAAATTCGTGTTGATGGCACAGTAACAGCCACAGCAGGAGGACGTCCAGTTACTCGTCCACAATCTGCGGATAATAACGATGTTGTACCAGGTTCATTAGTACCGAATATGTATTTCGTCTCACCAATTAATGATAAGTTCGCAATTGGTGGAGGAATGAATGTAAACTTTGGTTTAAGAAGTGAATATGGTAGCGATTATAGTGCGGGTGTTTTTGGTGGAAAAACTGATTTAAGCGCAATTAACTTAAATTTAAGTGGTGCTTACCGTGTTAGCGAAGGATTTAGTATTGGTGCGGGGTTAAATGCTATTTATGCTAAAGCTGAAGTTGAACGCACAGCAGGGATTTTAGATGATGCACTAAATGCTGTTGCAGCAAGTCCTAGCCCTTATGCGCCAATGGCGGCACAAGTTGGTGCAGGCGTTGAGAAAGGTACAGTTCTTACTCACCTTGAAGATAGAAGTGCTTGGGGCTTTGGTTGGAATGCTGGTCTTGTTTATGAATTTAATGAAAGAAACCGTATTGGTGTGGCATATCATTCAAAAATTGATATTGAGTTTAAAGATCGTAATGCGGTAAGTTATATGCCTTATGGGGTTAAGCCTTATGTTGGTGCAGGATCATTAACATTAAATTTACCGGGATATTGGGAAATTTCAGGTTTCCACCAATTAACAGATGCTTTCGCTGTGCATTATAGTTACAAATATACAGAATGGAGCCGTTTAAAGAATTTACACGCCACCTATGACAGTGTGCCAGCAGGCTCTCGTAATGGGGATCTTGCACTTCATAAGGAAGAAAGATACCGCGATAATACACGCGTAGCTTTAGGGGTAAGTTATCTTGTTAATGACCAATTAACTTTACGCGCAGGGATTGCTTATGATGAAGCCGCTGCACCAACAGAACACGCAAGTGCTTCAATTCCTGATACAGATCGCACTTGGTACAGCTTAGGGGCAACCTATAAATTTACCCCAAATCTTTCTGTGGATTTCGGTTTTGCTCACCTACGTGGTAAGAAAGTAAACTTCACCGAAACACAAAGCCTTGGTGGTGGTTTAGTTGAAGTTAAAGTTAAAGCCGACTATCGTTCAAAATCCAGTGCTAACCTTTATGGTTTAAACGTAAATTACAGCTTCTAATTTGAGAAACTAGGCATTTACGCAAATTTCATTATAATAAGCCTATCCAATCGGATAGGCTTTTTCTTAAATTGCATACTTGTGCTGTGCAATTTAATTCTTTAGAATATTTTTCATAATAAGGGATAAACAGAGCAAATAAAGTGTTTAATTTAACGGCTAAGCATTTTAAAGACGATTATCTTTATCGTTTTTTTCAGTATGGAGAATTGCATAGCAAAATTCCTGCAAATTTAGCAAAAGTATTAGCGAGAAAATTAGATATGATAAATGCAGCAGAAAATTTGAATGATTTACGCGTTCCGCCTGCAAATCGTCTTGAGTTACTAGAGCCTAAAGAAAATAAACGCTATTCTATTCGGGTTAATAAACAATATCGTCTGATTTTTCATTTTGATAATGGCGAACTTTCTCAGCTTTATCTTGATCCTCATCGTTATGATTTATAAGGAGAAATGATGTTCTCAACACAGCGTAAACCCACATCAGTAGGGGAAGTCTTGCAAGAGGAATTTTTACACCCACTTAATCTTAAAATTAGTGATCTTGCTGAAATTCTTGATGTTCATCGTAATACTGCAAGTAGCTTGGTAAATAATCATTCTAAAGTGACCTTAGAAATGGCGGTTAAATTGGCAAAGGCTTTTGGAACGAGTCCTGAGTTTTGGATTAATTTACAACACAACTTAGATTTGTGGGAGTTGAAGCATAATGCACGTTTTCAGCAACGTTTAGACAAAGTAAAAATTGCTAACTATCGCCCTACATTTTCTGTATAAAATGCAAGTGCGGTCTTTTTTTATATGATTTTTAGAGAACTCACCAATGCCTGAAATCTACTATTGTTATTATCATTCCCCGATAGGGCGATTATTAATGATTAGCCAAGATAATAAATTGACCAATTTGGATTTTGAAGCCGAGCAAATTGCCCCAAATCCAAAATGGATTTTGCGAGAAAATCACCCGCTCTTTACTCAGGTTTCAGCGGCGCTAACACGTTATTTCAATGGCGAAAAAGAAACCTTTGCGGATATTCCGCTTAATCCACAAGGTACGCCCTTTCAGCAACGCATTTGGCAACAATTGTGCCAAATTCCTTATGGCGAAACCTCAAGTTATGGCGAGTTAGCCCATCACATTAATAACCCTAAAGCGGTGCGAGCGGTAGGCGGTGCTGTGGGGAGTAACCCAATTAGCATTATCATTCCTTGTCATCGTGTGTTAGGTAAAACACGTCAGCTAACAGGGTTTGGTGGTGGATTACCAGCCAAACGCTATTTATTACAGTTAGAAAATATTGCTTATGTGGATAAAGGCGTGGAATACGTCAAACAAAAATTATTGAAAAAGTATCAAAGCTAAGTAAAAACCAGATAAAAAAGTACCGCACTTTATGAATAGTCCGAATAGTCCGCACTCCGAACAAGCCCTTCTTTCCCTCGCGCAATCTCTCGCTGGTCTCACCTTTGGTGAAGTTGCCAAAGGGCTGAATATTGCTGTGCCAGCCAATTTGAAACGGGATAAAGGCTGGGTAGGTATGTTGCTGGAAAGCGCCTTAGGCGCAACCGCAGGAAGCAAAGCAGAACAAGATTTTGCCCACCTTGGCATTGAACTTAAAACCATTCCCATTGACCGTCAGGGCAAACCTTTAGAAACCACCTTTGTCAGCCTTGCCCCACTAGTGCAAAATAGTGGCATTACGTGGCAATCTTCCCACGTTCGGCATAAATTATCTAAAGTGCTGTGGATACCCATTGAAGGCGAACGCAATATTCCTCTTGCTGAGCGTCATATCGGACAGCCTATTTTGTGGCAACCTTCTTATGAACAAGAACAACGCTTACAACAAGATTGGGAAGAATTAATGGAATATATCGTATTTGGCCGCCTTGATGAAATTACCGCACGTCTGGGTGAAGTGTTACAACTTCGTCCTAAAGGCGCAAATCGGAAATCGCTCACGAAAGGCATTGGGCGAAACGGTGAGATGATTGACACCTTGCCACTCGGTTTTTATTTACGCAAAAATTTCACACACGAAATCTTGCAACAATTTCAGCGAAATAGCTGATTTCCCTTTGCATTAAAGTGAGAAATCTATATTATTGCTCGCTTTATCTCTACTTTCTTTAAGGAACGGATTATGTTTGATTGGATTGCCAGCCCAGAGGCGTGGGTGGCCTTATTTACCCTAACTGCATTAGAAATTGTGTTAGGCATTGATAACATCATTTTTATCAGCATTTTAGTTGGACGTTTACCAGCACAACAACGCCAATCTGGACGCTTGATTGGGTTAGGCTTAGCAATGGCAACGCGTATTTTATTACTGCTTTCCCTTTCTTGGCTGATGAAATTAACCACCCCATTATTTGAGGTATTTTCACAATCAATTTTAGGACGAGATCTCATTTTAATTTTAGGGGGATTGTTCCTCGTTGCCAAAAGTACCCACGAAATTCACCACGCAATGACGCCAGAAGAGGAAGAAGAACAAAGTGCGGTGAAAAAAGTGAATTTTTTCAGCGTACTCATTCAAATTGCCATTTTAGATATTGTGTTTTCCCTTGATTCCGTGATCACCGCAGTGGGAATGGCAAGTCAAGTTGGCGTAATGATTTTAGCGATCATTATTGCTGTGGGAGTGATGATGCTTGCGGCAAAACCGATTGGCGATTTTGTGGAAGCTCACCCAACGCTAAAAGTGCTAGCGCTTTCATTCTTGATTTTAGTGGGCGTAGCATTAATTGGCGAAGGCTTAGATTTCCATATTCCAAAAGGCTATATCTATTTCGCGATGGGCTTTTCTGTTGTGGTTGAAATGATCAATATAAAAATGCGTAAGCGTTTGATTAAACGCCCGTAATGCTTAAATAAGAAGTGCGGTGCAAAAATGCTGAAAATTTGCACCGCACTTTTTTTCTTCTCGTTTTTTCTATTTTAGTGAGCCTGTTTTTTCATTTACCATTTTCGATACATATTGGCGCACATCACTTGACCCAATACATAAAGGGTGGAATTTTTTTGCAATTTTACCGTATGCCGTTGTTGTTTGCGTAGCGCTGCGCGGATACCATCGCCCCAAAATTCACTGTAATAATCTGTTCTAACTTGTGTCAGACGATAAGTGTCGCAGTTGAGTATTTTATATTGACGCACGGATCGCGCGTAAAGTTCAGGACGGTCTTTATACACGAATAAGCCTTTATCTGAATTAATCACGACATCAAAATGAATTAAATGTTTGTCTTCGTTATCCACCCAAACCGATTGGGTATCCACATAATATTCGGCATTCGGTGCTAACTTGAAATAGCCCGCTTTGGTTAAGGTTGGTAGCACGAGTTTGACTTCGGGAGGAGGTGAAGTTGGGGTGGCAGAACAAGCAGCGAGTAGCATTACACTCAGTGATAAACCTAATTTTCTCATTTTGACCTCCTTACATTCTGAGGAAGAATGCATGTTGATTAGGTTAAAATTATTCTTGCATATTTGGGGGGCAATTTCTAACAAAAAAAGCCAATTTTGTGAGCTGTTGCACAAATCAAAATGCGTCTAAAGAATGAAAATAATGAGACAAGAGAAAATTTATCGCAAACGATTGCGTAGGCGTGATACAATACGCGCGATTTTTAGTAACTCAAGTCATATAGGAAAAAATCGTGAGCAAACAATCATTAAGTTACAAAGATGCAGGTGTCGATATTAACGCTGGCAATGCGTTAGTGGAAAAAATTAAAGCCGATGTAAAACGCACTACGCGTCCAGAAGTGATGGGGGGATTGGGTGGCTTTGGCGCTCTTTGTGCATTGCCAAGTAAATATAAAGAGCCAATTTTGGTGTCAGGCACAGATGGTGTTGGGACAAAATTACGCCTTGCCATTGATTTGAATAAACACGATACCATTGGCATTGACTTGGTAGCGATGTGCGTGAATGATTTAGTGGTGCAAGGCGCTGAACCACTATTTTTCCTTGATTATTATGCCACAGGTAAATTAGACGTTGATGTGGCAGCGAGTGTGATTAAAGGTATCGCAAATGGTTGTGAGCAAGCAGGTTGTGCCTTAGTCGGCGGTGAAACTGCTGAAATGCCAGGTATGTATCATCAAGGTGATTATGATTTGGCGGGGTTCTGCGTCGGTGTCGTAGAAAAATCTGAAATTATTGACGGTAGTCGGGTGAAAGTGGGCGATGCCTTAATCGCATTAGGCTCAAGTGGGGCGCATTCCAATGGCTATTCATTAATCCGTAAAGTAATCGAACGTTCAGGCATTGAGCCAGCTACGGCACAATTAGACGGAAAACCTTTCGCCGATCAAGTGTTAGCGCCAACAAAAATTTATGTAAAATCCATTTTGCAATTAATCAAACACGTGTCTGTTCACGCCATTTCTCACTTAACAGGCGGTGGTTTTTGGGAAAATATTCCACGCGTGTTACCACATAATGTGAAAGCGGTGATTGATGAATCAAGCTGGCAATGGCCTGCTATTTTCAACTGGCTACAAGAACAGGGCAATATTGAACGTTATGAAATGTACCGCACTTTCAATTGTGGTGTGGGAATGATCATTGCCTTGCCACAAGATCAAGTGGAAACCGCTTTAGCATTATTACACCAAGCGGGCGAAACGGCGTGGCAGATTGGGCATATTGAAAGCCTAAGTGAAGGTGAACAGCAGGTTATTATTCGTTAATGAAAAAGATCGCTGTATTCATTTCTGGTGAGGGGCAAACCTTGCAAAGCATTATTGATGCCTGCAAGGTTGGCGATATCCCCGCACAAATCTGTGCTGTCATTTCTAATAAAGCAACGGCTTATGGGTTACAACGGGCAAAAATGGCTGAAATTCCTACCGCACTTTTTGAGCGAAAAGATTATGCAGATAATAAGCAAATGGATCAGGCTATTGGTGATTATATCGCCACATTAGGGGCGGATTTGATTGTCCTAGCTGGATATATGAAAATTTTGACTGCTGAATTTACCCAACGTTTTGCAGGTAAAATTCTCAATATTCATCCTTCATTGTTACCGAAATACCCCGGTTTACATACTTATCAGCGAGCTTTAGAGGCGGGCGAACAAGAACACGGCACAACGGTGCATTTTGTCAATGAAGAGGTAGATGGCGGGGCAATTGTGCTACAAGCGAAAGTGCCGATTTTTCCTGATGATGAAGTGGCTGATATTGAGCAGCGAGTGAAATATCAAGAGCAACAAATTTATCCTTTGGTGATTAAATGGTTTGTTACCGATCGGTTAACGCTTGAGGCTGGCAAGGCTTATTTAGATGGCAAGCGCTTGCCGAATGCAGGGTATGCCATCGATTAACGATACAAAGCACAAACGCCCGTTTGTGCTTTTTCGTTATGTTGAGCGAGAAAGAATTTTATTAAGTGCGGTCATTTTTTTGTGAGTTTTTGGTATAGTAGCGAAAAAATTTATCACAACCTAGGATTTATAAATGGCAGAAAAAATTCTTATTGATGAAGATCGATTTATGCGAACCATTTCTCGGATTTCACACGAGATCATAGAAAAACATCAACATCTTGATGACTTAGTGATCGTCGGCATTAAACGCCGTGGGGCAGAGATCGCAGAATTAATTAAGCGTAAAATTAATGATTTAACGGGGAAAGAAGTCCCTTCCCTTGATTTGGATATTACTTTTTATCGCGATGATTTAGAATATGTTGAGCCACAAAGTCAATCGCCCGTTTATAGCGGTGCATCAAATTATGTCAGCATTCAAAATAAAATCGTGATTTTAGTCGATGATGTCTTATTTACCGGGCGAACCATTCGGGCCGCATTAGATGCGTTAATTGATTTTGGACGTGCAGCAAAAGTGGAATTAGTTATTTTTGTTGATCGCGGACACCGTGAATTACCCATTCGTGCGGATTATGTGGGCAAAAATGTGCCAACCAGTCGCACAGAAAAAGTGCAAGTGCGCACAATGAAGTTTGATCAATGTTATGAAGTAGCATTATTAGGTAAAAATAGGTAGAATCATTTTATCTGTTTAATTACTATTAAATATGGAACCTTTTTTATCATTTAAGCTCTAAAGTAGTAATAAAATAATTATGTAACTAATTTGATACTGGAAATCTATGAAAAAATTTAATATAAAAGCTTTTTTATTTAGCGTAGTAGGTATGCTAGCTATTGTGAGTAATGCGAATGCAGTGGAACGAGTTGTGGCAACAGTCAATGGCGCACCAATATTAGAAAGCCAAGTCAAATCTGTCATTGGTAAGAAAGCAAATAATAAAGCAAATTATCAGAATGCGTTAGATATGATTATTGATCAGATTTTAACTAGACAAGCGGTGCAAGAGTCAGGGATAAAAATTACTAATGCACAAGTTGATCAAGTCATTGAAAGCATTGCAGCGCAGAATGGCTTAACTTTTGGTCAATTATTAGATGCACTAGATTATCAGGGTATTAATTATGATCAATATCGTCGTCAAATTGCTGATCAATTATTAATGTCGCAAGTTAGAAATCAAGCAATTGGTAAAAGTATTAATGTTTCTCGCGAAGAAGTTCAAGCTCTTGGCTTAAAATTACTTGAACAAGCAAAAGCGAATGGTACTGAAAAGAAAGTTATGGGAACTGAATATCAAGTTCGTCATATCTTATTGAAATTAAACCCACTTTTAAATGATTCACAAGCTAAAGCTAAATTGGCACAAGTACGCGCTGAAATCCTATCGGGTAAGACTAGCTTTGCTGAGGCAGCATTTAATTATTCAAAAGATTATTTATCTGGTGCAAATGGTGGAAATTTAGGCTTTGCTTTTCCCGAAGCCTATGTTGAGCCTTTTGCGAAAACTATTGTAAAAAGTAAAAAAGGCGTTATTTCTAATCCATTTAAAACTGAATTTGGTTGGCATATTTTAGAAGTAACGGATACTCGTAAAGGCGATAGGACTCAGGCAGCTTATATGCAAAAAGCCTATCAGCAACTTGTTAATCAACAAATTGAATTTGCTTCTAAAGATTGGGTAAAAGCATTACGAAAAACAGCAGATATAAAATATTTCAACTAATCAATCGTAAAATCCCAGCCCCCATGCTGGGATTTTTGTTTTATAATAGTGCGTCTTTTTTAACAGTATCAATCATTATGAATTCAAGAAAACATTTAGGTCATACCGCCCGTAAGCGTTTTGGGCAAAACTTTTTATCCGATGATAATATTATTCAAAGTATTGTGGCAGCTATTTATCCACAGCCAGATCAATATTTGGTGGAAATCGGTCCCGGTTTAGGGGCATTAACAGAACCTGTGGCGGAACGTGTTGAACGTTTAACGGTGGTTGAGTTAGATCGCGATCTGGCTGAACGTTTACGCCATCATCCCTTTTTACACCAAAAATTGAATGTGATCGAAGCAGATGCAATGCAGTTTGATTTTGCTCAGCTTTATCAAGATGAAAAACTGGCAGAAAAAAATCAGAAATTACGTATTTTCGGCAATCTTCCTTATAACATTTCAACGCCATTAATGTTCCATTTGTTCAACTATTGCGAACAAATTCAAGATATGCATTTTATGCTACAAAAAGAAGTAGTAAAACGCCTTTGTGCTGCACCAAATAGCAAGGCTTATGGCCGTTTAACCATTATGGCGCAATATTTTTGCCAAGTAATGCCTGTATTGGAAGTACCGCCGAGCGCATTTAAGCCTGCACCAAAAGTGGATTCTGCGGTGGTTCGTTTAATTCCGCATAGCACGTTGCCACACCCAGTGAAGGATTTATATTGGCTCAACCGTGTTTGTACGCAAGCCTTCAATCAACGTCGAAAAACCTTGCGCAATGCGCTCTCTACATTATTTTCTGCAGAACATCTCACCGCACTTGGTATTGATTTGAACGCACGAGCGGAAAATCTCTCCATTGCCGATTATGTAAGATTGGCAAACTGGCTGTGTGATAATCCCGTGCTGGAAAATGAACAGAGTGAAGTGGAATAGACAATGGCAACTTATTTAGTCGGCGATCTGCAAGGCTGTTATGATGAACTGCACGCTTTGCTGGAAAAGGTAAAGTTTGATCCAAGCCAAGATATCCTTTATTTGGTTGGTGATTTGGTGGCGCGAGGGGATAAATCGCTCGAATGTTTGCGTTTAGTCAAATCGCTTGGCAAGGCGGCTCACACTGTGCTAGGCAATCACGATTTGCATTTAATTTCTACCGCACTTGGAATTAAGCAAGTGAAGCGCAAAGATCGTGTGGATGCCATTTTCAACGCCCCTGATTTTCACGAGTTGATTGACTGGCTTCGCCAGCAACCCTTACTTATTCATAATGAGCAAGCCAATTTCTTGCTTACTCATGCCGGCATTTCACCTGATTGGGATCTTGACACCGCGAAAGCTTGTGCTAGCGAAGTGGAACAAGTGCTACGTCACGGTGATTATTATGCAATGATCGCGCAAATGTATGATAACCAGCCAGATCGCTGGTCGCCTGATTTGCACGGTATCGACCGTTTACGTTACATTATTAATGTGTTTACCCGTATGCGTTTTTGCTATTATGATCACCGCCTTGACTTTGATTGCAAAGCCCCTGTTGATGAAGCCCCCGCTGAACTGACACCTTGGTTTAGGCTTAATAATCCGTTGTTTAAAACACAAAATATCGTCTTTGGCCATTGGGCAAGTTTAGTGGATACGCCTACGCCAGCTAATATTTATGCCCTTGATACCGGCTGCGTGTGGGGCAATCGAATGACAATGCTACGCTGGGAAGATAAGCGTTATTTTACTCAACCAGCAATGAAACAATATACCTAAAAAATGAAAGCAAAACTGATTACCTCTGCCAGTTGCGATCTATTTAATTTGCCTTTTTTTCAGTTCGCACAAATGAAAAAATTTTGCCCTGAACAAATCCCACAAATTAAAGCGGATTACAAACGGGACTGGAATTTATGGAAGACCGCCATCTTACGAGTGGCACAACAGCTTGGCGCACCTTTTGCTGAACCTCATATTGAAAAATGGTGTAACGGGTGGCAAGTGCGGGCGCATTTTTTTGCTTATTTTAAATATGAATTTAACAAAAATTCTGCAGCGATTTTATCGGTTATCTTAAATCGTCGCCGTTTACAAGTGAGTCTTGATTGGCATTGCTACCGCGCTGATCGCTCGCAAATCAATGTGCAACAATACAACCAATGGGTTGAACAGTTGGATCAAGCACAGTATGCCGATTTTGATTTTTGGCGTGGTGATGAAAGCGAATACGCCGATTTCCGCAAAGTGCGGTCGCTTTCTGCACAGGATTTTTTACTCAACAATGATGAAGATTTTTTCTGTATAGGAAAAAATATTGAAAAAGCTGAATTAGATCACATTGATGCGGTGGAATTTATCGTACAAACTATTCAAGATTTACTGCCGTTGTATGAAAAATGTCATTTGAAATCAATATAACTTTAACAAAATATATATTATTATTTTGAAAGCACCTTTAGCGAATAAATCACTAAATAAAATATGAACGCTCCCTCTTTTAGATACATTTTCTCAGAAAAGAAACGTTCAATTTATTTTTATATTATAAAAACTCTTTTCTCTTTTGTTCCATCAAGTTGCGTAAATGCTCAAAATGATTTTTATCTAGACGTTGGAAACATTTATCTATCAATTTCTTTCCCTCATTTATTGCTAAAGTATAATCATTAGCAATCCATTCTTCATAAGTAATACCTGTTTTCTCTTCCTCACATTTAAAAGCCCCATCAACTCGAGAATGGTTCAAATAAATTTCAAATCCTACTTTTAATTTAAAGTATTGATCATCGTAGACAAGATAATTAGGCTTTACGTAAAAATAAATTGGGGTGGGTGAATAATCTTGAGTAGTCGAGAAGCGAATATTTTGTTTTATTGCTTCAATATATTTAGGATAGGCATAACTATGGCTTATATTGGGAATCTTAGTTATGCTTCCTTCAAGTTCTTCTTTTGAAAAACCAAGATCTGTCCAATTACAGTGCAATAAAGAAAATGGATTGCATAAAATCACCCCTAGAGTACTATTAATCGCCACCTTACCAGCAGTATGTCCTCTTGTTATGACTCGAAGATTATCTTGTGAGGGGGTTGGCTTTTGTAGTTCATATCCTGGTTTACCCACACCATAATAGATATTTATGGTGCTACCATCAATAGTAACGAACTTCTCGCTATGGGGAGTTTTATCCTGTGTTGCACAAGATGTAATTAATAAAGTGCACCCCAATAGCAGTAAAATAAGTTTATCCATTTTTTCTCCAAAAAATTTATCATTATTAATAAAATAATAAAGATGCTGGGGACATATTAGTTAATGATATTCCTACCTCAAAATAGCTTATAACCTTGCTTTTTAAGCATTTCCACTTTCCGTTCCCATTTTTCTTTGTCATCTGGAGATACTCCCCATATGAATCCTTTTGCCTGCATACAGCTGATGATTAATATATCTTTTTCTGTTGGAGCAACTTTATTCATCCCTACGTCATAAATACACTTTGCCTTGCTAGTTCTGACTTCTTCTTGGCTTATTCCTTGTTTATACCATTGTTCTTCTGGCATAGGAGGATAGGGATGCATTGCACAACTCGTTGCCATTAAAATCATTAATGTCATTAAAACTTTTTTCATAATATTGTTCTCCTAATAGTTAAATTAAATCCTCAAATACTCTTTTAATGAGTATAAGTAAAAATATACAACATCAAAGATATAAACTCAAGCGTATAAATGGCAAAAAATATCATTCAAAGAGTATTAAGCTACGGAGAAAAGAATGAGCAAATTTATTGCTGCTGAGGTTGATGCCGCGATTGGTAGAAAAATTCAACAAAGACGGAAAGAAGTGGGCTTTACAGCTGAAAATCTGGCTGAACAGATTGGCGTTTCTCAGCAACAATTTTCACGCTATGAACGTGGCGTAACTAAGATTAATGTTTCGCATCTTGTGAATATTGCCGTGATTTTGAATACCCCGATTAGTTGGTTCTTTGCAGATGTAAAATCAGAAAATCTCACTTTTTCTTTGCAAGATGAATATGTCCCTATTCGGAATGACGCCCTAAAAATGCGCCTAGATTATCATTGGGGGCATTTGAGTAATGATCAAAAACGCAATTTAATCAATTTTCTTGATTCTCTCCATAAAACCTAAAGCAATAGGCGTATTTAAAGTTCTATCAATTTCCCTTATTTTACGCTATCCTATACCACATTTTCTTATTCATCTATACCGCTAAAATCGCCTCTGGTAAAGGGGGAAAAGTGCGGTCAATTTTTTGATAATTTTTTGAAGGTAACATTATGCAAGAACAATATCGCCCTGATTTGATTGAGAGTGAAGTGCAGAAATATTGGGCTGAAAATAAGACATTTAAAGCGGTGCAAGATCCGAGTAAAGAGAAATATTATTGCCTTTCAATGTTCCCTTATCCATCTGGTCGCTTGCATATGGGGCACGTTCGTAATTATACCATTGGTGATGTCATTTCTCGTTACCAGCGAATGAACGGTAAAAATGTGTTACAGCCAATGGGGTGGGATGCATTTGGTTTACCTGCGGAAGGAGCAGCGGTGAAAAATAAAACCGCGCCTGCCAAATGGACCTACGAAAATATTGAATATATGAAAAATCAGCTCAAAATTTTGGGCTTCGGTTTTGACTGGGATCGTGAAATTGCCACTTGTAAACCTGAATATTATAAATGGGAGCAATGGTTCTTCACGGAGCTTTACCGCAAAGGCTTAGTGTATAAAAAAACCTCTAGCGTAAACTGGTGTCCGAATGATGAAACTGTGCTTGCTAATGAGCAAGTTCACGAAGGGCGTTGCTGGCGTTGTGATACCCCTGTGGAACAAAAAGAGATCCCACAATGGTTTATTAAGATTACTGACTATGCTGAGCAATTATTGGGCGGTTTAGATCAACTGCCAGAATGGCCTGATATGGTGAAAACGATGCAGCGTAACTGGATCGGTCGTTCAGAAGGGGTAGAAATAACCTTTAATATTGAAAATTCTGATGAAACCGTAACGGTTTATACGACACGTCCAGATACGTTCTATGGTGTGTCGTATCTGGCTGTTGCCGCAGCACACCCATTAGCGGAAAAAGCAGCACAAAATACCCCCGCACTTGCCCAATTTATTCAAGAAGCCAAAAACACGAAAGTGGCGGAAGCAGAGCTTGCCACAATGGAGAAAAAAGGAATGGCAACGGGCATTCACGCCATTCACCCGATTACAGGGAAATTAGTGCCTGTTTGGGTCGCGAATTTTGTGTTAATGCACTATGGCACAGGGGCGGTAATGGCCGTACCAGCGCACGATGAGCGTGATTATGAATTTGCTAAAAAATATGATTTACCGCTTTACCCTGTTATCACGCCAGAAGACGGTAGCCCGTTAGATTTATCACAGCAGGCTTATACTGAACACGGTATTTTGATTAATTCAGCAGAATTTGATGGTTTAGGTTTTGATGCTGCATTCAAAGGGATTGCGGATAAATTAGAACAAATGGGTGTGGGCAAGCGTCAAGTGAATTATCGCTTACGCGATTGGGGGGTATCACGCCAACGTTATTGGGGCGCACCAATTCCAATGCTAACACTGGAAAACGGTGAAGTTGTGCCTGCTCCATTGGTTGATTTACCGATCGTGTTACCTGAAGATGTGGTAATGGACGGTGTGCGCAGCCCGATCAAAGCGGATCCAAATTGGGCAAAAACCACTTATAACGGACAACCCGCATTGAAAGAAACCGACACGTTTGACACCTTTATGGAATCTTCGTGGTATTACGCGCGTTACACTTGCCCAGATTTCCACCAAGCAATGCTCAACCCAGAAGAAGCCAATTACTGGCTACCTGTGGATCAATATATCGGTGGGATCGAACACGCCACAATGCACTTGCTTTACTTCCGCTTCTTCCACAAATTATTACGTGATGCGGGCTTAGTAAACTCTGACGAGCCAGCAAACAAATTATTGTGCCAAGGAATGGTATTAGCTGATGCGTTCTATTACACCAGTGACACCAACGAGCGCATTTGGGTATCACCAACTAAAGTAACCCTTGAACGCGATGAGAAAGGACGCATTATCCGTGCCATTGATGATGAAGGACGCGAGTTAGTCCACAGCGGAATGACAAAAATGTCAAAATCGAAAAACAACGGTATTGACCCACAAGAAATGGTGGAAAAATACGGTGCGGATACCGTGCGCTTATTTATGATGTTTGCTTCCCCTGCTGAAATGACCTTAGAATGGCAAGAATCTGGCGTGGAAGGGGCAAACCGTTTCTTACGCCGTTTATGGAATTTAGTCTTTGAGTACAGTAAAAATCCTGCAAAAACGGCGCTAAATCCAACCGCACTTTCTAACGCTCAAAAAGCCTTACGCCGTGATGTGCATAAAACTATTGCGAAAGTGAGCGATGATATCGGTCGTCGTCAAACCTTTAACACGGCGATTGCTGCGGTGATGGAGTTAATGAACAAATTAACCAGAGCCCCATTAGAAGATGAACAAGATCGTACGGTAATGGCTGAAGCGTTAAATGCGGTCGTTAAAATGCTTTATCCGATCACTCCGCACATTTGTTTCCAATTATGGAAAGAGCTTGGAAATCAAGAGGCGATTGACTTTGCTCCTTGGGTGAAAGCCGATGAGCAAGCAATGATTGATGACGAAAAACTGGTGGTGGTGCAAGTTAATGGTAAAGTGCGCGCTAAAATTACTGTGCCTGCGGATATGACAGAAGAGGTGATTAAAGACATTGCGCTTGCTGATCCGAATGTACAAAAATTCTTAGATGGTCTAAACATTGTGAAAACCATCTATGTACCCGGTAAGTTATTTAGCTTTGTAGCGAAATGATCCTATGCCCCACGCATTAGGTGGGGCGAATTATTAAGAGAAAATCAAATGTTGAACTTACTTAAAAAATTATCTCTCGTCAGTGCTGTCGCATTACTCACGGCTTGTGGTTTTCATTTCCAAAATGGCGAATTGATTCCGCAAGAACTAAGAACATTGCGTCTAGAAAGCCGTGATCCTTATGATGCGATGACGATTGCAATGCGTAAGCAGTTAAGAGCCAATAATATCCAACTTGTTGAGCAAGGCGATGTGGTGGTATTTCGCTTAAATAATGTGCGTGAGAACAGTGAAGTGGCATCTATTTTCAAGCAAGGACGTGAGGCTGAAAAAGTATTAGTGTTACAAGTGGAGGCGAACATTCAGCTTAAAAACAAGCAACGTTATCCAATTAATACGCAAGTAACCCGCACTTTCTTTGATAACTCACGTGCAGCATTAGCTAAATCGGCGGAAAAAGAGGTAATTTGGAATGATATGCGTGAGCAAGCAGCGCGCCAACTTATCAGCAAAATGGTGGCGTTAAAACAGCAGGTGAAAAGCCAATAATGCAACGTCTGTTTGCCGATCAGCTCAGTGCCTCGCTAGATAAAAAGTTAGCATCAATTTATTGTTTAGTGGGGCAAGATCCTTTGCTTTTACAAGAAAGCAAGGATCTCATTTGCACAACGGCAAAACAGCAAGACTTTGATGAAAAAAATGAAATGACTATTGATAATAGCACCGATTGGATCGCCTTAAACGAACAAGTGCAATCAATGGGATTATTTTTCAGTCGTCAAATTTTAGTGTTAAATTTTCCTGAAAATCTCACCGCACTTTTACAAAAGCGTATCGCTGAATTAATAAGTTTGTTAAATCAAGATGTGCTACTCATTTTGCAAATGGCAAAACTCACCAAACCAATGGAAAAACAAGATTGGTTTGTGCAAGCCAGTCAGTTTGATCCGCAATTTTCTCTCGTAAATTGTCAAACACCAAGTATTGAACAACTACCTCGTTGGATTGTCGGGCGTAGTAAAACCTTAGAAATCTTTATTGAGCCAGAGGCAATCCAGCTTTTGTGTTATAGCTACGAAAATAATCTTCTTGCCTTAAAACAGACCTTGCAGCTACTGGCATTGCTTTATCCAAAGGATAAAATCACCTTATCTCGCGTGCAAAATGTGGTGGAACAATCCTCCGTGTTTACCGTATTTCAATGGGTTGATGCCTTACTTGAGGGAAAAAGCCAGCGTGCCAGACGAATTTTAGCTGGGTTGCGTGGTGAGGAAATTCAGCCTGTAATTTTATTGCGTACCTTGCAACGTGAGTTAATAACCCTTTTGACACTCACTCAACCACAACAAGGAATGAGCAATATTGATCAAGGGCTTTCTACGGCGAAATTGCGTGAAAAATTTGATCAACTCAAAATTTGGCAAACACGTCGCCCACTTTTCTTACAAGCGATTCAACGCTTAAACTATCGTAAACTGTATGAAATTATTCAACAGCTCGCCGAATTAGAACGTTTGGTAAAACTTGAATTTAGTGATGATGTATGGGAAAAACTGGCGGATTTATCCATACAAATTTGTCATTAGATTTTCGTATTAATCAGCATTTTTCCAACCTAGTGCTTACTTAACATCTTATAAATACTGAGCTTTTCACTTAAATAGAATGAATTTTAGCGAGAATGTGTGCCAAACATTGCGAAAAAGCCTGTGGATTTTCTTGATGAGCATTATGTCCTGCATTGGGAATGAAATGTAAGTTGAGTTGGTTTTCCACCGCCATTTGACAGAATTTGACATCCTTTTCACCGCAAAGATAAAAAATTGGCAAGGAATTTGACCGCACTTGTGAGCGAAAATCAGGTTGTTTGGCAAGAGAAGTGGCTTTAAGCATTTGAGCAATATTTTCACCACAATTAGCTTGGCGAAGTTTGATCAAGGCCTGCCGTTTTTCAGCGGTTAAGTGGGCAAACACGGGTTGTTGATACCAATCTTCTAATACCTGATGAGCTGGCTGAGTGGCAAAACGTTCAGCCCAATCACAATCATTTTGCCAGCGTTGTTGGCGTTCTTGCTCGGAGGTTAGCCCTAAATTTGCCCCCTCTAAAATCAACCCTTGTAAATCACCTTTTTCTACTTCGGCTTGTAAGGCATAGTAAAGAGCAAGCCGTCCACCTAGTGAATAACCTATTAAAAAATAGGGCTGATTTTGCACCGCACTTTGAATTTGTTGAGCGAGTATTTTTGCTGCGTTGTCAAAATCTGTCACGTTAATATGTTTATTCTCCCCGTGTAAGGGGAGATCAAGAGCGAGACAGGAAAAGTGCGGTAGTTTTTCGATGATTTTTTGCCAATCCGCCTTTGTACCAAGTAAACCGTGCAGAAAAACTAAATGGGGTTTTGCCATTACTTAAGCTTCTTATTTAAGCGCCAATAACAGCGTGGCTAATTTGTTCAATCAGACGTTTATAAATATTACTGCCATCGCTATTGTTCACCTTAATTTCGATTAAGGTGGCTTCGCGGCGGAAATAAGCTTGTTTAAGCACGGAGCTGAGATCCGCCCAAGTGTAAGGACGTGCATATTTGAGATCAAACATTGACGCCGCGTGAGAAAATTCTAAATTATGCGGCATACGATAGAATTTATTTTTCATTTCCGCATCCACAGGCAGCATATCGAAAATTGCGCCGCCATTATTATTGATCACAAAAATAATGGTTGGCTGATTCACCTTTTTGAGCAAGGCCAAAGAATTGAGATCATAGAGGGCGGAAGTATCTCCAAGCATTGCTACCACAGGCTGGTTTGAACCTAAACTTAAGCCTGTTGCGGTGGCAAGTAAGCCGTCAATGCCACTTGCGCCACGGTTGGTGTACACCGGGTAGCCTTCTGGCAATTTAGTTAGGGCATCAACCAAGCGTACAAAGAGGCTGTTGCCCAAAAAGAGCAGTCCATTATTGGGTAATAAACGCTCTAAATGGTGAGCTAAAGAGGCCTCATTCAAATTACCGCCCACTTGCTGTTCCACAAAGCTGGCACAGAACTTAGCCAGTGCGATTGGCTCTAATAGCCAAGGTTTCTGGCGTAAAGGGGGATGGGCGCGTAGCCAATGATGAATTTTTCCATTAAAACGGGTGTGTGCGTGATGGTTTGGATCAACCGAATTATCTGAAGGTTCAATGATCCAATATTCCCCTTTAAAGGCCGCCATAAATTGATTTATACGTTTGCTAATAAAGTGCGAGCCAAATTGCAACACAATATCTGCTTCAAGCAATTTTTGTTTAACGGTTTGATTTGCCAGCCAAATATCCGCATAAGGTAGGGTTGGCTCAACGCCAGATTGAATATCTGTGAGCATAATCCAGCCTTGCGTTTCAGCCCAAGTGCGAATGCCCATAGCTTGCTCTGTGGGGAGTTTTCCAACCAAAATAATCCCACGTTTTGTACGCCAATGATCCCAATGTTCGTGCATTACCACTTCTTTTTGTGGGGCTTGATGGTTATGCCACGGTTTGTTTTGGCTTAACCAACGCTGAATTGGCATAAGCCAAGGATGTTGATCAATTTGCTCTGCATTGGCTTCATATAACGGCTCAGCAAATGGCATATTAATATGTACGACACCAGCGTGCTGGCTTTGTCGATAACAAGCCTGTTCCACAAGCGAAATCAGCCAGTTAGGTGAATAATCTTGGCTAGGACGAGGTAAATTTATTGTTGCGACAGGATAATCAGCAAAAATGTTGTGCTGTAAAATGGCTTGATTTGCACCGCACTCCAATAATTCAGGCGGGCGATCGGCACTCAATACAATGAGATTTACCCCACTTTGGCGCGCTTCAATCACCGCGGGATAAAGATTTGCCACTGCCGTGCCAGAAGTTACAATAATCGCCACAGGCTTTTTATTTGCTTTAGCTAAACCAAGGGCGAGAAAACCCAAACCACGCTCATCAAAATGGGTATGGCATTTGGCTTTGCCACCTTGTTCAAGGCGAGCGGCTTCTAACGTGAGTGGGGTAGAACGAGAACCAGGTGCAATGCAAAAATGGCTAACCCCTTGACGAATCAGGGTTTCCAAGATCACTTTTGACCAACAACGATTAAATACACTCACTGACATAGGGTTCTCCATTGATTTTGTTCGTTCTTTCTATGTTTATTCTTGTAATAAAGAAATTAATCCTAAGGCTTTACGCTCAATTTCTTGCCATTCTAACAAGGGAATAGAGCCTTCAACAATCCCCGCACCGGCAAAAACGCGAATTTGTTCTTGCTCAATGAACGCTGAGCGAATCGCCACGCAGAATTCTGCCCATTCTTTTTGCATTACGCCTAATGTTCCTGCATACCAACGGCGGTCAAAGGTTTCCGTTTGACGTAAAAATGCGATGGCTTCATTTCGTCCTAAGCCAGCTACCGCCGCGGTAGGATGAATGGCATTTAAGAAAAGGTTATCACCATATTCGGGGGAAATCTGTGCAGAAATTTTACGTCTTAAATGTTGCACTTGGCGCAAGGTTTTCAGACCTAAGGGCGAAACCTCAATATATTGGCTATAAGGTGCAAGGTGTTGCTTAATGTCATCAACAACGAGTTGATTTTCATAAATATTTTTTTTATCTTGCAGAAGCCATTGGGCTTGTTGTGCGGTTTCTTGTGCATTTTCGCCCACTAAGGCTGTCCCCGCCAATGCTTCGGTTTGCAGTTGTGTGCCTTGCCGTTGATACAGGCGTTCAGGGCTTGAGCCAATAAAAATACATTCTTCCGTTTCAGCAAATAGAAAATGATAGCAACCGAAATTATAGCGTTCACTTTCAGCCAAAAAATCATAGGCGTTCAGTTTTCCTTCTGAGTGGAAAAGTGTTTCATTCGCCAATACAATTTTATTTAGTAAGCCTTGCTTAATCTGCTGTAAACCTTGTTCTACCCATTCACACCATTGTGCTTGTGCTGCCCGTTTTTGCCCAAAATGAATGGATTGTTGAATTGGACAAAGTGCGTTGCTTTTTTCAAAAGTTTCTAATGCGTTTAAGCAGGCTTGGTATTCTTGTGCAAAATCTTTTGTTTGATCGATGAATAGTTGAATTTTTAGCTTATTTTCTTGCTGTTGCAAATACAAACGCGGCAAGAAAAATTGGCTGTCACCATAAAATTGCACACCGCCCACTAAGGGATAATGGTTTTCTTGTATAAAAGTTTGTGCCAGATTTAATTCCCAAAAGCACCGCACTTGTCCGATAGCGGCGACAACTTGCTTGCTATCACGGAAATTAAGGTAAAACTGCGGATAGGTTTTTTGCGCTTTTAGCCAGCTTAATAAATTGAGGTTCGTAACCATTTCTGCCTGCACACAAGCGATCTTCTTATGTTCAAGCAGAGAAGGGCGGAGTTGCGCCAAAAGCTGTTGTTTTATTGTGCGTAAATTATCCATTTAAAAAGCGTTGTTTTTGGCAAAAAAATCAGTTAAAAATAAGGGCTAATTCTACCGCACTTTATGAAAATTTTTTATAAAATCTTTTCATCTTTGTAAAATAAGCGTAAAGTGCGGTAAAAAATAAGCCGATTTTTATCGGCAATTTTTTACCCCAAATGATAACCGCACGCAACATTATTGATATTGCAACCAAAAGGATAATAACAATGACAACCTTTCCTAAATCAAGCAAGTTAGAACACGTTTGTTACGATATTCGTGGGCCAGTGCATAAAGAGGCGCTACGTTTAGAAGAAGATGGACATAAAATCTTAAAATTAAATATCGGCAATCCTGCGCCTTTTGGTTTTGAAGCCCCAGATGAAATTTTGGTGGATATTTTGCGTAATCTGACCTCAGCACAAGGTTATTGTGATTCCAAAGGGTTATATTCTGCACGTAAAGCCATTGTGCAATATTACCAATCAAAAGGCATTCAGGGCGCAAATGTGAATGATGTTTATATCGGTAATGGCGTGTCTGAGCTGATTATGATGTCAATGCAAGCCTTATTGAATAATGATGATGAAGTGTTGATCCCGATGCCTGATTACCCATTATGGACAGCTGCTGCTACGTTAGCGGGCGGAAAAGCGGTGCATTATTTATGTGATGAACAGGCAGATTGGTTTCCTGATTTAGCTGATATTAAAAGCAAAATTACCTCTCGAACTAAGGCTATTGTGATTATCAACCCAAATAATCCAACGGGGGCGGTGTATAGCAAAGACTTATTGCAAGGTATTGTGGATATTGCTCGTGAACATAAATTGATTATTTTTGCCGATGAAATTTATGACAAAATTTTGTATGACGATGCGGTTCATCATCATATTGCGGCACTTGCGCCGGATTTATTAACCATTACCTTTAATGGGTTGTCTAAATCTTATCGCGTTGCAGGTTTCCGTCAAGGCTGGATGATTTTAAATGGCCCGAAACAGCACGCAAAAGGTTATATTGAAGGGCTAGATATGCTCGCTTCAATGCGTTTATGTGCAAATCACCCAATGCAACACGCCATTCAAACCGCATTAGGGGGCTATCAAAGCATTAATGAATTTATTCTGCCCGGTGGGCGCTTATTAGAACAACGCAATAAAGCCTATGAACTGATTAATCAAATTCCGGGAGTGAGTTGCGTGAAACCAATGGGCGCGCTTTATATGTTCCCCAAAATTGATGTGAAAAAATTCAATATTTACGATGATGAAAAAATGGTGCTGGATTTGTTGCGTCAAGAGAAAGTGCTATTAGTACACGGACGCGGTTTTAACTGGCATTCCCCGGATCACTTCCGCATTGTTACCTTGCCTTATGTAAATCAAATTGAAGATGCGCTTGGGCGATTAGGACGTTTTCTAGCTAATTATCGTCAGTAATCTATCAATTTAAACGCCAGTTCGCGGCTGGCGTTTTCCCCTTAAATTGTTTTATTCGCCAAAATCCTCGGGTAAGTGATGTAGCATTGCTTTCCAAATGCTGCTACTACGTTCGCGGTTTTCAGCGAGGCATTGAATAGCCAGTTCAACATTGCTTTGCTCACAACTTTTGCGCAGAGCTTGGTAAAATTGCATCGTGAATTGACGCGATTTTGCTTCAGAAAAGAATAAAGAGGCCACTTGGTGGTAGAGATCTTTAAAGCTATTTAAAATTAAACCATAGACAGGTTTGTTTGCGACAAAGGTAAACGCGCGGTATAAATGATAGTCAAATTCAGCGTACGCCTGTGGCGTGTCTGCCAAGTGCGGTAGATTTTCAAATAATTTTAATGAAGTCACGGGATCGGTTTGAATGGCTTCAGGGATATACTGTTCGCCCATTTTTGTACGTAATGAAACAACATTGGTAATAATCACAGGAATCGTGGATTTATCGAGTTGAATGAGTGTGCTGATGATATTTGGTCCGGCGGTTTCCCATACGTTATTCACGCGGGTTGGCTTGCCGTGCTGAATACTTAGCCAACCATCACGGGCAAGGCGTTGCAACACTTCTCGCAATGTCGTTCTGGTTACCCCGATTTTTTCGGCTAATTCCCGTTCTGCGGGTAGATCAGAACCCGGCGGAAAATGGTTATTCCAAATGCTTTTTACAATATATTCCTCAGCTAATCCCGCTGGGCTTTGGGCTTTAAGAAGCGACTGATGATTATTCATACTTTTGCGCAATTATTTTTTGAAAAATTTGTGACATAGATAACAAAATAGAGATTTGTTATTATCCTTGAAAGGTGGATATATTACAATTGGCACAGTTGTATTTTTTCATTTTAAGGTAAAGGTCGTAATATGAACTATTATCAAGCATTTCTAAAAAATTTTCTTGGTTCAAGTCCTGACTGGTACAAATTAGCCATCGTTGGATTTTTAGTTTTAAATCCAATTTTGTTTTTTTGTGTTAGCCCATTTATTGCAGGCTGGGTGTTAGTGGCTGAATTTATTTTAACCCTTGCAATGGCGTTAAAATGTTATCCGTTACAACCCGGCGGGCTATTAGCCATTGAAGCGGTAATGATTGGAATGACTCGCCCTGAACACGTTAAGGCAGAAATTATGGCAAATTTTGAAGTGATTTTGCTCTTAATGTTTATGGTGGCTGGCATTTATTTTATGAAGCAACTGCTACTTTTTATTTTTACTAAGTTGCTACTCAATATTCGCTCTAAATTGGTTTTATCGCTTTCATTTAGCTTAAGTGCGGCATTTCTTTCTGCTTTTTTAGATGCGCTAACTGTTGTTGCAGTGATTATTAGTGTGGGAATGGGGTTTTATGGTGTTTATCATAAAGTGGCTTCAGGGAAACACTTTGATGATTCTGATGATATTAATGATGATAAACATATTGGTAATCGTAAAGACACCTTGGAAGAATTTCGTGCCTTTTTACGTAGCTTAATGATGCACGCTGCGGTGGGAACGGCGTTAGGTGGTGTAATGACAATGGTGGGAGAACCACAAAATTTAATTATTGCCGAACAAGCGAAATGGGGTTTTGGTGAATTCTTCTTCAGAATGACGCCTGTTACGATTCCAATCTTAATCTGTGGTGTATTAACTTGTATTGCTGTCGAAAAATTTCACTTATTTGGTTACGGTGCAAAACTTCCACGTAAAGTTTGGGGCGTGTTGGCAAAATTTGATCGTAATCGCCAACGTAAAATGAACAATCAAGAACGCATTAAACTTATTATTCAGGCCCTTGTGGGAATTTGGCTTGTCGTTGGGCTGGCTTTCCATCTTGCCGCAGTAGGATTAATAGGTTTAAGTGTCATCATTTTATGTACTTCCGCTTGTGGTATTACGAGTGAACACGCATTGGGTAAGGCATTCCAAGAATCGTTACCTTTTACAGCCTTGCTTGTGGTATTTTTCTCGGTGGTGGCTGTTATTGTTGATCAACACCTTTTCGCACCGATTATTCATTTTGTACTCTCTGCCTCCGAAAATGTTCAGTTAATGCTGTTCTATATTTTTAATGGAGTATTGTCTGCAATTTCAGATAATGTCTTTGTCGCAACGGTCTATATTAATGAAGCAAAAGCAGCGTTGGAACAACATATTATTTCACCACAACAATTTGAATTACTTGCTGTGGCGATTAACACGGGGACAAACTTGCCATCTGTCGCAACACCAAACGGACAAGCCGCATTTTTATTCTTGCTCACATCCTCGCTTGCGCCGTTAATTCGTTTGTCTTACGGAAGAATGGTTTATATGGCGCTACCTTATACAATTGTGCTATCTTTAGTTGGATTAGCTGCAGTAGAATTTTTATTGCCTACATTAACACAGTTTTTAACTCAACTAGGATTAGTTACTCCAGTATAAGAAGGATTTAAAATGCTGAAATATTTCAAACAGTTATCGCTAAATCGTGGCGGTTGGTTGCTTTTATTGATCTCAACAATCGCCTTAGAAAGCACCGCACTTTATTTTCAACACGGAATGGGATTAGCGCCTTGCGTGATGTGTATTTATGAGCGTGTTGCATTGCTTGGCATTACATTTTCAGCATTAATTGGCTTGCTTTACCCTCGCTCACTCATTTTGCGCGTATTGGCATTATTAGTGGGCTTGGGGAGTGCGGTAAAAGGCTTATTACTGGCAATCAAACACGTTGATTATCAACTTCATCCTGCGCCTTGGAATCAATGTTCTTATATGGCGGAGTTTCCACAGACATTGCCTTTGGATCGCTGGCTACCTTATATATTTAACCCAACCGGATCTTGTGCAGATATTACGTGGTCATTTTTAGGTTTTTCAATGGCGCAATGGATTATCGTAATTTTTGCATTTTATAGTTTATTACTAGCGGTGTTATTAATCAGTCAATTTAAACGTTTAGAGCAAACAAGAAATATCTTTAGATAATTGAATTATAATGAAGATCTCATTTAAAAATTAAATGATTGTAATAAGCACAGCTAAAAGTTTCAGGTGATTTGGAATAACTAATAGAAAAGTAGTTTAAATTAGTATTCATAAAATAAGCTTGCCTAGTCATTACTAGGCATATGGATGAATTACCTAATGTAAAAAATATGTCAGTTTAATCTCCTGAATAAGTATAGAATTAGATTTTTGATTTATGTCAGAGACAGATCCTTCATTACGCATACTTAATATGCAAATATTGCGTCAATTACGCCATTATCTATTACTTGCAGAAAGGTATTTTCAACGTGCTTTCCCAATGCCTGAAATAAACTATCAGTTACGAGGTGTGAAAGCAGGCGTGGCATATTTGCAGAAAAACGAAATCCGTTTTAACCGCACGTTACTACTGGAAAATCCCGAATATTTTTTGCAGCAAATTGTCCCTCACGAATTGGCACATTTAATTGTTTATCACGTTTTTGGGCGAGTAGCGCCACACGGTAAAGAATGGAAAGCTGTGATGGAAACGGTTTTTCAGCAACCTGCTGAAATTTATCATCATTTAGATATTAAAAACGTGCAAGGTAAAACCTTTGCTTATCGCTGCGGTTGTCGCACTCACAATCTCAGCGTACGTCGTCATAATAAAGTGCAAAAGCAAAGTGCGGTGTATTTTTGCCGCGAATGTAAACAGCCCTTAATTCATTTACCGTGAGTTAAAAACTATGCTAGAATCAAGCAGTTTTTAACACCTTTATTGGAGGATAATATGAAAAAATTCTTAGCATTAGCAGTAGCAATGAGTGCTTTAGCTATTTCATCAGCAGCCAATGCAAATTGGTATGTACAAGGGGATTTAGGTTATTCAAAACTTAAATTCACAGAATATTCTGCTTTAGATAAAAATAAATTTGAACCTAGAATTTCTGTAGGGTATAAATTGAATGATTGGCGCTTTGCAGCTGATTATACTCATTACGGAAAAACTTCAGATTCTTCTAATGGTGAGTATATTAGTGCAAAAGGCTATGGATTTGGTCTTTCTGGTTTTTACGATTTAGATCTTAATCTTACTGTAAAACCTTATGTTGGAGTACGTTTAGCAACCAACATCTTCCGTATCGAAAATTCTCTCCCTGGCGCATTTGAAGAAAAAACTCAAACTAAATTTGGTTACGGTGCATTAGCTGGGGTTTCTTATGATTTAGATTCTAATCTTACTTTGAACGCTGGGGTTGAGTATAACCGCCTAGGTTCTTGGGAAGATACCAAAGTAAACCAATATGGCTTAAAAGTGGGTCTTCGTTACGAATTCTAATTAATCAATGTTTTATTGTCAGTGCGGTGGTTTTCCACCGCATTTTTTATGCTGAAATCGTTTAGCTTTATTTGATGAAGCCTTTCTAAATGTTTACAATACAGCAATTTTCTTAATGAACGGTAACATAATGAAACGGCATCAACTTCTGTTACAAGAAATGGGGCTTTCCCAATGGCAACTGGTTCGCCCTGAAAGCTTGCAAGGTGTAGTTAATATTCCTATTGATGAGCGGGTACGGTTGGTGATCATTAGTGAGGCTGAAAATCCCCCTATTGCGTTATTACAGGATATTTTGCGTAGCTTAGATGTGAAGCAAAATGAATATTTAACGATTCATTTTGATTTTATTCCGCATTTGCACGTCAGCCACGAAGTACATTATTGGCTATTAAGTGAAAATTCAGAAAAAATCCACCGCACTTTGCCGTATTGTCAAAAAGCCTTGAGCCAATGGCTATCGCCAAATTGGGAAACCTTGATGGCAAGCCCGCAAGAAAAGCGTCAATTATGGCAGCAAATTCAAGGAATTAATCCATAATGATAAAGATCTCACCGATTCAATCACAAGATTTTGATCGATTATTTTCGATCGAACAGCAAGCGCATCTTGTGCCTTGGTCTTTAGGGACATTAAAAAATAATCAAGGTGAACGCTATTTCAATTTAAAATTAGAGAAAGAGCAGCATATTATCGGCTTTGCCATTTGTCAGAAAGTGGTTGATGAAGCTACCTTGTTCAATCTTGCCATTGATCCTGCTTATCAAGGGCAAGGCTTAGGAAAGCAATTATTGCATTCTTTAATCGATAAATTGCGCGAGCAGGGCATTTTGACATTATGGTTGGAAGTACGTCAATCCAATGAAATCGCGCAAAAGCTTTATCGACAATGCGGCTTTAACGAAGTGGATATTCGCAAAAATTATTATCCGACGTTAGACGGCAGACGAGAAAATGCTGTGGTAATGGCGTGCTATTTATAAGGAACAACAATGCTAGAACGTTATCGTGGGGAAATTATCCTTTTATTTGTGACCATTTCTGCTGCCATTGGCTGGTTCTTTTCAAAATATGCTATTGATGCCTTGCCCTCGGTGGGATTTATCGGCTTGCGATTTTTTCTTGCTGCGTTGGTTTTCCTGCCTTTTGCTTATCCTCATTTACGCCGTTTGAGTCATCGGCAGGTGCTTAATGCCTTGCTAATTGGGGGCGTTTTTGCGGTTTTTCTTGGTGTTTGGATTTTGGCGATTACCAATAATACCAATTTTGGTGAAGGGGCATTTCTCACCAGTTTATCAATGTTAATTGCGCCGTTGCTCGCTTGGCTGCTGTTCAAACAAAAGCCGCAATCTCGTTTTTGGCTCAGCTTGCCCATTGCGATTTCAGGCTTGTATTTTCTTGCTTTAGGTGATAATGGGTTTAATCTTTCTTCAGAGAATAGCTTGTATTTACTCACTTCACTGCTAGCCGCGACTTATTTTGTGCTTAATCATCATTATGTTCGCCATATTCCTGTGTTGTCTCTCACCACCATTCAGCTAGCAATGGTTGGTATTTTATGTGGCTTGTATTCGATTTTTATGGAAACTTGGCGAGAGGATATTCCGAATGAAACTTGGGGCTGGCTGGCAGCCAGTGTGCTGATTGCAACCAATTTTCGTTTTTTATTGCAAACCCTTGGTCAGAAGTATTCCAGTGTAGGGAATGCGGCATTAATTATGTTGCTTGAGCCAGTGTGGACACTTTTTTTAAGTATGATGATTTTTCACGAACCGCTTACATCACATAAGGCATTAGGTTGTGGGTTAATTTTTCTGGCGTTAATGTTCTACCGCTTGCCGAAAGAAAAGCTGAAACAATTTTTGCGTAGAAAAAAATAGTAAAAAAACACCGCACTTTCTTTAGTTATATCGAGAGCCTAACTCGTTGGCAATATTGTTGATATGGCTTGCCCAAAAGTGGTAATAATACTCGTTCTTCCTACTTAATTTGGAACTGATTTATAATTATAATAAAGCAAATAGGTTCTAAAATTGCCAATCCTTTTCCTAGCCTCAAAAACTGGCTTAACGACACCAGTCATAAGCTAAGGTACATTGGGTTAGGGCTGTATGCGTAAATGCCTTTTGTGATAAGACGGGAGGTTTTTTCCGTTGCCAGTGGGCTTATGGTTGTTTTAGCTTGATGAAATTGCCAAAGGCTACAAATGGCAATAAGGCTTGCCAATATCCTTATGGGGAGAAGAAAGAGAGGCGGGAAAGAGAATAATCCAGCGGGAGGAACAAAATACATTCCGCCCGCATAGGTAAGAAATACAAGGGGAGGAGGAAGGATAATCTTCCTTATTAATAATTCACTTTATGCCCATAACTTTCTAAGATTTGCTTGATGTGTTCAAGCGATTCTTTTGTTGGTGGTTTTACCTCTTCTAGTTCGTATTTTTCCCCCATTGCTTCCCATTTATGCGCCCCTAATCGGTGGTAAGGCAGAAGCTCCACTTTTTCAATATTATCCATATCTTTGATAAAGTTGCCGAGTAGATGGACATCTTCATCGCTATCCGTCCAACCGGGGACAACCACGTAGCGAATCCAAACTTTTTGATTGCGTTTTTGCAAATATTTCGCAAACTCAAGGGTACGTTTATTGGGAACACCGATAAGATTTTGGTGAATGCGATCATTGAGTTCTTTGAGATCTAACAACACTAAATCCGTCACATCAAGTAATTCATCAATAATATGATCATAATGGCGAACAAACCCGTTGGTGTCTAAACAAGTGTGAATACCTTCTTTTTTACAGGCGCGAAACCAATCCCGTACAAATTCCGCTTGCAATACAGCTTCTCCTCCTGAGGCGGTAACGCCACCACCAGAAGCATTCATAAAATGGCGATAAGTGACGACTTCTTTCATCAGTTCTTCTACGGAAATTTCTTTACCACCGTGTAGATCCCAAGTGTCACGGTTGTGGCAATATTTGCAACGCATTAAGCACCCTTGCAAAAACAGGATGAAACGAATCCCCGGGCCATCAACGGTTCCGCAAGATTCATAAGAATGATAGCGAGCTAAAACTGACATAATGTTCCTTTGTTAGAGAATGTAAAATCGTTAATTTCTATTTAAGGCTTTGCGAAAAGGATTAAATAGAAATTAATCTGCCTCACGATGAGGCAGATTGGGTATTATAGCGTAATATTAAGGAAAAAAGTTATTTTCCGCTCCAAGCTTTTATCGCATTATGGCGAATTTTTACACGGCTTTGATTATCACCTTTGTAATAATCTTTGGCTAAACCGCCTTCCCAGTCACCATAGTTTGGATTTGGTAGCATAATAAATTTTTTACCAAATTGTTTGCTATGTTGTTGTACAAATGCACGGCGTTCTGCATTAGATTTGTGGTAAGTGGCATCACCAAAATCATTTAAATTATCACCAACATAAAGTACGATGTCATAACCTAATTTTTCAATTTCAGCAAAGCGTGCTGATTTGCTAGATTTATCTTTTTTCAAATAGAGAACCTCTTCACTCGCACCGATGAAGCCAAGCGTTTTAAGGTCATCTAATGTTGCCGCTTTTTCTGTAGCATCTTTGCGGTTAGAAACGTAGAATACTTTACCGTTGTGGCTATTAACATAGTTATTAAATTCTACCGCTCCCGGTACAGCTGCGGTTTCTCGTGCATTTACCCAACGAGTCCAATCATCACCATTGAAGCCTGTACCTGTTTGTATCTGCCAGCCTGCATAGGCACTGTTATCCATCATTGTTTCATCAAGATCAACGACAACCGCTTTTTTCTTACCTTTTGCAGCCTTAGCTTGATCAAAGACAAGTTTCGCCATATTGAAAGCTTGATGAGTCAGTGCTTGATATTCACCTGATTGTTGCACCCAATTCAAGCCTAATACGGCTTGCTCTTGTAGTTGTTGTTCTGCATTTTGTTGCGATGAAGAACAAGCTGTGAGCGCAAGTATGGATGAAAGCGTAAGCATAGAGAGTGCCAATTTCATTGTTTTCATAAGATCTCCTAATGAGTGAGGGATAAATTTTTGCAAAAAAACTACCGCACTTATTATCGCAAATAAATTTTATCTCACAACTATTTTTAGCTATTTAGCCTCATTAGTTATAAGATTTCACTCTTTCACAAAAATCTGTTTTAAATTCATATCGTCCGTTGTTATTGGGGATTGCGACAGAAATAATATGGCTATCAATAATAGCAAACCGAATATTGTTACCATATTTATGGTATAAGTCTGCATTATTTAAGCAATGTTTATTGAGTATTGCGTTAAAACTGGTTTTTACCAATGCTTGCTCAAAGGTTAAATAATAAAATTGACCGATAATGGGTTTATAGTTGCAAGATACGGCAAAAATAAATTTTATTGCAATCAAACTCATTAGTAACTGGTAGCATAATTTTTGTTTTTTCTGCGCACTTTTATCTAGCCAAATCAGATTTCGCCATAAAGAAATTTGATAGTACACCGCAAGTATCCCCATTAATGCCGATACAATAAATAAAAATAAGATAATGCCACTGATCAGGATAAATAATACCTGAGTAGAGGTGTGAAAGAAGCTAATTGTGAAGCCAGTTCTAACACAAACCTCTTCTGAGACGACACAGTTAATATAAATGAGGTAAGGCGTTGAAATAATAAAAACAAGCGGTTTATTATTAAACGTTGTTTTACATTTATCAACGAATTGCTTATTGTCTAAATAGCAATAAGATAGACAAATCACAATTGTTAGCAGTAATAAACTAAGATCAATAGGCTTTTTAGGTTTGGCGGTCATTAGAAAAATGAATATGCCAAATAAAATAGCTATTCTGAGATAATATTGATATTTAATGGTGAGCCAATTTAGTTCTCTTGGCAGTTCTTTTATTGCAATGCATAAATCGTTATATAAAGAATATAAGTATTGACGCATAGTTTTTGATGAAATAAAACATAAAAATGGTCGGTATATATTGATACCGACCATTTACCCTAGAAAGATTTAAATTACATTGATTGTGTAAATGTACGTGTAATTACATCTTGTTGTTGTTCTTTCGTTAAAGAGTTAAAACGCACAGCATAACCAGAAACACGAATGGTTAATTGCGGATATTTTTCTGGATTTTCCATTGCGTCTAACAACATTTCACGGTTCATTACGTTCACGTTTAAATGTTGTCCCCCTTCAACAGTGGCTTCGTGGTGGAAGTAACCATCCATTAAGCCTGCAAGATTACGTTTTTGTGCTTCGTAATCTTTACCTAATGCATTTGGTACGATTGAGAAGGTGTAAGAAATACCATCTTTCGCATAAGCAAATGGAAGTTTCGCCACAGAAGTTAATGACGCTACTGCACCTTTTTGATCGCGTCCGTGCATTGGGTTTGCACCCGGTCCAAATGGCGCACCTGCACGACGACCATCAGGTGTATTACCTGTTTTCTTACCATAAACCACGTTAGACGTAATAGTAAGCACGGATTGTGTTGGAGTT
Source organism: Avibacterium sp. 20-132 (assembly GCF_023611925.1). Classification (NCBI taxonomy): domain Bacteria; kingdom Pseudomonadati; phylum Pseudomonadota; class Gammaproteobacteria; order Pasteurellales; family Pasteurellaceae; genus Avibacterium; species Avibacterium sp. 20-132. Next base: position 1,412,982 of record NZ_CP091456.1, read on the forward strand.
GCATTGCGGTAAGTATGATGCGTTTGAATTTTTTTCATAAAGCGCTCAACAAGATCAACTGCTAAATCATCAACGCGGCTATCGTTGTTACCGAATTGTGGATATTCGCCTTCAATTTCAAAATCAATCGCCACATTAGAGGCAACCACATTACCGTCTTTATCTTTAATATCCCCACGCACAGGTTTCACTTTAGCATATTTAATTGCGGCTAAAGAGTCTGCTGCAACAGAAAGCCCTGCAATACCACAAGCCATTGTACGGAATACATCACGATCGTGGAACGCCATTAAGGCTGCTTCATAAGCATATTTATCGTGCATAAAGTGAATAATGTTCAATGCGGTAACGTATTGCGTTGCTAACCAATCCATAAAGCTGTCCATACGCGCCATTACGGTATCGAAATCTAACACTTCATCAGTAATTGGTGCTGTTTTAGGGCCAACTTGCATACCTGATTTTTCATCAATACCACCATTGATTGCGTATAATAAGGTTTTTGCAAGGTTTGCACGCGCACCAAAGAATTGCATTTGTTTACCAACGACCATTGGGCTTACACAACAAGCAATCGCATAATCATCACTATTGAAGTCTGGACGCATCAGATCATCATTTTCGTATTGGACAGAAGAAGTATCAATAGACACTTTAGCACAATAGCGTTTGAATGCTTCTGGTAATTGTTCAGACCAAAGAATGGTTAAGTTTGGTTCTGGTGAAGGTCCCATTGTATAAAGTGTGTGCAAGATACGGAAGCTGTTTTTGGTTACTAATGTACGACCATCTAAGCCCATACCAGCTAATGTTTCGGTTGCCCACATTGGGTCACCAGAGAATAATTGATCGTATTCTGGTGTACGTAAGAAACGCACCATACGTAATTTCATGACAAGATGATCAATTAATTCTTGTGCTTCTTGTTCAGTAATTTTTCCTGCTTTTAGATCACGTTCAATATAAATATCTAAGAAGCTTGATACACGACCGAAAGACATCGCGGCACCATTTTGTGATTTTACTGCAGCAAGGTAGGCAAAATAGGTCCATTGTACGGCTTCTTGTGCATTCGTTGCTGGGTTAGATACATCAAAACCGTAAGACGCCGCCATTTCTTTAATTTTACCTAATGCACGGTGTTGTTCTGCAATTTCTTCACGTAGTTGAATAGTAGCTTGAATATCTTCACCACGTTCTAATTTTTCTTGTAATGAATTAAATTGTTTAAATTTATCTTTCATCAAGAAATCCGCACCATAAAGTGCTAAGCGACGATAATCCCCGATAATACGACCACGACCATAAGCATCTGGTAATCCAGTGATAACACCTGATTTACGGCAACGTAAAATATCTGGTGTATAAACATCAAATACCCCTTGGTTATGGGTTTTACGATATTCCGTAAAGATATGTTCAATTTCAGGTTTTAATTCGCGACGGTAAACTTGGCAAGAGCCTTTTACCATTTTAATTCCACCATAAGGCATAATGGCACGTTTTAATGGGGCATCTGTTTGTAAACCCACAATTTTTTCTAAATTTTGATCGATATAACCCGGTTTATGTGAAGTAATTGTTGATGGAGTATCTGTATCAATGTCATAAGGTTCGTGAGTTTTGTTCTCAACCTTAATTTTTTCCATTACTTCATTCCATAATTTGGTTGTTGCTTCAGTCGCACCAGCAAGGAATGATTCATCACCTTCATAAGGGGTATAGTTTTTTTGGATAAAGTCACGTACATTGACTTCTGTTTGCCAATCGCCTGGGGTAAATCCTTCCCACGCTTTTTGTTGCGCTTCAGTTAATTGAGTCATTACTATTTTCCTTTAACGTAAATAAAATTTAATTATGTAAAAACGATGAAAAAAACAACCGCTCTTACGCCAAACTAATGTGAATGTGGTTTATTAGTAAACCACTGCATTAATGCAATACATACCCCGCCACCAACAATATTACCAAGCGTAACAGGGATAAGATTTTTTACGACAAAATGATATACATCTAAATCAGCAAATTGCTCGGCATTCAACCCGATAGCTTGCCAAAATTCCACAGAACTGCAGTGCGCTGTAATGATACCAAGGGGAATCATAAACATATTCGCTACACTATGTTCAAAACCAGAAGAAACAAATAAGCCAATTGGCAAGATCATAATGAATGCTTTATCAGTCAAGGTTTTTCCGGCATAGCTCATCCAAACTGCAATACATACCATAATGTTACACAAAATACCTAAACTAAAGGCTTCAAACCAACTATGATGAATCTTATGCTGTGCGGTTTTTAGAATGGTTAACCCCCATTGTCCATTCACAGCCATTGTTTGCCCAGCAAACCAAATAAGTCCAGCGATGACGATAGCACCTAAAAAATTACCAGTATAAACGGCAATCCAGTTGCGTAACATTTGAATTGTATTAATGCGTTGCCCTGCACGTGCAACCAGCGTCATTGTTGATGAAGTAAACAATTCCGAGCCACAGACAACCACCATAATCACCCCAACAGAGAAAACTAAACCACCTACGAGCTTGGCTAAACCCCAAGACACATTGGAGAGACCGGTTTGTGTTGTTGTATAAAAAACAAAAGCAAGGGCAATAAATGCGCCTGCAGAAATTGCGGAAAGAAAAGAATAGAATTGATTTTTAGTCGCTTTATAGGTCGCGATATTTTCGGCTAATTGCGCCATTTCTGTTGGCGTTGCCATAAAGCTGACGGAGTTTTCTGTTTTCATCACACACCCTACAAAAATTAACTGTCCCTATTCTAAGGTATAAACCCGTAACTTAAAACTAAAAAAAAGTTTATTTTTTATAAAATTTGTTCAAGATCAAATTTATTTACATTTGTGTAACATATTGAAATAAAAAACAAGTTTTGCATTAACATAAATTTAACAAATGGATTGCAAATTGCTATTTTAGAACTTTTCTGATAAAAATAACCGCACTTTATATACCGCAAAATATCAATCAATATGCGGATAAAAAGCGTACAATAAGGATTGTATTTATCTCTCAATATCCCTTTAAAATATAAGGAATTGCTATGGCAGAAGAAACCATTTTCAGCAAAATTATTCGTAAAGAAATTCCAGCAAATATCCTCTATCAAGATGAGCGAGTAACGGCATTTCGTGATATTTCCCCCCAAGCGCCTACGCATATTTTGATTATTCCAAATAAATTAATCCCAACAGTGAACGAAGTAACTGAGCAAGATGAGCTGACATTAGGGCGTTTATTTACCGTGGCGGCTAAATTGGCGCAGCAAGAAGGCATTGCGGAAGATGGGTATCGCCTTATCGTCAATTGTAACAAACACGGTGGACAAGAAGTGTATCATTTACATATGCACTTACTTGGTGGTGAATCTTTAGGAAAAATGTTGGCAAAATAATGAAAAAACTATTTGTTCTATGCGGATTAAGCCTACTGCTTGCAGCTTGTGGCTCAACGCCCTCGCAAAATATTGTAAGCGAGAATGATCCGATCTTAAATGTAGAAGCAAATTTAGCGCCGTTGATTGAGACAAAGTTGCGCGATAATAATGTTTGGCTAAAGAATACTAGCCCACATCAGCTTGATGTCGCTTATTATTTCTTTTGGTATGACAAAAATGGCGTAACACAAGGGGAAGAACCGAATTTACATTCGCCTTCTAGCTTGCTTCTACAACCAAACCAACAAACCAATTTAACCCCTGTTCCACCAACACAACAAAGCGTTAATTACCGCTTATACCTTCGTTTGAATAAATTGCAATAAGGATTTCAATGTCAGCTTTACTTATCGATCTTACTGGACAAGAAGTTAGCCAAGAAGAATTAGAATTACTTGCACATCCATTGGTTGCTGGCGTGATTTTGTTTACACGTAATTTTTATGATCGTGAACAAATTCAACATCTTGTCGCCACCTTACGGCAAAAAGTGAAGAAACCCTTATTGATTACGGTAGATCAAGAAGGCGGACGGGTACAACGATTTCGTGAAGGCTTTACCCAGCTTCCCGCAATGCAAGCGTTTGCCGAACTTATCAGCCATACCGCACAACAACAAGAATTCGCGCACCAAGCGGGTTGGCAAATGGCAGCAGAAATGACCGCACTGGATATTGACTTAAGTTTTGCCCCAGTGCTGGATTTAGGTCATCAATGCCGTGCTATTGGTGATCGTAGTTTTCACGCTGAAATCGATCCAACACTTCGCCTAGCTACAGCGTTTATTCAAGGTATGAAACAAGCGGGTATGGCAAGCACAGGCAAACATTTCCCCGGTCATGGACGCGTGATCGCTGATAGCCATTTAGAAACCCCTTATGATGAACGTCCACAAGCGCAAATTTTTGCGCAAGATATTCAACCCTTTAAACAGCTTATTGCACAAAATTTGCTTGATGCCGTAATGCCAGCACACGTGATTTATAGCCAATGCGATAGTCAGCCTGCAAGTGGTTCAGCTTATTGGTTGCAAACAATTTTACGTCATCAGCTTGGTTTTAACGGTGCGATTTTTTCTGATGATTTAGGTATGAAAGGCGCAGGTTTTATGGGTGATTTTGTTGCACGTTGTCAGCAATCATTGAATGCGGGTTGTGATTTATTACTACTATGTAATGAACGTGAAGGTGTAATCCAAGTTCTTGATCATTTCCAACCGCAAGAAACCACGGAACAATATGCACTTCGCCAACAACGTTTACAAAGTTTATTTAAACGTAGTCAATTAGATTGGAAAACCCTTGAAAACTCAACGCGTTGGAAAGAAAATCAGCAAAAATTGACCGCACTTCAACAAGATTGGTTAGCGAGAGCTTAAATGTCAGTAATGCCTGTTTGTCCGCACTTTATCGCGGGGCAATGCCGTTCTTGCCAATGGCTTGAAATGCCCTATTCACAGCAGCTTGATGAAAAAAAAGCCCATTTAGTTCAACAACTTGTTGGGCTTGATCTTTCACAGCTTGAATGGCTACCAACTTATCCCTCTGCGCAGCAAGGTTTTCGTAATAAAGCCAAAATGGTGGTAAGTGGTTCAGTGGAACGCCCGATTTTAGGCATTCTTAGCAATCCTAATGATCCACAAAGTGCGGTAGATTTATCAGACTGTTTACTCTATCCTTCTCATTTTGCGCATATTTTTCATCAATTAAAAATCTTTATCGGACGAGCCGGTTTAGTGCCTTATCACATTACGAAACGCAAAGGTGAGCTGAAATACATCTTACTCACTGAAAGCCAAATTAACGGCACATTAATGTTGCGTTTTGTGTTACGTTCAACGGCAAAACTTGCGTTAATTCAACGAGAATTACCACAGTTATTAGCAAATTTACCGCAAATAAAAGTGGTGAGTTTAAATATTCAACCCAAACACGCGGCAATTTTAGAAGGTGAGGAAGAAATTTTTCTCACAGAACAAAAACAATTAGAAGAAAATTTTAACCAAATTCCTTTATTTATTCGTCCACAAGGCTTTTTCCAAACCAATCCTAAGGTAGCAGAAAGCTTATACGGCACGGCACAGCAATGGATTAAAAATCTTCCCATTAGCAACATCTGGGATCTGTTTTGCGGCGCAGGTGGCTTTGGCTTACATTGTGCGGCGATCTTGCAAGAAAAAGGGCGAAATGTGCAATTAACGGGTATTGAAATCTCTCCATCAGCTATTGCAAGCGCCAGCTCATCAGCAGAAAAATTGGGCTTAATCCAAGTGAAGTTTCAATCCTTAGATGCAGCAAATTTCGCCTTAGTACAAAATGAAAGACCAGATTTGCTGATCGTCAATCCGCCACGCCGTGGCATCGGCAAAGAACTAGCGCAATTTCTCAACAAATTACAACCGCACTTTATTTTGTATTCCAGTTGCAATGCCGTTTCAATGGGCAAAGATTTGCGCGAATTATCTCGCTATCAAGCTCAAAAAATTCAACTTTTTGATATGTTTCCTCATACTGCGCATTATGAGGTGTTGATTTTTCTTAAACGCATTGATGATAAATTTAAATAGCTATAATGTGCCGTTAGTCGTGGCGAGGAAAGCCATATAGGTTAATTCTTCCCAGTCCTATTTTTTTCTCTCATAGTTATTAGTGGTCTTCGTTGATAGAGAAAATAAGCCACAATAGAGAAAGCAAAGAGTAAGTAAATGATGGCATTGAGGTTATAGCTTTTCGTTGACCAGTAATAATGGATTGATGCACACCCTAATGCAAGATAATTAAACTGGTGAAGGATAAACGTTTTTTGTTTTAAGTATTGACGAAGTGCAGGTAGCATCACAGTAGTACTAACGCAGAATAATAAAAGCGCAGTGACGCCAACCCATAAATAAGGATGAGTGAGGATCTCGCTGAGGAATAATTCCATATTGAAACCTAATTCTAGGTATAAATAGGCAAGAATATGCAAAAATGCCCACCCAATAGCCCATAAACCGATTATTTTATGTATGGGAGAAAGTGATTTTCTCCCTAATAATTGAATGATAAGACGGAAAAGAAATAATGCTAGAAATAAACTTAATGAAATCCAGCCAAGAAAATGAATAAGCTCTTTAGTAGGATCTGCGCCAAAAGATTCACCATTATTGATACCTAACTCATAAACCAACCATAGTAGGGGAGAAGAGGCACAAAGGTGAGCGATAAGATGGATTTGCTTCATTAGTAATTCACCTTTAAATCTAACCCATTATAAAGTGAAGCGACTTCATCATAGCCATTAAACAGTAAAGTAGGTTGGCGCTTATTATCAAATAATCCACCACGACCGATAATGCGTTCACTCGCTTGTGACCAACGGGGATGAGGGACATTTGGATTAACATTCGCATAAAAACCATATTCTTGAGGAGCAAGCTTGTTCCAAGTTGTTAGCGGACGCGTGGCACTGAGACGAATTTTTACAATGGATTTTATACTCTTAAAGCCGTATTTCCACGGCACAACAAGGCGAATTGGCGCACCACTTTGGGGAGAAAGCGTTTTTCCATATAATCCAACGGAAAGTAAAGTTAGAGGGTGCATCGCTTCTGCGATGGTTAATCCTTCAATATAAGGATATTCAATTCCTCCCCCGAAAAAATAATTTTTTTGTCCCGGCATTTGTTCAGGATCATATAGGGTTTCAAATATAACATACTTGGCATTACTGGTGGGATTGACATCATTAAGTAAGGCTTTTAATTCAAAGCCTATCCAAGGAATCACCATTGCCCAGGCTTCAACACAACGAAATCGATAAATGCGTTCTTGTAGTGGATAACGATGATAAAGATCATCCAAATCTAAAGTTAATGGAGTTTGTACCTCACCCGTAATTTCAACTTTCCAAGGATCCGTTTTAAAATTTTTCGCGTATTGCGCAGGGGAGCCTTTATCAACACCAAATTCATAGAAGTTGTTATAACCGATGACTTTATTTTCTGGCGTCAATGGTAATGTATTCGGTGTATCTTTAATCGCATTAAGAGGCTTTCGTCTATCTATTACAGGGTTAGCAATACTTGTATTTGGGAGTATCATATTCCCACTTACTGCACCAACGCCAATCAAGAATTTTCTGCGGTTTAAAAATACATCTTCTGGCGTTACATCGTTTTCAGTTAATATCTGCTTTTTCATGCTATTATCCTCCTAAGCTGAAAGGGAGCCTGTTTGATGTTTAAGATAAGGCAACACACCGCAGACAATATAAATAATAAAGTGAGGGAGGCGCCGTCATTTTATTCTAAAATTAAATGACAAGATTTATATATTGTTTGATTGTTAGACAAGTTGTTTATTGAATAGTTGCGGGTGAACTGATCCGATGACTGAGTTAAGAGATAGCCACAACTATGTGGCTAAGAAGGACTGGAATGCTTTTTTACGCGTTATCACTTAAATGGATAGCTGTTTAAGGTAAAGCGCTTTATCATTCGCATTGACAAAGCGAAGTAACGCCCGCCATTTCTAAATTAATCCAATTATAGATAACGTTTTAACAAAAATGCTTAATCAACTTACTCAATAATTCATTCGTTGGTTTAATAAATTCTGCACATAGGTATTCATCTGGCTGGTGGGCTTGTTCGATTGAACCCGGTCCAAGCACCAAGGTTGGGCAGAGTTGTTGAATAAAAGGGGCTTCGGTGCAGTAGTTCACCGCTTCGCATTTTTCGCCAAGTAATTTTTCCACCACTTGGACAATTTGGGCGCTGTGTTCGCATTCATAACCCGGGGTGGGTTCATGCAAGGCGCGGAGTGAAATCAGATCGCCCCATTTTTCAAACATTGGGCGAAGTTTTTCTTGTAACATTTCATTGAGATCTTCTAGACGCATTTGTGGTAAGGGGCGGATGTCGAAATGCAATTCGCAGCATGCACAAATACGATTTACTGCATCCCCCCCGTGGATTGCACCAAAATTCATTGTCGGATAAGGAATGGCAAAGGCGGAATGATGATATTTTTCCTTTAACTCGTTACGTATCTCCATTAAATAGCCTGTTGCTTCGTGCATTAATTCAATGGCGTTAATGCCCTTATCTGGATCGCTCGAATGCCCTGTTTTACCTGTAATTCTTACTGCTTGCCCAATATGTCCTTTGTGCGCGCGAACGGGTTTTAATGATGTTGGTTCGCCAATAATCGCACAATCTGGGCGGATATGGCTGTGTTGGCTGAACGTTCTTGCCCCAAGTAGGGTAGTTTCTTCATCGGCGGTGGCGAGAATGCGTAATGGTTTGTTTAGTTTAGAGAGATCAATATGGCGTAAGGTTTCTAATACGAACGCGAAGAACCCTTTCATATCTGCTGTGCCTAAGCCGTAAAATTTACCGTCTTTTTCGGTGAGTTTGAAAGGATCAAAATGCCAGCGTCCTTCATCGAAAGGTACGGTATCTGTATGTCCTGCAAGGAGCAGTCCCCCTTCTCCTTCGCCATAAGTGGCTAGTAAATTGAATTTTTCTCGGCTGCCCTGCACGGGGATAATGTTCGTTTTAAAACCTAACTCATTAAGCCAAGTGGCAAGAAGTTCAATTAACGTTTTATTTGATTGGTCAAATTCTGCTTCTACGCTACTGATGGTAGGCAAGGCAATAAGCTGAGAATACATTTCAAGAAAAGTAGGCAATTTTTTCATTAAGTTTATCCTGTATTAAATTAAAGATTGATTTTTGATTAATTATGCATAACAATAGCATAATTAATCAAGGGTTATCTTTTTCTATGAGGCAAATTTTCTATGTGTTCTATGCAAAAAGCCATCATTATTGGTGCAAGTGGCTACACTGGGGCTGAACTGGCTCGTATTTTAACGTTGCACCCCGCATTTCAACTTAATGGATTATATGTTTCTGCGCAAAGCCAAGATGCACATAAAGCCATTTCCGATATTTATCCACAGCTTAAGCATATTGTGGATTTACCGTTACAACCTTTGGGGGAAAATTTAACCGCACTTGCCCAAGAAAATGATCTGGTATTTTTAGCCACCGCACACGAAGTGAGCCACGATCTTGCGCCAATTTTCTTGCAAAATCAATGTAAAGTCTTTGATTTATCCGGCGCATTTCGCGTAAACAACGCAGAATTTTATCCACAATATTATGGCTTTGAACATCGCCATCCTGAATTATTAGAAAAAGCGGTTTATGGGTTAGCGGAATGGAATGATCGCGCCATTGCACAAACCGATTTAGTGGCGGTGGCAGGTTGTTATCCAACGGTTTCACAACTGAGCTTAAAACCGTTGATTGAAAATAATTTATTAGATCTCAATCAATTGCCAATTATCAATGCGGTGAGTGGGGTAAGCGGAGCGGGGCGTAAAGCTTCACTGACGAACAGTTTTTGTGAGGTGAGCTTAAATGCTTATGGCGTATTTAACCATCGGCATCAGCCTGAAATTGCCACGCATTTAGGCACAAATGTCATTTTTACGCCACATCTCGGCAATTTTAAACGCGGTATTTTGGCGACAATCACCGCAAAATTAAACGCAAATGTAACAGACGCTCAAATTCACGACGCTTATCAGCAATATTATGCGAATCGACCACTGGTGCGTGTTTATAAACAAGGATTACCAAGTATTAAGTCCGTAGAATTTACGCCTTATTGTGATATTGGATTTGCCACTCAAAACGGTTATATCATCATTGTTGGCGCAGAAGATAACTTACTCAAAGGTGCAGCAGCACAAGCGGTACAATGTGCTAATATTCGTTATGGTTTAACAGAAACCTTAGGCTTGATTTAGTGGAAAAAAGAATGAAACCTTTAGTGATTAAATTAGGTGGTGTGCTGTTAGATACGCCACAAGCAATGGAAAATTTATTCACCGCATTAGCAAATTATCAGCAAAATTTTGCTCGTCCTCTGCTTATTGTACACGGTGGTGGTTGTATCGTTGATGAATTAATGCAACGTCTTGGGTTGCCAGTCAAGAAGAAAAATGGGTTAAGGGTTACCCCTTCTGATCAAATTGAAATTATTGTAGGCGCACTGGCGGGGATTGCAAATAAAACATTGTTGGCGCAAGCGACGAAATTTAATCTTAATCCTGTTGGGCTTTGTTTAGCGGATGGGCAATTAACAAGCGCGAAACAAATTGATGTTGAATTAGGACACGTTGCGAACGTATTTCCCAATAATCCGCAACTATTACATACATTATTAAGCGAGGCATTTTTGCCTATTATTAGTTCTATTGCGGTAGATGCGCAAGGGCGTTTAATGAACGTGAATGCGGATCAAGCAGCAACGGCGATTGCGGCATTAATGGGGGGCGATCTGGTGATGCTTTCTGATGTGGATGGGGTTTTAGATGCCAATAAACAACGCCTACCACAGCTTAATAGCGAGCAAATTCAACAGCTTATTCAGCAAGGTGTGATTACAGACGGAATGATCGTTAAGGTCAATGCCGCATTGGAGGCAGCAAAAATACTTAACACGGGAGTGGATATTGCCAACTGGAAATATCCAGAAAAATTGACCGCACTTTTTGCAGGTGAGATAATCGGCACCAGAATTTTACCTTAAGCGTAAAGCAATTTGGTATGGGCGAACATTTACGTTCGCCTCTACATTTTTAATGATAAAAATCAAAAAGATAAGGATAAACTATGGCACTTTGGGGTGGACGTTTTACACAAGCCGCGGATAAACGTTTTAAAGATTTTAATGATTCATTACGTTTTGACTATCGCCTTGCCGAACAAGATATTGAAGGTTCAATTGGTTGGTCAAAAGCCTTGGTCAGTGTTGGCGTATTAAGCCAGCAAGAGCAACAACAATTAGAACAAGCATTAAATGCGCTTTTAATTGAAGTGCGGTCAAATTTACAGGGTATTTTGCAAGATGATGCGGAAGATATCCACAGTTGGGTAGAAAGTAAGCTGATCAATAAAGTTGGGAATTTAGGTAAAAAATTACACACTGGGCGTAGCCGTAATGATCAAGTGGCATTAGATATAAAAATGTGGTGTAAGCAACGTGTTACGGAGCTGCAATATTCTATTCGTGCCTTGCAAACTAAATTAGTGGATACCGCAGAAAACAATCAACACGCAGTAATGCCGGGTTATACCCATTTACAACGCGCTCAACCGATTACCTTTGCACATTGGTGTATGGCTTATGTGGAAATGTTAGAACGTGATTATTCTCGCTTATCTGATGCTTACCAACGAATGAATACTTGCCCACTTGGTAGTGGCGCATTGGCGGGAACAGCCTATGCCATAGATCGTGAAAAATTAGCACAGGATCTTGGCTTTGCAAGTGCCACTCGTAACAGCCTAGACAGTGTGTCTGATCGTGATCATATTATCGAATTGCTTTCGACTGCTTCGTTAAGCATGGCGCATCTTTCTCGTTTTGCCGAAGATATGATTATCTTCAATAGCGGTGAAGCAGATTTTGTTGAACTTTCTGATCGCGTTACTTCAGGTTCCTCATTAATGCCACAAAAGAAAAACCCCGATGCCTGTGAATTAATCCGTGGAAAAGCAGGGCGCGTGATGGGCGCTTTAACAGGAATGTTAATGACCCTAAAAGGCTTACCGCTTGCCTATAACAAAGATATGCAAGAAGACAAAGAAGGCATTTTTGATGCGTTAGATACTTGGCAAGATTGCTTAGATATGGCGACCTTTGTATTAGATGACATTAAAGTCAATGTTGAACGTACACGTGAGGCGGCATTGAAAGGGTATTCTAATGCCACGGAATTAGCGGATTATCTGGTTGCTAAAGGCGTACCATTCCGTGATTCTCACCATATTGTTGGAGAAACTGTGGTTTATGCAATTAGTGTTCACAAAGGTTTAGAAGATCTGAGCTTAGCAGAGTTCCGTCAATTCAGCGATGTGATCAGTGATGATGTGTATGACATCCTCTCGTTACAATCTTGCCTTGATAAACGTTGTGCTAAAGGCGGGGTATCCCCATTGCGTGTTGCCGAAGCCATTGCAGAGGCAAAAGCGCGGTTGAAATAATCGGGATTTTTAGTAAAAGGGCAAAGCAAACATTGCCCTTTATTTTTGGCGATAATTTAAGAAATGGGTTTTCTTCTGCTTAAATAAAATTCCGCCAGTGCCAAATCTTCAGGGCGAGTGATTTTGAGATTATCACTTCTGCCTGCTACAAGATGAGGCTGAAAGCCCATCAATTCCATCGCAGAGGCTTCATCAGTAATAGAGAGATGATTGGCTAAGGCTTGTTGCAAGCCGTGTTTGAGTGTTTGAGCAGGAAAAAATTGGGGCGTTTGCGCAAGCCAAAGTTGTGAGCGATCTTCCGTTTGTTGAATTTGTAAGGTTGAATTTGTGCGTTTGATCGTATCCACGGCAGGAATCGCTAAAATTGCCCCATTGTTATCATTGATTTGTAATAATTTATCCAGATCTTGATGAGTAAGACAAGGACGTGCCGCATCGTGTACCATAACCCAAGTGTTTGCTTTGCTTTCAATGTGCTGCAAGCCATTTAGTACCGACTCTGCGCGTGTTTTTCCTCCCTCAACAAGCTGAATCTTTGAATGATTGAGTAAATCAATTTCCGCTAAATACGGATCACTTGGGGTTACCGCAACAATAATGTGGTTAATTGCAGGGTAGTGAATTAATACATCAAGCGTATGTTCGAGAATCGTTTTTCCCTGAATGGTTAAATATTGCTTTGGTTTATCTGCCTGCATACGGCTGCCGATCCCTGCAGCAGGGACAACAGCGATAATTTCACGTGGTAATGATTTCATCATTTATGCTCTTTTACTATACGATAAAAGGTTTCGTTATGTTTTACCATCTCGTGTTGTAATCTGGCACGCTCTTCAATGGCATCCACGCCTTCTTTGAGATCTTTAATTTCAGCCGCAATCGCTTGATTACGTTGGGATAGTTTTTCATTTTCTTGTTGGCGCAAGGCAATTTCTTTTTCTGTATTTTTATAATCTACATAGCCGTTTTTTCCAAACCAAAAATCATATTGAAAAAGTAAGGCAAACCCCGCCAAAATAAAAATTAATAAACGCATAATTTTTCTCGTTCAGTAAAAATTGCCATAGTTTACCTTGAAATGCGTAAAATTTGTAGAAATGGATAGGATTAAGTGCGGTGTAATTTTTTCACATTTTATGAAAAAAGCCCCGCAAGCGGGGCCTTGTCTTACATTTATCGGTCTGTGTTATTCAACAACCAGTTTTTTTCCATCATAACTCATTGTTTGAACTGAGGTGAGGGCTTTTCCTCCTTGACCTTCACCACCGATTAATAGCACTTTGTTGTCATAGCTTACACTCACGCCATAACCAATTGGTTCTGGCAAGTTACCAATGATTTTCCAAGTCCCTTTTTTGGCATTGAGTGCATAAACATCACTATGCCACGTTTTTTTCAACCCACCAGTGCGGTGTGCATCGTTGATACCATTTTGATAATTTGCACGTGCGCCCGGGAAGTTTGCCCCACCTGTTACAATATAGTTACCGTAACTGTAGCCCCCCATTGCGCCCGCAATCCCTTCTTGTTGTTTTTGCCCTTTCGGTGTTGGTAAATCACCCAATTTTTTCCAAGTCACTCCATTTTTACCGATCGTACCAAGCTCCGTGGTTTGGGTTCGCAATCCTGCTTTTACTTCTCCGTTTACAACAAGAAGTTTGTTATCCTTAATTGCCACCGCAGCTCCTGCTCGTCCTGAGTAGGGGAAAATGCCTTCATTACGCCACGTGTTAGTAGCTGGCTCATAGCTGACAATTTCTGGTGAGAAGAAGAAATCTTGTACGCGTAAATTGAAATAAGGATCAAAAATGGCTTTTTCTTTGTCTTTATCGCCACCTGCGGCAGCAATATCTTGGAAAAGCCCATTCCAAATTTCTTGGTTAATGCCGCCGACAAAATAAATTTTACCGTTAGTTTCAGCAACACTTGCCCCTACTGCAGAGCGTGGGGAACGGGTTTGCAATTTTGTCCACGAGTTTGTTTCTGGATCATAGCGATAAGCATCATTAATCACTTGATTTTTTGCTACATCCGTATCTTGAAAACCGCCAAATACATAGAGCTTGCCCTCTACGCCCGCAGAAACGGGTTGATTACGTTTTCCACCGGGGAAAGCAGGTAATTCTTGCCATTTAGCATTTTTCTCTTTTAGGTTAAGAGAATAAAATTTATCTCCCCCTGTTCCTAAACCAACATAAACGGTATCGCCAATTAATGCCCCTGTTCCACTTTTAATCCCGACTGGCAAATCAGGATATTGGCTTGCTTGTGTAGCAAAAGCTGTCATTGCAATTGCTGCAAATAATGCACTGTGTAATGCTGTTTTTTTCATATTGACCTCTTGTCGTTAAGGTTATTGCTTAAAGTGAGCAAGCAAACCGCTTATTTAGCTAACTCAGAGATTTCTTTTACAGCTTGTTTTCCAACTTCACCATTCTTTTTCAAATATTCATCATAGTACGGTTGTAATGCCGCTTTGAAGGGGGCAAGATCGGGTTGTGTGACCGTTACGCCTTTTTCTTTAAAGAAAGCAATTAAGTCATTTTCACCGTCCACAAATAATTTAGTGTGATAATCGGCTGCTTTAAGTGCGGCTTCTTTTACTACCGCTTTTAAATCATCAGGTAATTCATCAAGGGTTTCATTACTGATAACGTAAAGTTGATCGTTTAAAATGTGGTTAGTTAATGCTAAGTATTTTTGTACTTCATAGAATTTTTGCGCTTGAATGGTTGGTAATGGGTTTTCTTGCCCATCTACCGCATTAGTTTGTAGTGCAAGATACACCTCAGAGAACGCCATTGGTGTTGGCGTTGCACCGACATATTTAGCGAAAGCAAGGTTTGTTGCGGCATTTGGCACGCGCAGTTTTAAGCCTTTCATATCTGCAATGCTATTAATTGGGCGGTTTGACGTGGTTTGACGCGTACCGTTATAACCGATAGAAAGTACACTTACGCCTAATTCTTTATTAATTTTAGCGAATAAGTTTTTACCAAAGTTGGTTTCTAACACCGCTTTTTTCGCCACATCAAAGTTTTTCAACATATAAGGCAGTGCGAATACCTCTGCTTCTGGGTAGAAAATTTGGAAACGTGCAGATTCTGCGAGCGTGAAGTCTAATGCACCATCTTTAAGTTGCTTAAGCATTACACGGTCATCACCAAGTTGAGCGCTTGGGAAAATTGCTACTTCAATTTTACCTTGAGATTTGTCTTTTACTTCTTTCGCAAAGAACTCAACCGCTTTGTATTCATTGGAGCTTGTACCAGCAACCATACCAAATTTTAGGTTATAGTCTGCGGCAAACACCGAAGTAGATAGACCTAAACATAATGTAGCAAGAGCAAGTTTATTTAATTTCATTGCAATTCTCCTTTCATTGATTTGCAGAGTAGAACATTTCAATCTAAATGGTTAGGGCGTATTCTCTTTGGGGATACGACGAGACCAAATAACGGAGGGAACGACCTAATGGCTATATAATAAATGAAGTAATATTTCATTACTGAGAGCTATATCACAAAATTGAAAAAAGATTAAAAAACTTTTTAACCGCTTTTATCTTGAATTCACTTAAGTTTAAATGTGTTGGAATATGTTAGGGTATGAAATGATACTCCATTTTTTTGTAAAAAGTTTCTCTAGAAATTAATGTGCGGTAGTTTTTTAAGACATTTTTCGTGATAAAAAAGCGGGTGAATTTTCACCCGCACTTTGTTTTTTCCTTTCTGTTATGGCATTAACAGATTTGGAATAAAGGTGATAATTTGTGGGAAGATGGTGATAAGCACCAAGGTGGTAAACACGGGGATTAAGAACGGTAATACCCCTTTGGTTACCGTACTCACTGGCATATTACCCACACGAGCGACCACGAATAATGCCATTCCCATTGGCGGCGTTAAAATCCCCACCATCATATTTAATGTGGTCATTACCCCAAAGAACACGAGATCAATACCAAAATGTACGGCAATTGGAATGAGCATTGGTAGCACTAAGAATTGCAGTGCGAGGGCATCAATAAACATTCCCAAGAATAATAGTAGCAAGTTGATCATAATTAGCACCATTGTTGGTGTGTCTGCCACTGCCATAAAGAGATCGGCAATACGCATTGCCACTTGTTCACGGGCGATCATATCGCCAAAGAAAGTTACCGTCATTACCATTAAGGCAGTCACCCCTGTGATTGCCATTGCTTCAACGCAACTTTTGAACACCATTTTTAATGTGAGTTCACGGTAAACAAACATTCCAATAATAATGGAGTAGGCAGCGGCGATCACCGCAGCTTCTGTTGGTGTGAATAAGCCAGAGAAAATACCGCCAATAATGAGAATGGGGGTTAAGATCGCCCAAATCGCTTTTTTGAATGCTTCACAACGTTGTTGCAATGAGGCTTTTGGCGTTCTCGGATAATGGCGTTTTTTCGCAATGGCATAGTTCATCGCCATTAATGCAATGGTTAGTAACACACCGGGTACGAAGCCTGCTACAAAGAGTTTAGCAATAGATTCATTGGCGATGACGCCATAAATAATCATCGCAATACTTGGCGGCACGAGAGGCCCAATAATACAAGATGCTGCGGTGATCCCACCACAAATATCATCGTCATAACCTGCATCACGCATCGCTTTAATTTCAAGCTGACCCAATCCCCCAGCATCGGCAAGTGCTGAACCTGACATTCCAGAGAAAATTAAACTTGCGCCGATATTTACGTGTCCCATACCGCCAGAATAATGCCCTAGCAAGGCTTTCGCAAAGTTAAAAATTCGCTCGGTAATTCCCCCTGTATTCATCAAGATTCCCGTTAGGATAAAGAAGGGGACAGAAAGCAGTGGGAAGCTGTTTAGGCTATCGACTAATTTTGAGGAGGCAGAATTAACGACATTCCAGCGCGTCATTGCAAAATATAAAATGGTAACAATAAACAACGACCAACCCACAGGTGTACCAAGAAACATAATGACAAGCCACACAATCAAGCAGACATACACGGCATTGCTACCTAGCTTGATATAGTTACTAATGCGTAAGGCTTTAAACCATTCTGGGTGGGTCATTAAAATGATAAACAGGAGCAAAGCAAGAATAATATACAAAGTGGCAGGCAAATAGCTAAGTTGATTTTTGTAATTCTCGCTTTGCGCTTGCAGAAAGCGGATAAACACTAACATTGAAATGAATGGCAAGGGCGCATAAAGCCATTTTTCCGAAATCTGCAAGGAAACAATTTCAAAACTGGCATCTAAAAAGACTTTAAAACCTAAATAGATAAATAAGAAAATACAAGCAAAAATAATTAGTTGAACAAATGAGTTTATTGCTTTTCGTGCTTTCTCTGGCATTAAATTGGTGAGAAAGTCGATATAAACGTGCTGTTGCGCACGCGTTGCCATACTAATGCCAAACATAGCAACATAAACAAAGAGTAAACGCGCCAGTTCCTCACTCCAAATAAATGGAGAGTCAAACACTTGGCGGGCGATGATTTGGGCAAGAAGAATGATAAAAATGGTGAGGAATAAAACACCCCCCACCCATTCTTCTAATTTATTGAAATATTTCATAGGAACTCCAAAGATGTCCAACTAAACATTGTGATATTTGTCTATAATGAAATGTGAAACGGATTTGCTTTGTAATGCTTTCGTTCTCAAGTTTTAATGAAGTAATATTTCAAGATAATCCTGATTTTTGTTTAAGATGAGAACAACATCATTTTTAGCAAAAACGGTATTTCCCTTTTAAAATACAAGGCTAATGGCGTTTTTTCAAATTGTTTTATGAAATTTTACTCCAGTTTGAGATCTAGATCTCACTTTTGAACTATTTTTCTTGTATTTTATTTTCAGAGGTCTATCCTAGCACCCAGCGAAAATTAACTTCCTTTCTTAAAAATATCTTGGAGTTTCTATGTCAAAATTATCACATCAAGATGTGCTAGATCAGATTCGCTATGGGCTTATTGCCTCTTGTCAACCCGTTGATGATGGCCCTATGGATAAGCCTGAAATTGTGGCAGCAATGGCACAAGCTTCTGTACAAGGCGGTGCAGCGGGATTGCGAATTGAAGGAATCGAAAATCTAAAAGCAACTCGTCCCGTAGTGGATAAGCCCATTATTGGGATTGTAAAACGCGATTTGCCTGATAGCCCTGTGCGAATCACCCCATTTTTGCAAGATATTGAAGATCTGGCTCTGGCGGGGGCTGACATTATTGCGGTGGATGGCACATTGCGTTCTCGTCCAGTAGCACTTGAAAGTGCGGTGAAAAAAATTAAAGAATTAGGCTGCTTGGCGATGGCGGATTGCTCGAACTTGGAAGAAGGATTATATTGCCAGCAATTAGGCTTTGATATTGTGGGCAGTACAATGTCGGGCTATACCGGTGGTGAAGTTCCTGATGAGCCAGATTATCAACTGGTGAAAGATCTTAAGGCGGCAGGCTGCTATGTGATGGCAGAAGGGCGCTATAACAGCCCAGAATTGGCGAAAAAAGCCATTGAAATAGGGGCGGATGTGGTAACCGTAGGATCGGCGCTCACGCGTTTAGAACATATTGTGAGTTGGTTTGCCAGTGCGGTGAAATCAGCAAAATCCTAACCAGAACAAGGATGGTATATGCGTTGTTTGGCATTAGACATTGGTGGCACAAAAATTGCAGCCGCATTGGTGGAAAATGGCGTCATTTCCCAGCGCCAGCAAATTAGCACTCCGCAAGATCAGTCTGCACAAGGAATGACGCAGGCGTTAAAAACATTAATTACCCAGTATGCTGGGCAGTTTGATGCAGTGGCAGTGGCATCCACAGGGATTATTAATCGTGGTGTACTGACCGCACTTAACCCGAAAAATTTAGGGGGATTAGCGAATTTTCCATTGAAAGATTGCATTGCGCGTTATACTGACAAGCCGATCGGATTACTGAACGATGTACAAGCGGCGGTGTGTGCCGAATACCAATTACAAGATCAGGCTCAAAATAAAAGTGCGGTGCAAAATTTCTTATTTATTACCGTCTCCACGGGTGTCGGCGGTGGAATTATTCTAAATGGCGAATTAACCACTGGGGTGAATGGCATTGCAGGGCATATTGGGCATAGCCTTGCTGATCCTAATGGGCCAATGTGCGGTTGTGGGCGTCAAGGCTGCGTGGAGGCTATTGCTTCTGGACGAGCCATTGAAGCAGTTGCCTCTCAATGGACGGAACCTTGTTCCCCCAAAGAAGTATTTGAACGCTTTAGAAAAAATGATGAAAAAGCCACCGCACTTGTGCAACGCTCCGCACGAGCGATTGCCAATTTAATTGCCGATATGGTGATTAGCCTAGACATTCAAAAAGTGGTGTTGGGGGGGAGTGTAGGCTTGGCGGAAGGCTATTTACCCTTAGTTCAACAATATTTACAGGCAATGCCCGCTTTTTATCAATGCCCTGTCGAACCCGCGAGATCGGGGGCTGATGCTGGTTTATTAGGGGCGGCTTATTGGCTTACTCAACAATATAAAGAATAAAATGAGGAGAATACAATGATTTTAGGTGATTTAACCCGTGATGACTTTGCCAGAGGTTTACCAATGGTGCTGGCAGAAATTTGTCATCAATTAAGACGGATGGATCTGGCAAAATTAACGATTGGACGCCACGATCTTACGGATCAAATTTATATGAATGTGATGGAATTTGACACCACACCAAGCGACAGTAAACAAGCAGAACTTCATCATAAATACATCGATATTCAACTGCTAATCAGCGGTAATGAAGTGATTGAATATGGCGTCAATGAGCCTGATCTGAGTACTTATAATGAGTATAACGAGGCAGATGATTATCAACTAACGCCTGATATTCCAAATAAAAGTGCGGTGCATTTATTGTCAAAAATGTTTGCCGTATTTTTCCCTTATGAACCTCATAAACCGGGGTGTATTGCAGGGGAGAATGGGCAATTTATTAAAAAATTAGTGGTAAAAGTACCAGTGGCGTTAGTGAGTTAAACAAACACAGGGAGAAGTTTTATGGTTGCAACAAGTGGGAATATTCTGGATACCATTGGGGCGTTGTATAACAGCCTGACAAAAACGGAGAAGAAAATTGCGACTACGATCTTATCTTCTCCACATTTGTTAAGCCAATTTTCATTAGCAGAAATTTCACAACAGTTTGATGTGGGCGAGGCGACCTTTATTCGTTTTTGTCGAACTCTCGGCTTCAAAGGGTTTACAGACTTCAAATTACAGCTTTCTATTGAATTGGCAACTAAAGAAAAACAGCCAAATTCGTTGTTAGAAAGCGATATTAGCAAAAATGATGATACGCAAAGCATCGCAGAAAAATTACATAATTCTATAAATAATGTGATTAAAGAAACCATTAATTTACTTGATGTAAAGCAGCTAGAACAAGTGGTGTTGGCAATGCGACAAGCAAAACGCGTGTTTCTATTTGGTGTTGGCTCTTCAGGGCTTACTGCGGAAGATACGAAACATAAGTTAATGCGTATTGGTTTACAGGTTGATGCAATTAGTAATAATCATTTTATGTATATGCAAGCGGCTTTAATGAATAAAGAGGATGTGGTCATTGGCATTAGCCATTCAGGCTATTCCAAAGAAACCACACAATCATTGAGTATTGCGAAAAAAAATGGAGCAACCACTGTCGCATTAACCCACAATTTACGCTCACCAATTACGCAAGTTGCCGATTATGTCCTCATTAACGGGCATAGACAGGGGCAGCTACAAGGAGATTCTATCGGAACAAAAATTGCACAACTCTTTGTGTTAGATTTAATTTATGCCTTGATCGTGCAAGCCGAAGAAGAAAATGCAACAGAAATGAAGCAAAAAACCGTGAATGTGATTTTAGAACAGCGGATCAAATAAATCAGTTTAGGAGAAACCAATGAAAAATTTAAAAGGCATTTTTAGCGCATTGCTTGTGTCTTATAACGAAGACGGCTCAATCAATGAAAAAGGGTTGCGTGAAATTATTCGCCATAACATTGATAAAATGAAAGTCGATGGCTTGTATGTGGGCGGTAGCACAGGGGAAAACTTTATGATTTCCACTGCTGAGAAAAAGGAAATTTTCCGCATTGCCAAAGATGAGGCAAAAGACCAAGTGGCATTGATTGCTCAAGTAGGCAGCGTGAATTTACACGAAGCCGTAGAATTAGGTAAATATGCCACCGAACTTGGTTATGACTGTTTATCTGCGGTAACCCCGTTCTATTACAAATTTAGTTTTGCGGAAATCAAACATTATTACGATACCATTATTGAGGAAACGGGCAATAATATGATCGTTTATTCCATTCCATTCTTGACGGGTGTAAACATTGGCGTGGAACAATTTGGGGAACTTTATAAAAATCCAAAAGTATTAGGGGTGAAATTCACCGCAGGTGATTTCTATCTCTTAGAACGCTTGAAAAAAGCCTATCCCGATCATCTTATCTGGGCAGGCTTTGATGAAATGATGTTACCTGCCGCTGCTCTTGGCGTGGATGGTGCAATTGGTAGTACATTTAATGTAAACGGTATCCGAGCAAGACAAATTTTTGAATTAACTCAAGCTGGCAAACTTGCCGAAGCGCGTGAAATTCAACAGGTTACCAATGATCTGATTGAAGGTATTTTAGCAAATGGCTTATACCTCACCATTAAAGAATTACTTAAATTGGAAGGCGTGGATGCAGGTTATTGTCGCGAACCAATGACAGCCAAAGCCACTGAACAACAAATTGCTGTGGCAAAAGCATTGAAAGCGAAGTTTTTATCATAATTTTCTATTCAAGAAAAAAGAGCGGAAAATCTCCGCTCTTTTTAGTCAGCAATGATTTTGGCTAGCATTTCTCGCCTTTTTCTTTGTGTTTAGCGTATTACCCAAAATAAAGTGCGGTGTAAATTTTACGCATTTTTATAGCAGTAGCGTCGCGCCCCACTTAATAATATCAAAGAAGAATTTATTATCATTAGTGGCAACGCCGTTGCTTGCTTTGCTATCTTCTTCTTTGTTGACTTCTGCCATACCGCTTTTATATTGCCCTTTCACAACCGCTAAATCATCGTGTGCTTTAAGACGTAACACATTGCATTCAGCTTGAGTTAAAGGTTCAAACTCAGTTTGTTTGAATTTTTTGAACTGATATTGCGCATAACCCATTGCTTTTTCATCATCTTGAATGATTTTAAGATAATCTTCACCGATGATATTTTCTAACGGATAGAAGAACACATATTGCGCGTGGATATAAGCATCTTCTTTACTAAAATGGGTTTGTTGAATGCGAGTTAAATTCGGGTAAATACATTGTTCTGCTTGGCGACTTGCGGCAACCCAGCGTTGTGCATCTTTATCCGATAATACATAATCTGCCCCAGCAAATTGGGCTGGAATAGGCGTTGTGGCGGTATGCCAAGTGCAAGCCGTCATCAAGCTGATAAAAAGGGTGAAGACTGATTTTTTCATTGTTAGCCTGCTAAACGTTGTCGCGCAATTTCAAATAAACAAACGCCCGTCGCAACGGAAACATTCAAGGAAGAAACCGATCCCGCCATTGGAATACTCACCAATTGATCGCAGGTTTCACGGGTTAAGCGACGCATTCCGTCCCCCTCTGCGCCCATCACCAAAGCCAGTGACCCCGTCAGTTTTGTTTGATACAAGGTTTCTGTTGCCTCACCTGCCGTGCCAATCACCCACATATTATAATTTTGTTGTAATTCTCTTAGTGTACGAGCGAGATTGGTCACCCGAATAAGGGGAACAACTTCCGCAGCACCGCAAGCCACTTTGCGTGCCGTAGCATTAAGCTGGGCAGATTTATCTTTTGGTACGATCACGGCACATACACCAGCCGCATCAGCTGTTCGCAAGCAAGCGCCGAGATTATGCGGATCGGTAACCCCATCTAAAACCAAGACAAGCGGTGTTGGTTGATCACGTAAAATGCGATCGAGATCATTTTCATTTAATTCTTTTGTAGGTTGTACACGGGCGATGATCCCTTGATGTACTTCACCATTCGCTTTTTTATCAAGGGTTTCACGGTTAAGAAATTGAACAGAAATACCAAGCTCATAAAGCGCATTGAGAACGGGCTGTAAGCGTTTATCTTCACGCCCTTTTAGCACATAAACTTCAATAATTCGTTCAGGAGCATTTGCCAAAAAAGCATTAACTGCGTGGATTCCATAAATATTTTCAGACATTGTTATCCTTTACATTGATAGATAAAATAAGGCGGAATTATACGCTTGTTTGTCTTCCTTCCGCCAGTTTTTCGCAAACTCATTTTTACTGAGTGCGGGGCGATTTACGTTTATTTTTCTTGGCAGAAATGGCTGATTTTTTCACCGCACTTTGATTTTTCGATTTTTCGATTTTTTCGCCGATTTCTCTTTTTGCTTTTTCGCACTTTCTGCATAACGAAAGCCTTTTTTCGCTTTATCTTTGGCTGTTTTTCCTTCTCGTCGAGGTTTACGTTCAGTGCTAATGAGTGAGAAATCCACTTGTCGTTGCTCAAGGCTAACCGCCTCTACACGAATAGTAACCTTATCGCCTAGGCGGTAAATTCGCCCACTGTTTTCGCCGATTAATTGCTGGCGATTTACATCAAATTGGTAATAATCATTATCTAAGGTTGAAATATGCACAAGCCCATCAATGAATAATTCATCTAAACGCACAAATAAGCCAAAGCCGGTTACCACAGAAATCACGCCACTAAATGCTTCGCCAACGTGATCTTGCATATATTCACATTTGAGCCAATCTGCTACTTCTCTGGTTGCATCATCGGCACGGCGTTCAGTCATTGAACAATGTTCACCTAGGTTATCCATTTCATCAAGTGCATAATGATAACCACCAGAATCCGTGGTTTTACGTTTTGAACCTTGTAATTTAGCCAGTAAATATTTGATTCCACGATGTAAGGTTAAATCCGGATAGCGGCGAATTGGCGAGGTGAAATGCGCATATTGCGTCAAGGCTAAGCCAAAATGCCCAATATTATCAGGGGAATAAATGGCTTGGCTCAAGGATCGTAGTAACATAGTTTGGATAAGTTCGTGGTCGGGGCGTTCTTTCACTTGCACGAGCAATTTGGCATAATCTTCTGTTGTCGGTTTTGCTCCACCACCCAAACTTAATCCTTGTTCGACTAAATAAGCACGGAAAGCGCTCAGCTTTTCTTCACTCGGACCAGCATGAATACGATATAATGCGGGTTCATTATGCGTTTCCATAAAATTTGCCGCGGCGATATTAGCTAAAATCATACATTCTTCGATGATTTTATGGGCATCATTACGTACTACGGGTTCAATGCGCTCAATGCGTCCCATTTCATTGAAAATAAATTTACTTTCTATCGTGTCAAAATCAATTGCACCGCGTTGCTGACGGGCTTTTACTAAGGCTTGATACAAATGGTGTAATTCTTGCAAATGAGGAACAAGAGGTTCATAACGCTGTTGTAATTCTTCATCACCGTCTAAAATACGCGCAACTTTAGTGTAGGTTAAACGGGCGTGAGAATTCATCACCGCTTCGTAAAAACGATAATCGGTCATTTTTCCTTTGGCAGAAATAGACAGTTCACACACCATACATAGACGATCAACTTGTGGATTGAGCGAACATAAGCCATTAGATAGGACTTCTGGCAACATTGGCACAACACGATTTGGGAAATACACGGAATTGCCTCGATTATAGGCTTCATTATCTAATGCAGTACGCAGGCGAACATAGTAACTCACATCCGCAATTGCAACCCAAAGTTTCCAACCGCCTTTTGCGTTACGTTGGCAATACACGGCATCATCAAAATCTCGTGCATCTTCCCCATCAATCGTAACCAAAGGAAGTTGGCGTAAATCAACCCGTCCTTTTTTGGCGGCTTCTGGCACTTCTTCAGTGAATTTTTTGACTTGTTTTTGCACCGCACTTGGGAAAACGTGGGGAATATCGTGATTGCGAATAGCAATTTCGGTTTCCATTCCTTTTGCCATATTTTCGCCTAGTACTTCAATAATCATCCCCACTGGACGGGTGAACATTGCAGTGCGTGGTTTGAGTTCAACCACGACAACTTGCCCCATTCGCGCACCGTGGCGATATTCATTAGGGATTAAAATATCATAATTGATACGGCTATCATCGGGGACAACATAGCCAATGCCTTCTTCTAAAAAGAAGCGTCCGACAATATGTTTTTTACGCCCTTCCAATAAACGCACAATACGCACTTCTTGACGTCCTTTACGCTCAAAACCGCTTGGCTGGGCAAGAACATAATCGCCGTGCATTACCTGTTTCATCTGTCCATTTGGAATGAATAAATCTTGCTTTACACCTTCCACTTGTAAAAAGCCATAACCTTCTTTATGCCCAATCACCATTCCTTTGATTAAGTCTAATTTTTCTGGCAAGGCATAGCGCTTACGCTTAGTAAAAATAAGTTGCCCCTCGTTTTCCATTGCTCGTAAACGGCGACGCATTGCCTCTTGGCGTTCTTCATCGCGAATAGCTAAAACGGAAAATAATTCCTCTTTTGACATTGGCGCATTATGTTCACGAATGATGTTGAGAATAAATTCACGACTTGGTACAGGATTACTGTATTTTTTTAATTCTTGTTGATAATTCGGATCGGAAAGTGCGGTGGTTTTTTTTGTTATTTTTTTAGCCATAATGATTTCCTTATGTGGCATAGATTGCTGTAAGTTTGACATTGCAGGAAAGGGAAAGCAAGGAAAGAATTGGAGATATTTTAGGCAAAGCGATTTTTATTATTTGTATCTATAAGCGAATAACGCGATAACTGACTTTTAAAAACAAAACCCAGCATTAGCTGGGTTTTTTATCTTATAAAAAGCGGCGATTATTCAGCAACTACGATAAGACGTAAGTTTGCGAATACTTCACCGTGAAGTTGGAAGCGTACTTCGTGTTCACCTGTAGTACGGATTAATCCGTTTGGTAAACGAACTTCACTTTTCGCAACTTCAACACCACGAGCTGTGATAGCATCAGCAATATCACGAGTACCGATAGAACCGAATAAACGGCCTTCATCACCCGCTTTACTTGCGATAGTTACAGACTCAAGGGCTTCAAGACGCTCTGCGCGATCCATTGCTGCCACAAGTGCTTTTGCTGCTTTTTCTTCTAATTCTGCACGACGTGCTTCAAAATATTCAACGTTAGCTTTGGTTGCCATAACCGCTTTCCCTTGTGGGATTAAGAAGTTACGAGCATAACCAGATTTAACATTAACTTGATCACCAACATTACCAAGGTGAACAACTTTATCTAAAAGAATTACTTGCATTACCGTATTCTCCTTAATTACTGATTATCAGTGTACGGAAGTAACGCTAAGAAACGCGCGCGTTTAATTGCACGAGCTAATTGACGTTGATACTTCGCACGAGTACCGGTAATACGGCTTGGAACAATTTTGCCGCTCTCTGAAATATAGTTCTTTAACGTTGCGATATCTTTGTAATCGATTTCTTGAACGTTTTCCGCTGTAAAGCGGCAGAACTTACGACGACGGAAATAACGTGCCATTTGGCTAGTCTCCTAATCTATAAATTCGATTTGCTCGGCGTGTAATACTAATTGACTTAAACCATTTGCTGATTTATGTGAAGTAATAAACCCCACTATCAATAAGTTACTGCCGACCGTAATGCTTTGAGTTTTTGCAATTAACTGATGACCACTAACTTGAACGGCGATTTTGCACCAAGCTTGGCGAGGTAATCCTGCCTCTTGCTGTTCGGAACGGTGTTCCAAATAAAAACGACAATGTTCAATTCCGTTAGGGCTTTTGCTTCGCTTAGGAAAGTCGCTGACTTGCCCTATTAATGAGAAGCGATTATCAATTTTTGAATTACTCTTCAGCATCCTCAAAATCGTTGTTTTCAACTTCAGCTAAAGGTTTACGCTCTTCGCGTGCTTTAACCATTGGGGACGCTTCTGTTACGGCGTGCTTAGTACGAATAATTGCGTTACGAAGAACTGCATCATTGTAACGGAATGTTGTTTCTAGCTCGTCGATGACTTCTTGAGGCGCTTCTACATTCATTAGCACATAATGTGCTTTGTGTAATTTGTTAATTGGGTAAGCTAATTGACGGCGACCCCAATCTTCTAAACGATGGATTTGACCGCCCGCTTCTTTAATAGAATTGGTATAGCGCTCAATCATCGCTGGTACTTGTTCGCTTTGGTCCGGATGAACCATAAACACGATTTCGTAGTGACGCATTACTGCTCCTTACGGGTTAATCAGCCTCCGACTGTAAGACCAGCTACCAATCTTGCGGAAGCAAGGAACGAAAATGATGATGTAGCTGTAAGGCGTGCAATTATACAGGATTAATGAAAAAGCACAAGGGAAAATGAGGTTATTTTATGAGGAAATATTAGGCGCAAACGGTAAATTTTTTAATGTGGATGAAAATGGTGAATTATCCCAAACAAATTTAGAAAAAAACAACCGCACTTTTTAAAAGCGTAACAGAGATTAACCGTAAAGCTTCAAGATAACTTATACAGTGAACGCTATCGTGAACCGAGATGGGTAAATCAAAGTGCGGTGTAATTTTTTTAATGTTTAATGGCTAGAACGTAAATAAGTTACATCCACGCATTATTACGAATAATCCCCACTGCAATACCTTCAATCTCAAAACTTTCTGTTTGTGTGAGATCGACGACAATTGGGGCAAATTCTTCATTTTCGGCGTGAAGATAAACCATTGAGCCTTTGCGTTCAAGGCGTTTTACAGTAACTTCATCTTCAATTCTTGCGACGATCACTTGCCCATTTCGCACATCTTTGGTGCTATGTACCGCGAGGAGATCACCGTCTAAAATACCGATATCTTTCATTGATTGACCATACACTTTTAGTAAGAAATCCGCTTGCGGTTTGAACATATTGGCATCAACTTTATAAGTGCCTTCAATATGTTGTTCGGCTAAAATCGGTTCGCCTGCGGCTACGCGTCCGATGAGTGGTAAGCCTTCAGGCTCTTCTTCTGCATTTTCTTCAAGCAGTAACCGAATACCGCGCGATGCACCGGGAATAATTTCAATTACCCCTTTTCTTGCAAGGGCTTTTAGATGCTCTTCCGCCGCATTCGGTGATCGAAATCCCAATTCACGAGAAATTTCCGCACGGGTGGGCGGCATTCCGGTGGTTTCCAAATGCCGTTTTAATAGGTCATAAACTTCTTGCTGACGGGCTGTGAGGGCTTTCATCATTGTCATATATCTCCCCTGTTTTTATATCCATATTTACTGGTATTATATACAGAAAGAGAATTGTTGCAATCTTCTTTTATTTTCTCTGTGATATTTGTTTGATTTTTGTTAGATTTGTACGAAATTTTTGCTTTAATTAATTTATATCAGGCTAAATTGAAAAAAAAATGCCAAAAATTTGTGGTAAGATGGCGTAACTTTTTATCTGGATAAATAAATTACGGAATTTATATGGCAAGTATGCTTAATTTATATAGAAAATTATTAGAATTCCCCCTTTCTGTATTAGTTAAAAATAATCCGATTCCTCATCATCCTATTGAAGAATTAGCTTTAAATGTGCAGCAACCTATTGTGTATGTGCTGCCTTACACCTCGCAAACGGATTTAGTGATTTTCCGCAAAAATTGCTTAAATGTTGGCTTGCCTGATCCTTTCGAGAAAAATGAAATTGGCGGTATTTCGTTACCTCGTTTTGTGTTTTTAGATGAAGGGCGTCGCATTTTTAAATCTAAAGGGGCAAAAAAGGAAACCATCACAATTTTTAATAAATACCTAGAATTACACCGCACTTTCTTGGATCTTGATGTGCAGCTTATTCCTGTTTCGGTATTATGGGGACGTTCACCGGGACACGAAAATAAATCAGGGTTGCCAAATTTACGTTTATTAAATGGTCTTCAAAAATTTGCAGCAGCAATTTGGTTTGGGCGTGATACGTTTGTGCGTTTTTCACAAGCGGTTTCGCTACGTTATATGGTGAATGAACACGGTTCAGATGAAAAAATTGCGGCGAAATTAGCGCGCGTTGCTAAAATTCATTTTTCTAAACAACGTATTTCTGCAACAGGACCACGTTTGCCAAATCGCCAAGCGATGTTTAATAAATTGCTGCAATCTCCGGCGATTCTCAAAGCTATTGAAGATGAAGCAAAAAGTAAGAAAATGCCCATTGAAAAAGCACAAAAAGAGGCGTATAAAATTTTAGATGAAATTGCTGCAAATGTGAGCTATGAAGGGTTACGTGTAGCAGATCGTTTCTTACGTTGGCTATGGAATAAACTTTATCAAGGGATTGATGTGCAACACGCGGATCGGGTACGCAAGCTGGCACTTGAAGGTCACGAAATTGTTTATGTGCCTTGCCACCGTAGTCATATTGACTATTTGTTACTTTCTTATGTGTTATATCATCAGGGCTTGGTTACACCACATATTGCAGCGGGAATTAATCTTAATTTCTGGCCTGTGGGGGCTATGTTCCGCCGAGGAGGGGCATTTTTTATTCGCCGAACCTTCAAAGGCAATCGCCTCTATTCAACGATTTTCCGTGAGTATTTAGCAGAATTATTCCATCGTGGTTATTCGGTTGAATATTTTATTGAAGGGGGGCGTTCGCGCACCGGACGTTTACTTGCCCCTAAAACGGGGATGATGTCGATGACCTTGCAAGCATTACAACAACGCCAAACACGTCCTATTTCTGTCGTGCCTGTTTATGTGGGCTACGAACACGTTTTGGAAGTGGATACGTATGCCAAAGAATTGCGTGGTGCGGCAAAAGAGAAAGAAAATGCAGGGCTTGTATTACGCGTCATTAAAAAATTGCGTAATTTAGGTAAAGGCTATGTGAATTTTGGTGAGCCAATCGTATTAAGCAGTTATTTGAACCAACATTTTCCAGAATGGAAAGAATTGCATTTAGACGATGAGCGTTCACAATGGTTTAATAAAGCCGTTGATGCGGTGTCAAACCAAGTTATGGTGAATATTAATAATGCCGCCGCAGTCAATGCGATGAATTTAACAGGAACTGCATTGCTATCATCTCGCCAGCGTGCATTAACGCGGAAACAGTTATTAGAGCAGTTGGCAAGTTATCAACAATTTTTACAGAATGTCCCTTATTCTGATGATGTCATTGTGCCAAGCGAAACACCAGAAGAAATGCTCGATCACGTTTTAAATTTAGATCGTGTGGGCGTCTTGGTTGAAAAAGATAATTTTGGCGAAATCATTCGTTTAGAGCGTAATTCAGCGGTGTTGATGACTTATTATCGCAACAATATTCAGCATTTATTCGCCTTGCCTTCTCTGGTGGCGAGCATTGTGTTGCACTATGGTGCAATGCAAAAAGATCTCGTCCTTGAGGCGGTTGAAAAAATTTATCCGTTCTTGCGTGGTGAATTATTTTTACATTTCAGCGATGGTGAATTAAAAGATTATGTCGAAAATATTATTCAGGAATTGCAACGGCAAAATATTATTCAATGCAATGAGAATTTGCTCGCGATCCACAAACCTCAAGTCAGAATGTTACAGCTTTGGTCATCGGGCGTGAGAGAAATTTTGCAGCGTTATTACATTACGGTAAGCATTCTACAAAATGATCCAACGATTTCTCGAGCCACATTAGAAAAAGAAAGCCAATCTGTGGCACAACGTTTATCTGTGCTGCACGGTATTAATGCTCCAGAGTTTTTTGATAAAGCCGTGTTTTCTGCGTTTGTTGGAAATCTAAAACAATATGGTTATTTTGATGACAACAATCAAGTGAATGCCTCCTTGCTTGATGAACTCAGTGAAATTCTTGCGCAGATGATTTCTGCCGAAGTCAGACTTACAATTAAAAGTGCGGTGGAAAAAAACGAAGAAATTGACTAATGGTTTGATTAAGTATTTTCAAATGAGCTAAAGAACCTTAGCTAAATCGCGAAGGTTCTTTTTATTTTTTAAATGATAACCCTATCTACTAAAAATCATCTAGGTGAGCGTTGTCAGCAATTTTTCCCTATTTGCCTAGCTCGAGTAACCCGATTACTTAGATAGAGCCAGAAACGTCATAAACAGTGCCTAGAAAAAGTAAAAGAAACAGATTTTTTACGTCATCATTTCAAAAATAGCTTGCAATAACCTTTCGCGGAACGCGAAAGGCTTTAGAGAAATTTAGGCAATTAAACGGAGCATTTCTTCTGCGTTTGCTAAGGCACTTTCAGTGACTTTGGTTGAGCCAAGCAATTTAGCTAAGGCTTTCACACGTTGTTGCTGGGAAAGTGCGGTCATTTTTGTTTCCGTTTTTCCATCAATGGTTTGTTTTTCGACAGAAAAATGTTGATGCCCACAACAGGCGACTTGTGGTAAGTGGGTAACGCAAATCACTTGGCATTTTTTGCCTAATTTGCGTAATAATTTTCCCACTACGCTTGCGGTTGCACCACTGATTCCTACATCAATTTCATCAAAAATGAGGGTTGGTATCGCGGATTTATCAGAGGTCAGCACTTGTAACACCAAGGCGATACGTGAAAGCTCACCACCCGATGCCACTTTTGCCAATGGTTGAGCGGATTGTCCGAGGTTTGCTTGTAGAATAAATTGCACCTGATCCATACCTTGGGCAGTCAGTTTACTTTCCGCCTGTACCACACTAATAGAGAATTCGGCATTTTCCATTGCCAGTTGTTTAATGCCTTTAGTCACTTGTGCTGAGAGTTTTTCAGCCCCTTTTTGACGGCTTGCACTCAAGGTCTGTGCATTTGCTAACAACTGTGCATAAGCCGCTTTTTCTTGTTCAATCAGTACATCTTCGCTGTCAGCAAAATCTACAAGCTGATGGAGTTCTTGTCTTAAAGATTGATGCAATGCAACCAATTCTTCCGCTTTTACATTGTGTTTACGTGCAAGTTGTAGTGCTTGGCTCATTCGGCTTTCCACTTCCTGTAAACGATACGGATCGGGGTCAATGTTGCAGGATAAATGTTGGATCTCAGAGCTTGCTTCCTGTACTTGGATCAACGCTTCTTGTAACATTGTGAGTGCATCATTGTAGTGCGGATCAAGGCTGTGTAGTTCTTCTAAATTTTGCACCGCACGATAGAGCAAGCTATCCACATTCAGTTCATCATTCTCACTTAATAAATTTAAGACAGATTGAGAAAGTGCAGTGAGTTCTTTGCTGTTAGCAAGTCGGTTATATTCTTCCTCTAGCTCACTAAATTCATTTTCTTGTAAATTAAATTCATCAAGCTCTTCAACTTGATATTGTAGTAGTTGTTTTTTCGCCTCATTTTCGGCACATTTTTGTTGGAAATTCGCGACTTGTTGTTGCAACGCTTTCCATTGACGATATTGCTTTTGTACCTTGGTAAGCAGATCAGTATGCGCGCAATAGTCATCTAATAAGGTGAGCTGATAGTCATTTTTTAGCAAACGTTGTGAGGAATGTTGTCCATTGACTTGAATTAAATATTGCCCTAGTTCTTTGAGTTGGCTAGCAGAGACAGGAATGCTATTAATAAAGCCTTTGGAACGTCCATCAGCGTTGATTACTCGACGTAAAATACAGTTTTCTGGATTATCTTCATCTTGCAATTCTTGAATTTTAAGCCATTCATCAGCGGGGCTGTTTGGTTCAATCTGGAATGTGGCACAAATATCTGCACGGTTTTGCCCTTCACGTAACATCGCGCTTTCTGTACGTTGTCCTAAGCATACGCCAAGGGCATCAATGGCAATAGATTTACCTGCCCCCGTTTCACCAGTAATGACAGACATTCCCTGCGCAAATTCAATATCAAGGTGATGAACAATCGCAAAATTATTAATCGTAAGTTGAGTAAGCATAATACACTCCTGTTTAACTGTATATATATCAGTTTATAACTGATTTTATATACAGTAAAGGGGTTTATGCAAATTTTTTACGCGGAATTTCTCAACCAGCCCAATTTTGTGCTTAACACATTGTAATAATTATAACTTTTTAAGTGAAGTAAACGCAGTTTATGTTTGCTTTTATAAATATGTACCACGTCATCAGGGGTGAGCGGCAGCGCGACTTGACTATCGCAACCCGCTTCTAATTGCGGGGTGTTGTAGTCTGCAAAACGAATAGAGATTTTGCTTTCGCCATCAATGACCAAAGGGCGAGAAGAAAGGGTGTGTGGAAACATTGGTACCAGCGCGATTGCATTAAGTTGTGGAGTAAGAATCGGGCCACCAGCGGAAAGCGAATAGGCCGTTGAGCCTGTCGGTGTAGAAATAATTAAGCCATCAGAACGCTGTGAAAAGGCCAATTTATCATCAATATAAACGTGGAAATCGATCATATGCGCAATTTTGGCAGGGTGAATCACCGCTTCATTTACTGCATTGCTGGTGGCAATAATTTGTCCGTCTCGTTCAATGGCAGTTTCTAATAAAAAGCGTTCTTCCACAAAAAATTCACCACGATCTAAGCAAGCCTCAAGTTGGGCATAGGCATTTTTCGGATCAATATCCGTGAGAAAGCCTAAATTACCTCGGTTAATACCAATTAAAGCAATATCATATTTAGCTAAGATTCTTGCTCGCCCAAGCATATTGCCATCACCACCGATAACAATGGCTAATTGCGCCTGTGTACCAATCTCATCTAATTCTGCAAGATGTTGAATAGGTAAGCCTAAACGCTCGCCCACACTTTTTTCCACAAGTACTTGATAGCCTTTTTCTAAAAGCCATTGAAATAAATTTTTGTGCATTTGCAAATTTACATCATTGCGCGGACGCCCCACCAATCCGATGGTATGGAAGGAATTATGCAAACTTTTGTTGTCGATTAAATGGGTTGTGGACATCATATTTATTTTTATGCGGAAAACAGACCGCACTTGAATTCAAGAAATTTATGGCTATATTACACATAAACTATGTCAGTGGCTAGCCAAGTTTAGCAACTGTCAATTTTTACGTTTTTTGTTACAATAACGCAAATTTTTGAACAGATGGAGAAAACGATGTCAGAACAAGAACAACAAGTGGAAAAAACAGAAGTAAAACAAGAACAAGTAGAACAGGCGGAGAATGTGCAAGAAACAGCACAACAACAAGAAAATGCTGAAAATCTTGAAGGTGATGCGTTAGAAGAAGCCATAGCCCGTGTTCAAGAACTTGAAGAGCAACTTGTTGAAACGGCGAAGAAAGAGCAAGATATTCTATTACGTAGCCGTGCAGAAATTGATAATATTCGCCGTCGTGCCGAACAAGATGTGGAAAAAGCACACAAATTTGCTTTAGAAAAATTTGCCAAAGATTTGCTTGAAACCATTGATAATCTTGAGCGAGCCTTGGCAACCCCAGTTAGCACGGAAGACGAGAGTTTAAAAGGCGTGTTAGATGGTGTGGAATTAACCTTAAAAGGATTGTTGGCAACAGTAGCACGTTTTGGCGTAGAAGCGGTTGGGACGGTGGGAGAAACCTTTAATCCCGATTTACACCAAGCCATTTCAATGCAGCCGGCAGAAGGTTTTGAAAGCAATCAAATCACCACTGTACTACAAAAAGGCTATTTGCTGAATGGTAGAGTGATTCGCCCTGCAATGGTGATGGTGGCTGCGTAATCAATCAAATGCAATAAGTCTCATAAAAATAGGCGAGTGTATCGCCTATTTTTTTGGTCTAAATTTGAAGGGAATTTTTTTGCGTCAGCTTTTGCTGCTTTTTCTGTTCACGCCTTTTGCGGAAAAATTCGCTAAGTTTTTGGCTACATTCTTCTTGCAGTACACCGCCAGTAATTTCAAGATTGTGATTCATTTTATAATCATCAAAAAAGTGAAAACGCGAACCTACTGCCCCTGTTTTTAGATCATAAGCGCCGAATACTAAACGCTTAATTCGGCTATGTAAAATTGCGCCTGCACACATTGTGCAAGGCTCCAGGGTAACGTACAGGGTGGTATTGAGTAAGCGGTAGTTTTGTTGCACTTGTCCTGCTTGGCGGAGTGCGACAATTTCTGCGTGGGCGGTGGGATCGTGCTGAAGAATAGATAGATTCCAGCCTTCTGCCACAATATTTCCTTCATCATCAACTAACACCGCACCTACAGGAATTTCCCCTAAGGCTTCTGCTTTATCAGCAAGGCTTAGGGCGTAACGCATCATTTTTTCATCAAAATCTGACCGCACTTTTATTCCCTCAATATTTAATTCGTGTGAAAAATCAGCCACAAATTGGCTGATTGGTAACATAAAGTGCGGTGCTTTTTGTGGAAGTTTTTCATTTTATTATTTTTTATGCTTACACCGAGAAAGGATATTTAATCGCAGGGTGAGATTCATAGCCAATAACCTTGAAATCCTCCATTGTTACCCAAGTTTCGAGATCTTCAAGGGTTTTGATGTCAGGATTAATTTCTAATTTTGGTAGAGGCAATGGCTCTCGTTTGAGTTGTACATTTTGCATTAGCTCAAGCTGATCTTCATAAATATGTGCATTGACGATTTTATGATACGCCATTCCTGCTTTTTTCCCAGTAATTTGAGCCATTAATGCCAAGAAAGTAAACACTTGAATTTGGTTGAAATTTAACCCTAATGGCACATCGCAAGAACGTTGATAGCTGGTTAAATAAAGGGTATCGCCAAGTAAAGAAAAGGTGTGGGTGTGCATACAAGGACGCAAACAGCCTAGCTCAATTTCTCCGGGATTGTAAAAGGTGATGATTTCGCCACGATCGTCTAGCCCTTTGGTTAAATCATTCACCACTTTACGCAATTGGTCGAGGGTTTCACCATTCGGTTTACGCCAAGCACGTCCTTGTACACCATAAACGCGCCCCATATCATCAGTGCCTTTACGGTGTGGGTTATTCAACCACGCTTGATTTTCATTTGCATTGGCATCCCACGTTTTAGTGCCAAGCTTACGGAAATCAGCGGCGTTGTCATAGCCACGAATGTAGCCTAAAAATTCTGCAATTGCGGCTTTCCAGTAACTTTTTCGGGTAGTGATTAAAGGAAATTCATTGTCCGCGACATTATAAGTGAGATCTGCATTAATCAGGGTTAAACAACGTTTTCCTGTCCGTTCATTTTCTACCCAAGTGCCGTTATCAATAATGTTTTGGCATAAATCTAAATATTGACGCATTATAAATTTCCCCTATTTTTTCACCGCACTTTTATAAGCGATCAGCATAATCAATGCCCCCAGCAGAATCATTGGCAATGAGAGAATTTGCCCCATTGAAATGTGCTGTTGGAAGAATAAGCCAAGCTGTGCATCAGGTTCACGAAAATATTCAATAATGAAACGGAATGTGCCATAACCGACTAAAAATAATCCTGCCACTGATCCCGTAGGGCGTGGTTTTTTGATAAACAGATTAAGAATGACAAATAGCACGAGACCCTCTAACACGGCTTCATAAAGTTGTGAAGGGTGGCGAGGTAAATAACCGCCAGAGGGGAATAACACTGCCCAAGGTACGTCTGTTACACGTCCCCAAAGTTCATCATTGATAAAGTTACCAATTCGCCCCATTCCTAAACCAAAAGGAATAAGCGGTGCAACAAAATCTGCCGTTGCCCAAAAGCCACGGTGTTGTAATTTGGCGGTGATAAACATAGCTAAAATCACACCAATTAATCCGCCGTGGAAAGACATTCCCCCTTCCCAGACACGAATTAAATACATCGGATCTTGTAAGAAATAATCAAATTGATAGAACAGCACATAACCGATACGCCCACCTAGGAATACACCAAGAAAGCCGTTAAATAAGAGGTTGTCCACTTGTTCTGTTGTCCAGCCACTATTTGGGCGATTGGCTCGGCGAACTGCAAGCCAACGTGCGAAGACAAAACCGATTAAATACATTAATCCGTACCAACGCAAGGCAACAGGACCTAACTGAAAAATCACAGGATCAAAGTGAGGAAAAGGGATAAAACTAGAATTCATATATTTCCTTTTATTTCATAATCATATTGATAGCAATCACAATCAATAATACAGCAAAATAACGTTTTAGGGTTTTTACAGGCAATTTATCCGTGGTGCTTGCCCCTAATTTAGAGGTAAAAAATGACGTTGCAGTAATTGCCACGACAGCGGGTAAATACACATAACCTAATGAATAGCTTGGGATATTCGGTTGTCCCCAGCCACCCACGATAAAACTTAGCATTCCAGAGAGACCCAGTAACATTCCACAGAATGCAGATGAACCAATGGCTTTTTTCATCTCGATCCCACGCGCATTAAGGAATGGCACAATAAAGCCACCACCGCCAATGCCAGCAATGCTAGAGGCAATGCCAATCAAGATACCGCCAATGACAGAAGAAGTCGTGGTTAATGTTTTTTTCGCTTCTTTTGGTTTAATGGAAAGCAACATTTTCAATGCAAGATACACCACCAAACAGGCGAATAATTTGCTCGAAATGCTTTTATCTAAATGACCTACAAAAAGCCCTGAAATAAACGTGGTTACCATAATCACAGGCGCTAGCACTTTTACCGCATTCCATACAATATTGCCGAGTTTTTGATGGCGTTGTGCGGAAGAAAATCCAGTTACCACAATCGTGGCAAAAGAAGTACCTAATGCTGTGGACATCAAAAGCTCACTAGGCACATCAACCATTGGCAATAAATAAACCAATACCGGGACAATAATCAGTCCGCCTCCAATGCCAAATAAGCCTGCTAAAAAGCCGACCACACAGCCGACAATTAAACAAATAAGAAAAAAACTCAGCATTATGCTCCCCTTGTTCGATGAAATGAACGCTTATAATATTTGCCTGATGAATATTTTTTGCCAGAATGTTTGTTCGGTGTATTAGTTGCAGAATGTGTGAGTGAAGTTTTCTGCTCTTGAGGCGCCGCATTTGGCTGATTTTTCGGATTAAACAATACCCCCGCAAATTCTTTCATCGCTTTGCGGTACACTTCTTTTTTAAAAGGAACAACCTGACGCACAGGATACCAAAAATTCACCCAACGCCAACCATCAAATTCTGGCGATTTGGTGGTTTGCATATTAATATCTTTTTCGTCCGAGACTAATTGTAATAAGAACCAACGCTGTTTTTGTCCAATGCACATTGGCTTGCTGTCGTAGCGTAATAAGCGTTTAGGAAGTTTATAGCGAAGCCATTGTTTTGATACATAAAGTAATTTAACATCTTTACGAGTTAAACCCACTTCTTCAAAAAGCTCACGATACATTGCTTGTTCAGGCGTTTCATTATCATTTATACCGCCTTGTGGAAACTGCCACGAGTTTTGCCCATAGCGTTTCGCCCACAAAACCTGACCTTTACGATTGCAAATGACAATTCCTACATTCGGACGGTAGCCATCGAAATCGATCACTATCGTTTACCTTCATTTTAACTATTTTAAATTCTGAATTGGTGAATTGTTTCACAAACTTAAGGTTTTAACAACCGAAAACAAGCATTAAGCCGCTTTTCTATGAGAATTTTACAAATATGAAATCGTTATCATCTGTTAATAAATTGAATAAAAACCACAAGGCTGTGTATAACCTTGTGAAAAGTGAGGGAGTAATATTAAATTATTTGTGTATAAAGATAACAAAATCCTTATTTCAAAGTAAATTAAAGAAGATCATTGCATCTTATTAAGATCTAAAGTTGAGATCCGAGATCGCATTATTTTATTACAATTCTCGCCTAGAAAAAAATCACACTGTATTTTTATCAGGATTTTAACCCCATTTCTTCTCTCAAGCTGTGAGTTATTCAGTATTTTTGTGGATAAAATTGTGGTTTTATGCAGAATAGGTGGGAATTAAATAGTAAACTTGGTGTGTCTGTATTGGTTTAGAATAATAAAATTATTTAAAATCAAAAAGATAGATAAAAAAGAAGCGTTGTTATATTGTGAATTACAGCGGATAAAAAGAGTGGTTATTAATTAATCAAAGACAAAAGTGAGGTGCTTTTCTCTCGTTTTTTTCATAAGACTTGACCTTAACCACCCGTTAAACTTTATACTATGGCAAATTTTCTCTAGGAACATTTATGCACCACAATCACGAGCAGGGCTGGCAAAACCAGCGCATTTTAGCCTTTAGCTTTGTTATTATCACCGCTTATATGGTGATTGAATTTTTGGGCGGCTATTATTTTAATAGCCTAACGTTAATGGCGGATGCAGGCCATATGGCAAATGATAGCCTTTCCTTATTACTGGCTTTTATCGCATTATTTTTCCCCCATAAAACACAAAAATATTTCGCCCTATTTAATGGAATTTCTTTAATGGTGGTGGCGATTTGGATTTTACTTGAAGCTATTGAACGCTGGAAAAATCCCTTATTTATAAATGCGTTACCAATGCTAGGTGTGGCAGTTATGGGATTGTTGGTGAATATCATTGTGGCGTGGTTAAT
Source organism: Avibacterium sp. 20-132 (assembly GCF_023611925.1). Lineage (NCBI taxonomy): Bacteria > Pseudomonadati > Pseudomonadota > Gammaproteobacteria > Pasteurellales > Pasteurellaceae > Avibacterium > Avibacterium sp. 20-132. The sequence continues at coordinate 1,452,979 of NZ_CP091456.1, forward strand.
GCTGAAAAGCGATCAAGAAAACTTAAATATTCGTGCGGCTTATTTACACGTCTTGGCAGATTTATTTGGCTCTGTCATCGCTATTATTACAGGGGTGAGCGCGTGGTTATGGCAAATTCAGTGGTTAGATATTGTTGCCAGTGCCATTTTAAGTGTGTTCATTTTACGCAGTGGTGGGGGGATAATAAAAGCGGTAATGGTCGGACGGTATTTAGGGCATTCTCATTAGGCAATATATTGTTAAAGTGGAATACAGTGCGGTGGAAAAATCGAAAAATTTCCACCGCACTTATGTTATAGGCAAGTTAAATATTTTTCCCAATCAAAATATTGACCCGGATCGATTTTTCTTCCGGGGGAAATATCGCTATGCCCCACAATGCGATCTTTTCCTATTTTGGGATAGTGTTGCATTATGCTTTGTGTGAGTTTTGTCAGCGTGGCATATTGCTGTTCGGTGAATGGCTGATTGTTACTCCCTTCTAATTCAATGCCAATGGCGAAATCGTTACATTTTTCACGTCCTTGAAAGCAAGAGACACCTGCGTGCCAAGCGCGATCATTGAAACTGACATATTGCGTTATTTTCCCCTCACGATTAATTAAGCAATGTGCTGAAACGCGAAGATCTTTAATTTCGTCAAAATAGGGGTGAATAGCAGGATCTAAACGCCCTTGGAAAAACGCATCAATGTAATTTCCACCAAATTGCTCGGGGGGCAAGCTGATGTAATGAATGACGAGCAAGGAAATATCTTGTGGATCGGGACGTAAATCACAATGGGGAGAAGGACAATGTTTTTGGTTGGCCAACCAGCCTGATTGATTAATGGAATATGTTGATTTCATATATTTTTTGCGATCGTGATCGAGAAAAAGTGCGGTGCTTTTTGGCTTTATTTTTAATTTGAGCCACACTTATTCACAGAGGTTATTGATTATCCATATTTTATCTTAATTTTACGTTAACTTTAATAAAACTTATATAGGAGAGATGTTATGCAAAGATCCAGCGTAATACGTATTAATAAGAAAGGATTCACCCTTATTGAGCTAATGATTGTTATTGCTATTATTGCAATTTTGGCAACTATTGCAATTCCATCGTATCAAAATTATACCAAAAAAGCGGCAATTTCCGAATTACTACAAGCTGCCGCCCCCTACAGAGCAGATGTGGAACTATGTATTTATAATACAGGTGAAAAACAACATTGTAATGCTGGTACAAATGGTATTCAGAATAAATTAGAAAATAAAGGAAAGGTTAAATCAATTGATGTGAAGAGTGGCGTTATAACAGTAACGGGGCAAGGAGCTTTAGAAGAAATCAGTTATACACTTACTGTTGATGGTGATGTAAGTTCGGGAATTTCTTGGACTGTTGACTGTGGTTCATCAGCAGACTTATTTCCAGCAGGTTTCTGTCAATAATATTTAAGGCTAATGATGAGTGTTGAAGAACAAATTCGAGAAGAAGAGATTTTAGTTATATCTAATAATGGGGAAGAATTTAGATTATCACCAAAGTTATGGCAAAAGAATAAACAAAATAAGGAAATTTTATTACGTTATTTTGCTTGCCCTATTCAAGAAGATTTACAAACGCTATGGCTTGCTATTGATGATTTAAAAAATATCTCGGCATGTGAAGTATTTTCCTTTTTAACTGGAAAACTCATTGAGCCTATACTGTTAGACAATGCTCAGCTAAAAGCAATATTGCAAAAACTTACGCCACAAGTACAGAATCATAATGTAGAAGATGTATCTAGTTTTTATGTCGTAAATAATGAAGAAATGGAGCAAAATCAAGCAGAGCTAGATGAGCCGGTCATCAGGCAACTAGATCATCTTTTTGAACTTGCATTACAACACAATGCTTCTGATATTCATCTTGAACCTCAAGTAATGGCGTTACAAGTTCGTTTTAGAATTGATGGGGTTTTGCAATGTCAACAGGCGTTACCTAAAACCTTAGCAAAGCGGTTAATTTCACGTTTGAAGCTACTGGCGAAATTAGATATTAGTGAAACGCGTCTACCACAAGATGGACGTTTTCATTTTAAAACTACTTTTTCTGATGTATTAGATTTTCGTTTATCTACTTTACCAACGCATCAAGGAGAAAAAGCTGTACTCCGATTACAAAAAAATAAGCCAGTAAATTTTGACTTCTCTGAATTAGGTATGACTAGTGTACAGCAGCAAACGTTACAGCAAGCACTTTCTCAACCCCAAGGTTTGATTTTGGTTACAGGCCCAACAGGGAGCGGAAAAAGTATCACCCTTTATACCGCACTTGAGTGGTTAAATCAGTCAGAAAAACATATTCTCACCGCAGAAGATCCCATTGAAATCGAGCTACCGGGCATTATCCAAACACAAATTAATCCCCAAATTGGGCTTGACTTTAATCGCCTATTACGCACTTTTTTAAGGCAAGACCCCGATATCATTATGCTTGGTGAAATTCGTGATGCAGAAAGTGCTTCAATTGCCTTGCGTGCCGCACAAACAGGGCATTTAGTACTTTCTACATTGCATACGAATGATGCACATTCAGCGATCTCTCGTTTGTTGCAACTTGGTATCCAACAGCACGAAATTGACAATAGTCTATTGCTTGTTATTGCACAGCGATTGGTACGAAAGAAATGTCATCATTTGACTAAAGATTGCGATTGCTATCAAGGCTATAAAGGGCGCAGTGGCATTTACCAATTTTTACAACCGCACTTTTATAATGGGGAACGTTCCTATCAAACGGATTATGCTTCCCTACGAGAAAGTGGATTGGAGAAAGTAAAAGAAGGAATAACAGATTTAGCTGAGGTAGAACGAGTATTAGGGAAACGGATGGATAAATAAAAAAAGTGAGAGAAATGATAGCTTTTCTCTCACTTCAGAGGTTAGTCTATTAGAAACGATAGGTTAATTTACCCGCAAAATAAGTTTGTTTTAGCCCATAATCAGAAAGCGATGTTCTATGGCTAATTTGTGCACTGATATTTAGATTTTGCGTAATATCATAACCTGCACTGGCAGAGAATAATAATGCGTTACCTAATTTACCCGTTTTATATTGCTGGGTTGTTCCATCATTGAGGGTTAAAGTTGGGGTATTTCCTGTATTGTGTTCATACATCGCACGGAACTTTAATAATTTCCACGCAATTTCACCACCGATTTGTTGAGTGAAAATAGCTTGTCGATCATTATTAATATTCCAACTGAAAGTATGATCTTCAATCTTGGCTTTACTACGTTGGTATTGTAAAGCCATAATTGGCGTTAAACGGATTTCATTTAATAAGAAATGATAACCCATTTCTGTTCCAATCCCCCAGGAATGACCTCTCACTTTAGCTAAATCTTTATGTTGTGAAGTCGAAATTTTACCTCTTACATATTGATAGTTTCCACTGATATTAATATAGCTTTGCTCAGTAAGTTTATTTTCTAATGTGAACAATAAGCCGACAGACTTGTATTTTGCAGAGCTGCTTCCTTCAATTTTTGTGGTTTTTGGTTCGATTGAGAATTTACTCAACGCAAGCCCTAAGTGAAGAGGGTGTTTATCATTGAGATCAAGTTTTCCCCCAAATAACGTGCTGTTCGTAGTGGATTTGTATCCATATCCATAATCAGTAAAGCCAAGATTGCTATCATAAGAAGCTTTACGATGTTGCTGTAAAACATAGAAGTTTTTTGTGTCTTGCGTAATGTTCTGTGTAAAGGTTTGAGTCTGCATATAACTATGCTCTAGCAAAGCTAAATTAGTTATCAAATAGGCAGGGACTTGACTATTTAGTGCAGCGCGATAGGTTGCTGTTCTTCCTGTTAATTCCTCATTTTGATTTGCAGACGGTGTTACTGCCGTATTAGTACTTGCCGTTGGCAAAGTAGGTGTTGTGGTGTGATCAGGTTTAGTTATTACCCCTTTTGGTGGTTTTTGAGATGCTTTTATGATTGGTGATAGTGTTTCGCCTTTTTCATTAACTAATAAGGTTTGCAATCGATAATCGTAGAAATCATTATTATTTGTACCAAAGTGATTTTCACTTGCCGTAGTCGCACCTTTTTCAATGCTGACTAAGGCATAGCGATGAATATGGCTTTCATCATTGTGAACCACTTTAGCCAAGTTGAAGGCATCAATACGACTGGTTTCTCCTTTTACTTGAATTAGCGAGATCCCCTCATTCGCATCATAACGATTATTTTCATTGGTATCTGAGCGACCAATATGGCTATTACGTAAGTTAATGTTCACTGGAATTGCTTGTGTGGTAGTTAAATCACCATTAATCAGAACCTGATCAGAGCGCCATTTTGTCATATCTTCGGAAACGTTATCTACATTTAACGTAATAACCGCGCCTTCATTGTTTACATCTGCAAAGGAGAGTGTTTTAGGTTGGAAATCAGTATTGGTGGATTTATCTCCGTTTGTCGTGTGATTTAATTGTGGGGTATTATTTGGCATAATGTGGGCATTGGTTTTCCAATACGTATGTGAATGAATTACGCCATTTCCCATTAAACTCGCATTTTCTTGGATATATAATGGAGAATGATTTAATTCTCCCTCTAAAATAGTTACCCCTTGATTTAACAAAGTTTTTCCTGTGTGATTGAGTTGTCCAATTAAATATAATGTTCCATCTCCATTTTTGCTGAGTGTACCTGTGCCTTGTGTATCAGCAAATAAATGGCTTGTTTGGTTGGTGTTAATGTCGGCATTAATTTGGCTTGTGTCATCAAGTGTAATTGTATTAAAACGAGCAATCACATTATCTTTTATGCTTAATGTTGCATTATTTGCTAAATTTGCATTATGCGTTAAATGTGACGTGTTTGAGGCATAAATTATTTTACCTTGATTGATGTTAAGTTCATTTAATGTCGAATTCGTTTCTAAGGTCAGTTGGTTATTATTAAGTGCGGTCGGTTTATAAGAAAAATTTAATTTACCCTGCTCATCACCGAGTATTTCACCCTTAATTTTTCTTATTCCAGATTGTAAATAGTTGAGTGTGCTGGTTTTGCTTGTATTGCTGTTTATAATATTACCGTTAATTGTTCTAGCTTGCAGCCCGTTATCATCGCCATTTGCGATGGTGAAATTATTTCCATTTAAGTCAAATGTGCCTTTATTCAAGCTGAGGCTTTCGGATTTAATTTGGTTTTCTCCATATAATTTGACTGTACCTTCAGGATTTACAATGATTTCAGAATAGGCTTGAACTTTACCATCTTTTTCCTGCTGTTTTAAACCTAAGGTGCCTTCATTAACAATGATTTTAGCCGGATTAATTCCTTCACCAATTTTAATTATTTCTCCATCACCAATTTTATAGAACGTTTCCGCCACCGTGCTATTACGATCATATTCAAATGGCGTATTTCGTTTATCTCGGTGTAGGATATTATTTTGCCATACAAGCTCTTGAATATTTAAACGCACAAATTCGATTTTACCTTCTGCACCTTCATAGAGTAATCCAATATCTCCGTTTGGTAATTCCGTTAAGCTGCTATAAGCATAATTGTTTGGTGTAATCGTGGTGGTATATTTCCATTCGATAGAGCCATCTTCTTGCACTTCTCCGAGCCAGACTTTCCCATTGGCGCGTTTGTTTGAGTGTGGGTTGGCAAAAAGGATATGTTCTTTGCCATTAATTCGTTTGGAATATTTAATCACTGAAAGTTGACAATAAGGTTCTAATAGCACATCGTCTAAAATAGCCTCTTTTTCCCAAGTGTAACCACCGTCATAGCTAGTGGAAATATGAACACGATTATGTGGTGTGACACGGGAAAAGAGTTTTAATTGTCCATTGTCTAACTCAATCACTTGGGATTCGGTAATTTCATAACCGTAAGTACCGTCAAGAAGACGGGATCCGCCTTGTGCTGCAAATCGGCTATCAATTGGTGATTCGCCACGTTCCCAAGTTTTTCCGCCGTCTTTACTGATGATGACAGCAGCCGCTTGTTTATTGTTATTATTCGTATAGTAAACAGGCATTACTAAAGAACCATCTTTCAGTTGAATTCCTGTTCCTGGACCTGTTCCCATAAAACGCATCCAATCCGCTTTTACTTGAGCATTAATATTGACAGGATTAGACCAAGTTTCACCATCATTACCACTATAAGTTAGCCATAAATTGCTGGTGATGGTTGATTTAAGTGGTGCGCTGTCATTATCTGGATTTTTAGTCTGTAAATAAATATTGCCTAAGCGTGTATTACCTTGATATAAATCACCAAGATCTTTAAATGCCAGTTCAGGATTGCCATTAATTACTACACGATAATCAGTTGGTTTATTTTTATCATTATAAACAATACCGTTTTCACGAATGGTATAACGATTATTATATTCATCAGTTAATAATTGATAATATTTCCCATTAATATTTTTATAACCTGAGCCTTCTGCATTTTGATTTTTGATCCCAAAGAAACCGCGTGTTTCAGGAAACATATCTACAATCATAAAGACACGTCCATTGCGTTTATCTTGCACCATAAGAGGATCGATTAAGAATGCGGAATTTTGATCACCATAAGACTGACTAGCAAGGTCAATCACGGTTTGGCTTTTTTGCCAAGTTAAACCACCATCAAAACTGCGGCGGATTGCGGTATCAATATTTCCCCAGTCCGCAGAATGTTGCCAACGTTTATCAATTGCTGCAATCACAACGCCATTTTGTGTGGTGAGTAAAGAGGGAATACGATAGTTTCTTGCGTCATCTTGATTGGGTTGAAAGAGGGCGTTTTTTTCCGTTAGCATTGCGCCTGAAGCACGATATTTATCCACATTTTCAATTTCGTTTCGGTGATAAGTATCTGCTAATTCTTGGTGTAACGCTTTAATTTTTTCTTCTGACAAGACGTGTTCGGTCACTCCAGCAGAATAAATGTTTCCACTAAACTGCATTTCATTACCAGTACTTCTTGGGGTTTTCCCTAAATAAGCAATATTTAAATTTTCAATATCTTTGAAAAATTTAGAATTATTGTGTGTTTGCTTTAATTCACCATTGACATAAATTTTAATTTGATTATTTGTTTTATCAAAAGTGTAAGTAATCGTTTGATAATCTTTATTTTGATTATTGACATTGGCAGCAAGTAAAGCATTTTGAATTAGATAGTGGTTATTATTTCTTAACTCCAAGCCAAAGGTATCCGTACCCTGTTTCCTTAACATATAGAAATTAATGTAGTGGTTTGCAGGCCCGCCTAATGTTGAGGCGCCTAAGAGAGAATAAACATTATCACCACCATTAGTTTTAAAACCAAAAGTTAATGAACCATTTTCTAAATTGAATACGTCATTTTTAGCAAAGGTTTCCGTGATATTAAGCGGTTTGAAAAGTTCAGTATTGGATTTGAAATCTAAGATTCCTTCGCTACTCGCCATGGCATATTGGCTGATAAAGCACGAAGAGATTAAAGCTGCCAATGTTGTTTTTTTCATAGGGCATCCTTATTTTGAGTGGAAGAGAAAATAGCTCAAACCAGATGATATTTTCACTCCGTAATGAAGTAAATCAATAACATTTTACTTCGTGATGCTCTTCACAGAATCATCTTTACTTTCGATTAAAAATGAGAGATCTCTCGCATTTCTATAAAGCGAGAATTTCTCAAAGAGCATTAGAGCCTGTATTTAAAACGTGATAATATGCCAACTAACAATCAAATGATGTTGGCTGTAACCTGAAAAACAAAAATAGAAAGGAACACAATTTGTCCAATCCAATAAACGAAATAAGTGAAACTTTTACCCTTGAACCGCAAGATAATGCCCGTTTACAGGCACTGTGTGGGACATTTGATGAAAATATCCAGTTAATTGAAAAAGAATTTTTCTTAGATATTGCACGGCGTAATTTTACTTTTACGCTAAAATCGAAAGATTCTCACCCTAAATCTCACCACGCTAAATTATTAGATAAAGTAGCGACATTGATCCAAGCCTTGTATTTGGAAACCGCTCCAGTACGTGGCGTAGTGAAAGAAATTGATTTGTCTGATGTGCATTTAGCTATTCAGGAAAATCGAATATTATTACAAGAAGATACGGAGCTAGCAGAGCAGAATGCGGTGCCAAAAGTGTATCAAACCACCATTAAAACAAAACGTGGTTTGATTAAACCGCGTGGCGCAAATCAAATTCAGTATTTGCATAATATTTTACGTTACGACATTAGCTTTGGGATTGGGCCTGCTGGAACCGGAAAAACATTCTTAGCTGTCGCAGCGGCGGTAGAAGCCTTAGAACGACAAGAAGTTCGCCGTATTTTGCTCACTCGTCCAGCAGTGGAAGCTGGGGAAAAATTGGGGTTTTTACCCGGCGATTTAGGGCAAAAAATTGAGCCATATTTACGACCGCTCTATGATGCCTTGTTTGAGATGTTAGGCTTTGAAAAAGTACAAAAGTTAATGGAACGCAATGTCATTGAAATTGCACCGCTTGCCTATATGCGTGGACGTACGCTAAATGATAGTTTTATTATTTTAGACGAAAGCCAAAACACCACAACAGAGCAGATGAAAATGTTTTTAACCCGTATTGGGTTTAATTCTAAAGCGGTAATTACGGGCGATATTACGCAAATTGATTTGCCACGTAGCCAAAAATCAGGCTTACGCCACGCCATTGAAGTGCTAGAAAATGTGCCGGAATTGAGCTTTAATTATTTTGATAGTAAAGATATTGTGCGTCATCCAGTGGTCGCTAAAGTGGTACAGGCGTATGATAAATGGGACGAACAAGAAGAAATTCGCCGCCAAGAACGCACCTTACAGCGTCAGCAAGAACAATCCAAACAACAAGCTTTAGAACGAGAAGAAACAGAATGAAAGATGTGATCGTTGATTTACAAATTGCCTCACAAGAGCTAGAAAATTTGCCGACAGAACAGCAATTTCAACAATGGGCAACGGCGGCAGTACAAGCAGAAAACCTACAACCAGAGATCACCATTCGTGTGGTGGACGAAGCCGAAAGCCAAATGTTAAACGCTACTTATCGTGGCAAAGATTATCCCACTAACGTGCTTTCTTTTCCTTTTGAATGTCCTGAAGAAGTGGAATTGCCATTGCTCGGCGATTTAGTGATTTGCCGTCAAGTGGTGGAACGTGAAGCCAAAGAACAGGACAAACCTTTAATGGCTCACTGGGCGCATATGGTGGTTCACGGTTGTTTGCATTTACTTGGTTATGATCATATTGAAGATGATGAGGCAGAAGAAATGGAAAGCCTTGAAACGGAAATAATGCAAGAATTGGGCTTTGCCGATCCTTATTTAATGGAAAAAGGCTAGCCTTGCAACCCCGTCAGCTTTGTTTCTTGGTTGGAGAAAATGAGTGGTTACAGGCACAACTTTCTCCGTTATTCTCTTATTTAGAACGCTTTGAAACGCAAAGTGCGGTGCTTTTTTTCGATGAAAATTCTAGCGCACTTTTCGCCATTGAAAAGATTAAGTTAATTCCTTTTAGTAAAGCGAAAAATCAGCTTGGACGTGAACATTCGCTGATTATTTATGATGCTAGACAAAGCCTAAATTTGGATACGCTTGCGATTGCAGCTGGCACCCTACAAGCAGACGGACAGCTTTATATATTGTGTCATCATTGGCAACATTTAGCCACCCAAATTGATTTAGATAGCCTACGTTGGAGCGGGGTTCCACAAGGTATTCCCACGCCAAATTTTGTACAATTTATGCAACAAAAAGTGCGAGAGTATGGTTTTCCTGTTTACCAGCAGCACAATAACGCGTTATTTTTACCAGAGCCCTATAAGCCAGTGAGCGAAGTGGTAGAACTGGTTTATTCAGCTACCCAAGATCAACAACATATTTTACAGCGGTTATTGGATCAACCAAAAGAGATCAATGTCATCACCGCCAAACGTGGACGAGGAAAATCGGCATTGGCGGGATTATTTGCTACTCATTTAGACAAGGTTATTCTCACCGCACCGAATAAAAGTGCGGTGCAAATTTTACAAGATTTTGCCCAGAAGGATTTGCCTTTTATTGCCCCAGATGATCTCGCTCAGCAAGTACAACAAAATCCAGATAAATTTACCCAATATTGGCTGATTATTGATGAAGCCGCAATGATCCCTCTGCCGTTATTAATGCAGCTAACCTCTCATTTTCACGCGATTTTATGCACGACGACAATCCAAAGCTATGAAGGAACAGGACGTGGTTTTTTGTTTAAATTTATGCAAAAAAATCACCGCACTTTGCAACATTTTGAGCTAAACACGCCGTTACGCTGGCGTGAAGATGATCTTATTGAGCCTTTTATTGCTGATCTTCTTTTATTAGAGGCAGAAAACAACTTAGTACAGCCAAATTTCCAACCAAATTCAGCGTTACAGTTTTATTGGCATAATAGCTTGAGCCTTTTCCAACAAGCGCAATATCAAGCGCTCTATGGCTTGCTTACTCTTGCGCATTACAAAACCTCTCCCACTGATTTACGGCGTTTACTTGATGGTAAAGATCAGCAATTTTTATTGGCGAAAGCAAAGGACGATTTGTTAGGGGCGGTTTGGTTATTGCAGGAAGGCGGAATGCAAGATAGGGCTGTGCTTGAAGGAATAATGCAAGGTATTCGTCGTCCAAAAGGGAATTTAGTGGCGCAAATATTGTGTCAAGCTAGTTTGAATGAAGCCGCCTGTAAACTGACTTCTACCCGCATTTCACGCATTGCGGTACAACCAAAATGGCAACATCAAGGGATCGGTACGAGATTAATTTCACAAGTGATAGCGCATAGTGAGAGCGATTTTCTTTCTGTAAGTTTTGGTTATTCAGCAGAATTAGCTTATTTTTGGCAAAAATGTGGTTTTGAGCTGGTTTATTTAGGCGAGCATAAAGAGGCGAGTAGCGGTTGTTATACCGCAATAGCACTAAAAGGAAAGAGTGTGGTAGGAAAACAGTTTTGTAACGAATTGGTGCTAGCATTTCAGCGTAATATTGGGCTATCTTTTCATCCTTTAGCAGCGCAATTTATAAGTGTAGAACAGGATAAGAAATTAACGGAAGCAGATAAGAAAGCATTATATTATTTTGCTTATTATCAGCGAAATCTTGCCAGCACAGTACCAGCTATTCAGCGTTTACTTGCACAAGTTAGCCCACAAAATATGCCATTGTTAGCGCATTATTGTGAAATGAAAATGTTGCCTTTAACCGGTAAAAAAAAATGGTTGCAAGGTTGTCGGGAAGAAATAAAACGGTTATTGCAAAAGCAAAAAATTCTTTTATGATAAGAGATAAATCACACCAAGGAACAATAGCGATATAGGAGGAAAAATGGATAATCAGCCAAAAGGCGTGTTACGCAGATTATGGGATAAATATAGCGAATTTTGCAAAGAATTGGGGGTTGATCAAGGGGCTTGTCGTAGTTGTGTGCCGGTGGTGAAATTTGATGATGAACCACCGAAAAAAGTAGAAAAGGATCAGAAAACCAATTCTTAAGATCCGATCGCGATCTTGCATTTTTTACAATGCCATTTGGGGCTTTCTCAAATGGCTTTCTTTTTGCCTGAAATAGACAAATCTTTACATAAGGCAGGATCAAATTGCTTGCAACTTAGTCAAACTAATACTAAACTTACGCATAAGTGGTAAAAAGTGGTGTTTTGTGGTAAAAACTGCAAAAAATCTGTAAAAAACAACCGCACTTATTTTTAACCAAGAGATCTCAAACAATGTTTCGTGGCGCATCATCGGTAAATTTGGATTCAAAGGGACGGCTTGCCATTCCTACCCGTTATCGCGCAGAGATCCTAGAAAAAAATAATGGTCAAATGGTTTGCACGGTAGATATTCGCCAACCTTGCTTGCTACTTTATCCTCTAGATGAATGGGAAATTGTTGAGCAAAAGTTATTAAGTTTGTCGAATTTTGATCCTGTGCAACGCAGTTTACAGCGTGTGATGCTCGGTTATGCTACGGAATGTGAGCTTGACAGCGTAGGGCGAATTTTGATTAGCGCGCCATTACGCCAGCACGCAAAACTGGAAAAAAGCACAATGTTAGTGGGTCAGTTAAATAAATTTGAAATTTGGAGCGATGTAGAATGGCAAGCTCAAATTCAACAAGATATGGCCCTCGGTGCAAGTGGGCAGCTTGCTCAATCCCCTGAATTAATTACGCTGTCGTTATAAGAGAAGATGAACTTCCAGCAAGCGCAGCGGCACTAGCAGAGATAAGCGGTGTACTTGAGTACACCGCATTATCTCATTTTAATATTTAATTTTTTATTATTTTACAACGAGTTATGAACGCGCAGAACCTTTTTTCTTCACCTGAACATTTTACCGTTTTATTGAATGAAGCGGTGGACGGCTTGGCATTGAAAGAAAAAGGCATCTATATTGATGGTACCTTTGGGCGTGGTGGTCATTCTCGTCTGATCTTATCTCGCTTATCACAAGATGGCAGATTAATAGCCATTGATCGCGATCCTCGCGCCATTGCAGCAGCACAGCAAATTCAAGATCCGCGTTTTCAGATTGAGCATCAGAGTTTCTCAGCGATCCCTGAGATCTGCGAGAAACTCGGTTTAGTTGGGAAAATTGATGGGATTTTGCTCGACCTTGGCGTTTCTTCACCGCAATTAGATGAAGCAGAACGCGGTTTTAGCTTTATGAAAGATGGGCCACTTGATATGCGAATGGATACTACGCAAGGTTTATCAGCGGCAGAGTGGTTACAACAGGTTTCAGAGCAAGATCTTGCTTGGGTACTGAAAACCTTTGGTGAAGAGCGGTTCGCTAAGCGTATTGCGCAAGCTATTGTTAATTATAATAAAAACGCACGTCAAAATGGCACAGAGCCACTGCATCGTACCTTGCAATTAGCTGAATTAATCGCTCAATCAGTACCTTTTAAGGATAAACATAAACATCCTGCAACACGCAGTTTTCAGGCAATTCGTATTTTTATTAATGCCGAATTCGAAGAGCTAGAGCGTGTTTTAACCGGGGCTTTACAAGTGTTAGCGCCACAAGGACGTTTGTCAATCATCAGTTTCCATTCCCTAGAAGATCGTATGGTGAAGCATTTTATGCGTAAGCAAAGTAAGGGGGAAAGTTTACCAAAAGGCCTTCCATTGCGCGAAGATCAAATTCAGCGTAGTCAAACCTTAAAAACCATTGGTAAAGCAATTATGCCAACAGAACAAGAAATTGCACAAAATGCACGCTCTAGGAGTGCAGTACTGCGCATTGCGGAGAGGGTATAAAAATGATTGAAAATTCAGAACGCTATCCATTGCGTAGCATTATTGTCGAGGATCTTTTTGCCTCAAACAAACTCTTGATGGCGTTAATGGCATTAGTGATTGTGAGTGCGCTAAGCACAATTTGGATTACTCACCAAACGCGTGGGCTGATTGCAGAAAAAGGCGAATTAGTACTACAACACCAAGCCTTAGAAAATGAATTTTTAAACTTAAAGTTAGAAGAAGCAACCCAAAGTGATAATACTCGTGTTGAGGCGATTGCAACTGGGAAATTACAAATGCAACATATCTCGCCAGAACAAGAAATTTTATTATTAGAATAATTTGAGGGGCAAGGATGATTAAGAAAAATAATAAAGCAAAGCGTAGCACTAGCACAGGCAGTGCGATTAAACGCAATAAACCTAAAATTTCTTACGATAGTAGTTTTTTGCTGATACGTTTTCGTGTTGCTGTTTTTTTCACTATGCTTTTGTTAACTGCATTGATTGCCCGAGCGGCTTATGTGCAAGTGGTAAATGCGGATCCCCTTGCTGATGAGGCAGATAAGCGTTCAGTGCGAACACAACAGGTGCTTTCAGTTCGAGGTTCAATTTTAGATCGTAATGGACAATTACTTTCTGTAAGCGTGCCAATGTATTCCGTGGTGGCTGACGCAAAATTTGTGTTTGAAGAGAATTCGTTACAGGATAAAGATCGTTGGCAAGCCTTAGCCAAAGCCCTCGGTGTTTCTTATAGCCAGTTAGTTAAACGCGTGGAAAAAGATCCTTCTTCGCGTTTCGTGTATTTATCTCGTCAGGTTTCACCAACCGTCGCGGATTATGTTAAGCAACTAAAAATTAAAGGCGTTGTACTGAAAACAGAGGCTCGCCGTTTTTATCCTAGAGTCGAGGAGACAGCTCATTTAATTGGTTATACCAATATTGATGGTGAAGGCATTGAAGGGATTGAGAAAAGTTTTAACGCGTTATTGGTGGGAAAATCGGGTTCTCGTACTTACCGCAAGGATAAATTTGGACACGTTGTAGAAGACATTGCAGATGTAAAAAAATATGATGCCCACGACGTTACCTTGAGTATTGATGAAAAACTGCAATCAATGGTTTACCGTGAAATCAAAAAAGCGGTGGCAGAGAATAAGGCGGAATCAGGTACCGCAGTATTAGTGGATATTCGCACTGGTGAAGTGTTAGCGATGGTCAATGCCCCTTCCTATAACCCAAATAACCGTGTTGGTGTGAAAGCAGATTTAATGCGAAACCGAGCGATTACAGACACCTTTGAACCCGGTTCGACAGTAAAACCTTTCGTTGTTTTGACCGCACTTCAAAACGGTGTGGTAGGGCGTAACGAAGTGATTAATACAGGGCCTTTGGTGTTAAATGGACACGAAGTGAAAGACGTTGCCCCTAGAGATCGCCAAACCCTTGATGAAATTCTCGAAAATTCCAGTAACCGAGGGGTAAGTCGTTTAGCTTTGCGTATGCCACCGAGTGCATTAATGGAAACCTACCAAAATGCGGGGTTAGGGAAGCCAACAGAGTTAGGGTTGATTGGTGAACAATCAGGCATTTTAAATGCAAGTCGTAAACGCTGGGCAGATATTGAACGCGCTAACGTGGCTTATGGTTATGGGATAAATGCGACACCACTACAAATTGCGCGTGCTTACGTAACGTTAGGAAGCTTTGGGATTTATCGTCCACTTTCCATTACTAAGGTTGATCCGCCAGTGATTGGTCAGCGTGTGTTTTCCGAAAAAATTACCCGTGAAGTGGTCAATATGATGGAAAAAGTGGCAATTAAAAATAAACGCGCAATGGTAGAAGGTTATCGTGTCGGGATTAAAACAGGGACGGCAAAAAAACTGGAGAAAGGTCGCTATGTGGATAAATATATTGCTTATACCGCAGGCATTGCCCCAATTTCTGATCCCCGTTATGCCTTGATTGTACTGATTAATGAACCAAAAGCAGGACAATATTATGGTGGTGCGGTTTCTGCCCCATTATTCTCAAATATTATGGGATATGCACTACGAATGAATAATGTTACGCCGGATGGCATCGCGCAACAAAAAGTCGCAAAACGCACTGTTCGTTTAAGTGATCAGAAAAAAGATGAAAAAACCAACTAGCTTCTGGTAGAGGAAAAAAGAATGAAAAAACTCACCGCACTTTTGGGGATAAACCATTTGCCTCAAGAGGTTGAGCTGACCGAAATGACCTTAGACAGCCGCTCTGTAAAGACTGGCTGTCTTTTCGTTGCGATAAAAGGGCATCAAACAGACGGCAGAAATTATATTCCACAAGCTATTGCCAATGGCGCAAGTGCGGTGCTTTTTGAGGCAGATTTTCCGCAACAACATTTAGCCGTCAAAATGGAACAAGGTATTCCGCTTATCGCTTATTATGAGTTAGCATCACATTTATCTCATCTTGCAGGGCAATTTTATGATGATCCTTCTCATCATTTAACATTAGTCGGTGTAACAGGCACGAATGGTAAAACCACGGTAGCTCAGCTTTTGGCGCAGTGGGCGAACTTGCTTGGGCATCGCAGCGCGGTAATGGGGACGATTGGGAATGGGGTGCTTGGGCAAATAAAGGAAGCGACAAACACCACCGGTTCAGCCATTGAAATTCAATCTGCGTTGGATCATTTTGTGCAAGCTGGGGCAGATTTTGCAGCGATTGAAGTATCTTCACACGGCTTAGTACAACATCGTGTTGAAGCTTTGCAATTTGCTGTGGCGATTTTTACCAATCTGAGCCGTGATCATCTTGATTATCATCATACAATGGAAAATTATGCAGCGGCGAAATATCGTTTATTCAGCGAATTAGCGACTCAGCATAAAGTGATTAATGCTGATGATCCCGTTGGTGCACAATGGTTGCAGGCATTGCCGAATGCCATTGCAGTAAGTGTAAAAGCTGATTATCAACCAACGCATCAACAATGGTTAAAAGCAGAGCAAATCCAATTTCATCATCAAGGCGCGGTCATTCATTTTGCGTCCAGTTGGGGCAAGGGGGAATTACATAGCCCATTGATCGGTGCATTTAATGTCAGCAATTTATTATTCGCTTTTGCAAGCCTCCTTGCTTTAGGTTATTCCTTAACCGAACTTTGCCAAAGTGTGGCAAAATTACGGGGCGTTTGTGGGCGAATGGAGCGTTTGAATGCCCCAAACCAAGCAACCGCTATTGTGGATTATGCCCACACGCCAGATGCGTTAGAAAAAGCGTTGCAAGCCGCACGCTTACATTGTGATGGCGTGCTTTACTGTGTTTTTGGTTGCGGTGGCGATCGAGATACGGGCAAACGTCCACAAATGGCACACGTTGCAGAACAGTTTGCTGATTTCGTGATTGTTACTGATGACAACCCACGCACTGAAGATGCAACGAAAATTATTCAAGACATTCAAGCTGGATTTGTTGATTTAACCAAGGTGAAGATTATTCATCAGCGTGATCAAGCAATTAGACAAGCACTTACAATGGCGCAACCACAAGATGTGGTGCTGATTGCGGGTAAAGGCCACGAAGATTATCAAATTATTGGCACAAGCAAATTGCCATTTTCCGATCAAGCCACAGTAAAACAATATTTTAGTGAAACAAAATGATTAAATTAACGACACAACAATTGGCGAATATTCTCAATGGCACACTTTCTGGTGAAAGTGGTGTGGTGATTGAAAATATCAGCACGGATACCCGTCAAGCCAATCCACAAGGCGTATTCTTTGCCTTGAAAGGTGAGCGATTTGATGGCCATCAATATTTAGCCAATGCCGTAGAACAAGGGGCATTGGCGGTGATTGTGGATCACCTATGTGAAATTAACGTACCACAGATCATTGTGGCTGATACTCGCCTTGCTTTAGGACAATTGGGCAAATGGTTAAAAGCAGAAATTAACCCTTTAACTGTGGCAATAACAGGATCATCAGGCAAGACCACGGTAAAAGAAATGACGGCTGCCATTTTGCAACAAAGTGCGGGGGATTTTTCTCAGGTTTTATTTACCAACGGTAATTTTAATAACGATATTGGCGTGCCATTAACCCTATTACGTCTTACGCCACAACATAAATTTGCGGTGATCGAATTAGGTGCGAATCATCTTGGTGAAATTGCTTACACCACCGAATTAGTGCGTCCTAATGTAGCAATGGTCAATAATGTTGCCGCCGCACATTTAGAAGGTTTTCGTAGCCTTGCTGGGGTAGCACAAGCCAAAGGGGAAATTTATCAAGGCTTAGCACCGCAAGGCATTGCGTTAATTAATTTAGATTGCAATTATTTATCTGATTGGCAAAAGAATATCGCCGATCACCAAGTGCGGTCGTTTTCTTTAACAAATTCACAAGCTGATTTTTATGCCACAGAAATTCAGCTCAACGAGCAAGGATCGCAATTTGTCTTACACAGTCCGCAAGGGGATATTGCAATTCAGTTACCTTATTTAGGTGAACATAATATCAGTAATGCCTTAGCCGCTGCTGCTTTGGCAATGAATGTGGGGGCAACGCTTTCTGATGTGCAACGAGGTTTGGCAACAGGGACAAAAGTGAAAGGGCGTTTATTCCCCATTCAGCCTTGCAAAAATTTATTGTTACTTGATGATACATACAACGCCAATGTGGATT
Source organism: Avibacterium sp. 20-132 (assembly GCF_023611925.1). Taxonomy (NCBI): domain Bacteria; kingdom Pseudomonadati; phylum Pseudomonadota; class Gammaproteobacteria; order Pasteurellales; family Pasteurellaceae; genus Avibacterium; species Avibacterium sp. 20-132. Next base: position 1,470,938 of record NZ_CP091456.1, read on the forward strand.
CTTTGCAATCGGCGATTCAAGTGTTACAAAAATATCCCGCTTTTCGCATTTTAATTGTTGGCGATATGGCAGAATTAGGCGAAAATAGTCAGTTTTGTCATCAGCAAGTGGCAGAGGCTGCACAAGCCGCACAATTAGATTTTGTCGCAAGTTATGGTAAGGAAAGTGCCGTAATTTCAGCCCAATGTGGCGGAACGCATTTTTCTCAACAAAATCAATTAGCTGATTTTGTTACTGAATTAGTTAAAGAAAAATTAGCACAAAATCAATCTGTCGTGGTGTTAGCCAAAGGCTCTCGCCGAATGCAATTAGAAAATGTGATTGAATTATTAAAGGATAGCTTTCAATGTTAGTTTGGCTCGCAGAATATCTGCAACAATACCAGAGTGGTTTTAATGTTATTTCTTATATTACCGTACGTGCGATCTTGGCATTATTAACGGCATTGTTAATTTCTTTATGGATTGGACCAAAAGTGATCCGCCGCTTACAAATTCTAAAATTTGGGCAAGAAGTGCGTAATGACGGGCCAGAAAGCCATTTAAGCAAAAAAGGTACCCCAACGATGGGGGGGATTATGATTTTATTCGCCATTACCGTCAGTACATTACTTTGGGCGAATTTAGCCAATCCTTATATCTGGTTTAGCTTACTTGTTTTGCTCGGCTATGGTGTGGTGGGGTTTGTGGATGATTACCGTAAGATCACCCGCAAAAATACAGACGGCTTAATTGCACGCTGGAAATATTTTTGGCTTTCTGCGATTGCCTTAGTGGCAGTGTTTGGTATGTATGCAGTCGGCAAAGATACTGATGCAACACGCCTTGTTGTGCCATTTTTTAAAGAAGTGATGCCACAGCTTGGCTTATTCTATGTTGTGTTAGCCTATTTTGTTATTGTTGGTACAAGTAATGCGGTAAATTTAACCGATGGCTTAGATGGGCTTGCCATTATGCCAACGGTATTTGTTGCTGGGGCATTTGCCTTGATTGCGTGGGCAACGGGTAACATAGAATGGGCGAATTATTTGTATATTCCGCACATAAAATATACTTCTGAATTGGTTGTGTTTTGTACTGCGATTGTTGGGGCGGGATTAGGTTTCCTTTGGTTTAATACTTACCCAGCACAAGTTTTTATGGGCGATGTGGGATCACTTGCGCTAGGTGGCGCATTAGGCGTGGTTGCAGTGCTTGTGCGACAAGAATTTCTATTAGTGATTATGGGCGGGGTTTTTGTGATGGAAACGCTGTCAGTGATTTTGCAAGTGGGTTCTTACAAACTGCGTAAACAACGTATTTTTCGTATGGCACCCATTCATCACCATTTTGAATTAAAAGGCTGGCCTGAGCCGCGTGTGATTATCCGCTTTTGGATTATTTCCTTAATGCTTGTATTACTTGGCTTGGTTACGTTGAAATTACGTTAGAAAAGGGTGAAAGCAAACAATGAATCAATATCAAGATAAAAATATCTGTGTGGTTGGCTTGGGGAAAACCGGTCTATCTTGTGTGGAATATTTACTTGCTCAAGGAGCAAAGGTTCGAGTGATGGATACCCGCCAATCACCTGCTGGTGTAGAGCAGTTGGGGAAAAATGTCCTCGTGCATACAGGGAGCCTGAACTCACAATGGTTGCTGGAAAGCGATATGATTGTGATAAGCCCCGGGCTTGCAGTAAAAACACCAGAAATTTACACCGCACTTCAAGCTGGCGTTGAAGTGGTGGGCGATATTGAATTGTTCTGCCGTGCCGCAGATAAACCGATTATTGCGATTACCGGTTCAAATGGAAAAAGTACCGTTACCACACTGGTAGCTGAAATGGCGAAAGCAGCGGGCTTGAAAGTGGGAATGGGCGGTAATATTGGTATCCCAGCCCTTTCTTTACTTGAACAACATCACGATATTTATGTGTTGGAGCTATCAAGCTTTCAACTAGAAACCACTTATAGCTTAAAAGCCGTTGCTGCCACAGTGCTGAATGTGAGTGAAGATCATATGAATCGCTATGTGGATTTAGAAGATTATCGCCAAGCAAAGTTAAAAATTTATCATCATTGCCAAACTGCAGTAATTAACGCCGAAGATCCACTCACTCAACAAGAAGGGAGCTTGCGAGCGAGAAAACAAGTCAGTTTCGCCGAACATAATGCGGATTATTGGTTAAAAACAGAAAACGGTAAACAATATTTAATGGCATATGATGAGGTGATATTACCTTGCGATGAAATCAGATTGACAGGTCGCCATAATTATATGAATGCGCTTGCTGCCATTGCCCTTGCACAAAGTGCGGGGATAAATTTGCAAGGAATTTGCACCGCACTGCGTGAGTTTACCGGTTTAGATCACCGCTTTCAATTAGCTCATTTGGCACAGGGGGTACGTTGGATTAACGATTCCAAAGCCACTAATGTCGGTAGCACCGTTGCCGCACTCACTGGCTTGCAAGTGGCGGGCAAACTTTATTTATTGCTCGGTGGAGACGGCAAAGGGGCTGATTTTTCTGAACTCGCTGCGCTTATTAATCAACCGCATATTGAATGTTATTGCTTTGGGCAAGATGGTGTAAAACTGGCACAACTTTCTACGCAAAGTCATTTATTTGACACAATGGAACAGGCGATAGAGGATTTTCGTGCAAAACTAAAAGAGGGCGATATGGTGTTACTTTCCCCTGCTTGCGCGAGTCTTGATCAATTTGCCTCGTTTGAAAAACGCGGTGAGGAATTTACTCGTTTAGCGAAACTAAGTTAGAGAATCATCAATGCAGTTTATTGAAAAGTTAAAAGCCCAGTTAAGAATCACACCAAATAATTTGCTCTACGATAGAGCATTATTATGGTTGTTTGTGAGTTTGCTCGTGATTGGATTGATCGCCGTATCCTCAGCATCTATTCCTGTGGGGGCGAGATTATTCAATGATTCTTTTTATTTTGCAAAACGTGATGCCATTTATGTGGTGTTGTCTATTTTTGCTTGCTACACCGTCTTAAATATTCCAATGACATTTTGGGAAAAATATTATGGCTATATTTTTTGGATCGCAATCATTTTGCTCGTAATGGTGCTTATTCCGGGGATTGGGTCAAGAATTAACGGTGCGAGACGCTGGATTCCAATGATTTTCTTTAATTTCCAACCCGCTGAATTTGCGAAGTTGGCGCTCACTTGTTTTTTGGCGAGCTATTTTACCCGTCGTTACGATGAAGTGCGCAGCCGCAAACTCAGTGCTTTCAAGCCATTCATTGTAATGGGAGTATTGGGCGCTTTATTATTGTTGCAACCCGATTTAGGAAGTACCGTTGTATTATTTGTGATTACTTTTGGCTTGCTTTGGATTGTCGGAGCAAATCTCTGGCAATTCTTAGCGTTGGGTTGTTCTGGCGTATTGCTTGTATTATGGCTAGCGATTTCATCAGCTTACCGCTTTAAACGTTTAACGGGGTTTTCCGATCCCTTCAAAGACCCTTATGGTACGGGATTTCAGCTTTCAAACTCATTAATGGCATTTGGTCGAGGCGAAATTACAGGTGAAGGATTAGGAAACTCCATTCAGAAATTAGAATATTTACCCGAAGCCCATACTGACTTTGTGATGGCGGTAGTCGGAGAAGAATTTGGTTTAATCGGCATTTTATTTGTCATTGCATTGTTAGCATTATTGGTGTTTAGGGCAATGAAAATTGGGCGAGAATCATTACAACTAGAGCAACGTTTCAAAGGGTTTTTCGCCTTCGGTATCAGTTTTTGGATTTTCTTCCAAGGCTTTGTGAATTTAGGAATGGCATTAGGTTTATTACCGACCAAAGGATTAACCTTCCCCTTGGTAAGTTATGGGGGATCAAGTTTGATTATTATGTCGGTGTGTATCGGCATTTTATTGCGCATTGATCACGAAAATCGACTGATGCGAAGTGGACACGCACGCTTGCGTGATGATTAAGACAAAAGGATAAATTGTGGCACAACAAAAAAAACGTTTATTGGTGATGGCGGGGGGGACTGGCGGACACGTTTTCCCAGCTATTGCGGTTGCACAATATTTACAGCAACAAGGTTGGCAGATCTGTTGGCTTGGTACGCAAGATCGTATGGAAGCCCAATTATTGCCGAAGCACGGTATCCCGATTAAATTTATTCAAATTTCTGGTTTGCGAGGTAAAGGAATAAAAGCCTTACTTGCCGCGCCATTTAAAATTGTGCGGGCAATTTTCCAAGCGAAAAAAATTATTCAAGATTATCAGCCTAGTGCCGTGCTTGGTATGGGAGGGTATGTTTCTGGCCCGGGTGGGGTGGCAGCAAAATTGTGTGCGGTTCCCATTGTGTTACACGAACAAAATGCGGTGGCGGGATTGACCAATTCTTGGCTGGCTAAAATTGCAACGCGCGTATTGCAAGCCTTTCCTAACACTTTCCCGAATACTGAAGTCGTGGGCAACCCTGTTCGCCAATCTTTATTTGCAATGCCAAGCCCCGCCGAGCGTTTTGCCGCGCGTTCAGGAAAATTAAATGTGCTTGTGGTGGGGGGAAGTCAAGGCGCACGCGTATTAAATCTCACTTTACCAAAAGTGGTGGAGGCATTAGGGGATAAATTGACCGTTCGTCACCAAGTTGGGGCAAATATGTCAGAAAAAATCACCGCACTTTATCCGCCAGGGGCTGATGTACAAGTAACTGATTTTATTGATGATATGGCGGAGGCCTATGGCTGGGCAGATATTGTTATTTGCCGTTCCGGTGCTTTAACCGTGTGTGAACTTGCGGCTGTCGGGACACCTGCGATTTTTGTGCCATTCCAACATAAAGATAGACAGCAATATTTGAATGCAAAATATTTAGCTGATGTGGGCGCAGCCAAAATTATTGAACAAAAAGATCTCAGCGCAGAAGCACTTATTGAGATGTTGAACCAATTTGATCGTAGCCAATTATTAACAATGGCAGAAAAAGCCAAAGCAATGGCCACACCTCAATCTGCTCAGCAGGTGGCCGAGGTGATTATGGCGGTGGCAAAATAAGAATAAAAGCAAGAGGCAGAGCAATGAAAGAATTTCAAAAACGAGTAAGACAAACCGTGCCAGAAATGCGTCGCGTGAAACAAATTCATTTTGTCGGTATTGGTGGTGCGGGAATGGGCGGTATCGCGGAAGTATTATTAAATGAAGGCTATCAAGTAACAGGATCTGATATTGCGGAAAATGCGGTAACTCAACGCCTAAGTGCATTGGGGGCAAAAATTTATTTTTCTCACCAACCCGCTAATGTAGATGGCGCCAGCGTGGTGGTGGTATCCAGTGCGATTAAAGAAGATAATGTTGAGGTTGTGGAAGCGCATAATAACCGCATTCCCGTTATTCAACGTGCGCAAATGTTAGCGGAGATTATGCGATTCCGTCACGGCATTGCTATTGCAGGAACACACGGAAAAACCACAACAACAGCAATGATTTCAATGATTTATGCACAAGCAGGGCTTGATCCTACCTTTGTAAATGGCGGATTAGTGAAATCAGCAGGGACAAATGCACATTTAGGGGCAAGCCGTTATTTAATCGCTGAAGCAGATGAAAGTGATGCCTCTTTTTTACACTTACAGCCAATGGTTTCTGTGGTAACAAATATTGAACCCGACCATATGGAAACCTATCACGGTGATTTTGAAGAAATGAAACAAACCTATGTCAATTTCTTACATAATTTACCGTTTTATGGCTTAGCGGTAATGTGTGCAGATGATCCTGTGTTACTTGAACTTATTCCAAAAGTGGGGCGTCAGGTGATCACTTATGGCTTTAATGAAAATGCCGATTATCGCATTGAAGATTATCAGCAAACAGGTTTTCAAGGCCATTACACGGTTGTTACACCGCAAGGTGAACGGGTGAATGTATTGCTTAACGTCCCGGGTAAACATAATGCGTTAAATGCAACGGCAGCCTTTGCCGTGGCAAAAGAAGAAGGGATTAGCAATGAGGCTATTTTAGCCGCCTTAGCCGATTTCCAAGGGGCAGGACGTCGTTTTGATCAGCTTGGTCAATTTATTCGTCCAAATGGAAAAGTAATGTTAGTGGACGATTATGGACATCATCCGACTGAAGTGGGCGTAACCATTGAAGCAGCGAAAAAAGGTTGGGAAAATAAGCGAATTGTGATGATTTTCCAACCTCATCGTTATTCGCGTACTCGAGATCTGTTTGATGATTTCGTACAAGTATTATCGCAAGTGGATGTGCTATTAATGCTTGATGTGTATGCTGCAGGTGAAGCCCCTATTGCAGGAGCTGATAGTCGTTCATTATGTCGTTCGATTCGTAATTTAGGTAAAGTCGATCCGATTTTTGTCGCTGAACAGGAAAGTCTTGCGGAAATCTTAGATCAGGTGATTCAAGATGGAGATCTGATTTTGGCGCAAGGGGCGGGTAATGTGAGTAAGTTATCCCGTCAATTAGCAACAAATTGGGCAGAAAATTAATTGGAAGCAGTATGAAGAAAACATTAAAACAAGAAAAAATTGCCGTATTACTTGGGGGAACTTCTGCAGAGCGTGAAGTATCGCTTAATTCCGGTGAAGCGGTGCTTAATGCCTTAAAAAGTCTAGGTTATGATGCTCACCCAATTGATCCTAAAACGTTTCCCGTGGCGGAATTAAAACAACAAGGATTTGATCGCGTATTTAATATTTTACACGGACGTGGTGGCGAAGATGGCACAATGCAAGGATTGCTTGAGCAAATAGGTCTTCCTTACACTGGCTGTGGGGTAATGGCATCCGCTTTAACAATGGATAAAATGCGTACTAAGATGCTGTGGAAAGCCTTTGGTTTACCTGTGGCGAATATGGAAATCGTAACGAAATCAACAGTCTCTGAACTAAATCCTGCCGCTGTTGTCGAAAAATTAGGTCTGCCATTAATGGTGAAACCTTCGTTGGAGGGGTCAAGTGTAGGTTTAAAGAAAGTCAATCATCTTGATGAATTACAAAGTGCGGTGGAATTTGCGTTAGGTTTTGATGAGACGATTTTGATTGAAGAATGGCTTGCTGGCGATGAATTTACTGTGCCTGTTTTAGACAATGAAGTGCTACCTGCCATTAAAATTGTTCCTGAAGGCGAATTTTATGATTATGAAGCAAAATATGTTTCTGATAATACGCAATATTTTTGTCCAGCCGGTTTAACTGATGAGCGTGAACAGGAATTACGTCAATTAGTCAAGCGTGCTTATGATGCAGTAGGTTGCCGTGGGTGGAGCCGTATTGATGTAATGATGGACGGTGAAGGGCAATTCCGCTTAGTGGAAGTCAACACTAACCCGGGAATGACGAGCCATAGTTTATTCCCGAAATCAGCGGCGAGCGTTGGTTATTCTTTTGAACAGTTAGTAGAGAAAATTTTGGAGCTGAGTGTTTAATGAAGTTATGGCGGCATAAAGCGATACAAAGCATACGCACGGGGGAGCCAAGATCTCGCTTTTTTATGCAGGTCAAGCCATTAATTGTGCTATTATGTCTAGGGTTACTGTTTTATGTTTACTCAAATTGGCAAAACTGGCTGGAAAAATTAGATGATCGTCCAATTAGTGCTTTTAATCTGGTAGGAACGCCAGCATTCACCACCGATGAAGATGTGCGTGATATGCTGATAAAAATGGGCGATCTTAAAGGTTTTTTTGGACAAGATGTAAGTTTAGTTCGTGAGCAAATTCAAAAAATGCCTTGGGTCAAACAAGCCGTAGTGAGAAAAATTTGGCCTGATCGCCTTAATATTTTAGTGAGTGAGTATACACCTGTCGCAGTTTGGAACGATAATGAATTTTTATCTAGTGATGGCGTGGTGTTTAAATTGCCAATGGATAAGTTGCAAGATAAAAACTTACCGCATTTAGCAGGGCCTGATTATCAAAGTCTAGTCGTACTGGATGCGTGGAAAAAGATTTATCAAGATCTTAAAACAAAAGGCTTAACGTTAAAATCTGTTGCAATTGATGATCGCGAAGCTTGGCAATTAGAACTTGATAATGGCGTATTATTAAAATTAGGACGCGGAGAATGGAAAAGCAAACTTGATCGTTTTGCTACTATTTATCCGCAAATTGAAGTTCCTGAAAATAAAAAGTTATCCTATGTTGATCTACGCTATAAAGTAGGGGCAGCAATAGGAATGATTGATATAAATGAATAATTTTACCTGATAAGAAGTTAGAAAATGGCAAAGATTGTGGAATCAAAAACGATTGTCGGATTGGAAGTCGGTACTTCTAAAGTTGTCGCTGTTGTGGGTGAAGTGTTGCCAGACGGCGTAGTAAATATCTTAGGTGTAGGAAGTTGCCCTTCTAAAGGGATTGATAAAGGCAGCATTACTGATCTCAATGCAGTGGTGACCTCTATTCAACGTGCGATTGAGGCAGCCGAATCAGTGGCAGATTGCCAGATTATGAGCGTTACTTTAGCAATTACGGGCGATCACATCCAAAGTCTGAATGAAAGTGGCTTTGTTCCTATTGCCGAAGGAGAAGTTACGCAAGATGAAATTGATTCCGCAATGCACACTGCTAGCTCAGTGAGAATGGGCGAAGGGCTTTCCTTATTGCACATTATTCCACAAGAATATGCGGTAGATAAGCAGGTAAATATTAAAGATCCCCTTGGTTTACAAGGTGTACGTTTAAAAGCGCAAGCGCATTTGATTGCTTGTCACCAAGATTGGCAAAACAACCTTAAAAAAGCCGTAGAGCGTTGTAAATTAAAAGTGGATAAAATCGTTTATTCAGGCGTTGCATCAGGTTGCTCTGTGTTAACCGAAGATGAGAAAGATCTTGGTGTTTGCTTAATTGATTTTGGTGCAGGCACAATGGATATTGTCGTTTACACTAATGGGGCATTACGTTTTAGTAAAGTCATTCCTTATGCAGGAAATCGTGTTACCGATGATATTGCTTATGCTTGTGAAACATCAAGAACAGAAGCTGAACGGATCAAAGTGAATTATAGCAGTGCGTGGAATCCCCCTTCTTCACACCCAGAAAAACGGATTGAAGTAGCGGGAATTGGCGGACGAGCGCCACGCGTGCTAACCAAAGAACAATTATCTGTTGCCACCTCAGCGCGTTATGAAGAATTACTCGGCTTAGTTCGCCAAGAATTAAACCAATTGCAGTATGAACTTGAAAGCAAACAAATGAAGTTTGAATTAATTGCTGGTGTTGTGATTACCGGTGGGGGCGCACAAATTGAAGATTTAAAACAATGTGCCACTAAAGTATTTGGAATGCAAGTACGTGTCGGTAGCCCATTAAATATAACTGGGCTAACGGATTATGTAAATAAACCCCAATATTCTACCGTTGTTGGTTTGTTACAGTATAATCATAATGATGAAGATGAAAGCCCTATTAATGATCAATATGGCTCAGGAGAAAGCTTTTTAGGCGCTGCTTGGGCTGGGGTGAAAAAAATTATGAATAAAGTGCGGTCTGAATTTTAATCAATTTTTATTTAAGCTGAGAGGAAAGAAAAGTGGGTGATAAATTATTGATTAGTGTGCTGGGTGTTGGAAGTTATGGTACAAAAAAACTCCAGATGATTATGGATAAAATGCAAAAAAATGCTCAAGACGATACGTTCATTAGTTCCCCCCATAGCAATGAGTTTGCTTTTTATGCTATAGATAACGATAAAGATGTACTCAATACGAGCAAGGCACAAGATAGCTTGCTGCTAAGTGATGAGTTAAATCAAGAAACATTAGTTGCTCAACAAGTAGAAGAAAAATTACGCCAAATGGTTGGTAATAGTGATTTGGTTATCTTAGTTTCAGCTGCTGGTGGTAACACATCCTCAATGGTGATTCCTGCGATTGTAGAGAGTCTTAATGAGATTAAAATCCCATTGGCAGCAGTGGTAGTGAAGCCTTTTGATTTTGAAGGAAGCAAACGTAGTGTAAATGCAGAAATTGCGATCAGCAAAGTGGAAAAATTAGCTACAACGCTTAAGGTATTAGATAATAATAACTTGATCTCAGTACTAAATCATCAGCCTTTGAATGAGGCATTTGCACAAATGGATCGTGAAGCGGTTGAGTTCGTATTGAGTTTTGCTGAAAAACATTTTGTTGCCTAAAATAGAGTGCGGTGAAAAATTTACGATTTTTTGGTTTCTTTTATTATTTTTTTGGAATTTTTATTAATAAAGTGCGGTCTGAATTTTGAGAATTTGCATTTTTCATCTACAATAAGAGCAATTTAGGTTTTAATTTTGTGCCAGCAAAACCCTGGCATTAACGGAGAATAACTATGTTTGAACCAGTGGATTATGATCTTGGTGATATGAACGGCGCACTTATTAAAGTCGTTGGCGTTGGCGGTGGTGGCGGTAACGCTGTGGATCATATGGTTGCTAATATGATAAAAAACGATATTGGCGGCACATTAGTGGGGGCTGATGAATTAGCTTTCCCAACTGCAAATGACGAACACGATAGAATTATTTTCTATGCGGTAAATACTGATGCACAAGCCTTGCGTAAAAGCAAAGTACAACAAACCGTTCAAATTGGTGGTTCAACAACCAAAGGACTGGGAGCAGGTGCTAATCCAAATGTTGGTCGTAAAGCCGCAGAAGATGATCAAGAGGCGATTCGTGCAATGCTTGAAGGGGCGGATATGGTATTTATTGCCGCAGGTATGGGCGGTGGTACAGGAACAGGTGCCGCTCCAATTGTTGCGCAAATCGCAAAAGACTTGGGTATCCTTACTGTTGCTGTAGTAACCAAGCCTTTCGCATTCGAAGGTCCAAAGCGTATGCAATTTGCCGAAATGGGAATTAAAGAGCTTTCTAAACACGTTGATTCTTTGATTATCATTCCAAATGAAAAATTATTAAAAGTATTAGGTAAAAACATCAGTTTAGTAAATGCCTTTGCTGCTGCAAATGATATTCTCCGTAATGCAGTAACGGGTATTTCCGATATGATTACTTCTCCCGGCTTAATTAACGTGGACTTTGCAGACGTTCGTACCGTAATGTCTGAAATGGGGCGCGCGATGATGGGATCTGGTGTGGTTGAAGGTGAAGCGGGTGATGGACGTGCAGAGAAAGCTGCACAGGAAGCGGTTGCTAGCCCATTATTGGAAGATGTGGATTTATCTGGGGCAAGAGGCGTGTTAGTTAATGTCACTGCTGGATTTGATTTAACCTTAGATGAATTTACCATAGTGGGGGATACGATTAAAGCCTTTGCATCAGAAGAGGCAACGGTTGTGGTAGGAACAACGTTAGTACCAGATATGTCGAATGAAATCCGTGTAACCATTGTCGCAACGGGGATTGGTGATATTGATGCACCAGATATTAAAATTGCACCACGTACCGTACCATTAGGTCAGCCAATGCAAAAAGTTAATCAAGAACCATTTGGACAACAGCAAGCAACAGGCTATCAGACGCATAATTCACAAGTGGGGCAAATGCCAAATCGTCCTGCTGATTTAACACATAGAAATATTTTAGATACGCCAATTACTGATCGTTTAAATTCACTTAAAAGAGAAGAAGGCTTAGTGAATGCGAACAGTTTTATGCGTAAACCGGAAGATAAATAAAGGAATAAATCTTATTGTTATTCAATGGATTTAGGAAATATTATGATTAAACAAAGAACCTTAAAACAAAGTATTAAAGTAACGGGTGTTGGGTTACATAGTGGAAACAAAGTCACACTAACTTTACGCCCAGCAATGGCAAATACCGGTGTTATTTATTGCCGTACGGATTTAAATCCGCCAGTAACTTTCCCTGCCAACGCCAATGCAGTGCGTGATACGATGCTTTGTACCTGCTTGATAAATGAAGAAGGAATTAGAATTTCCACGGTTGAGCATTTAAATGCCGCATTAGCAGGATTAGGGATTGATAATGTGATTATTGAGGTGGACGCACCTGAGATTCCAATTATGGACGGTAGTGCTAGCCCATTTATTTATCTTTTATTAGATGCTGGTATTGAAGAACAAAATGCCGCGAAAAAATTTATTCGCGTGAAAAAGCCAATTCGCGTAGAAGATGGTGATAAATGGGCAGAATTTAAACCTTATAATGGTTTCCGTCTGGATTTCACCATTGATTTTAATCATCCAGCGATTAGCAAAGATGTGCGTAATTATGTGATGGATTTTTCAGCTCAAGCATTCGTGCAACAGATTAGCCGTGCAAGAACCTTTGGTTTTATGAAAGACATCGAATATTTACAATCACAAGGTTTAGCACTCGGTGGTAGCCTAGATAACGCGATCGTGCTTGATGATTATCGCATTTTAAATGAAGATGGTTTACGTTTTAAAGATGAACTCGTTCGTCATAAAATGTTAGATGCGATTGGTGATTTATATATGTGTGGTTATAACATCATTGGCGATTTCAAAGCCTATAAATCAGGACACGGTTTAAATAATAAATTATTAAGAGCCTTGCTTGAAGATCAAGAGGCGTGGGAGTTTGTTACCTTTGAAGATAAACAGCAAGTACCACAAGGTTATCTCGCACCAAATCAAGTATTTATCTAAATATTAAAAGGAATAAAGCCATATTGAAAAATATGGCTTTATTTTTTACCGCACTTTTTATTTTATTTGCTTTTTTTCATTTCTATCTGATGGACAATACTTTTTAAAATAGTACTTAATTTTTCAAAAACAAATAATACTCGCTCACTCACCACACTTTGATAAGGTCGATATAAATAAAGTTGCCATTTTTGTTTTTCTATTTCAGGGAAAAGCTCTACTAATTTTCCTTGCTCAATATAAGGTTGGCATAAAATATCAATTAACTGCGAGCAAGTGCGTCCAACTAAGGCAGATTGTAATTCACTATACATATCAGAAGCCAAAAATTTTGGGTGGGTTGGAATAAAATGTTGTTGAGAGTTAATTTGCCAGTGCCAAATACGTTTAAGTTTGGGGTTGATCAAACCGCTGAGTGGATAGTTTAATGCAAGATCTTGCAGATTTTCAGGTGTTCCTAAACGCTGTAATAATTTTGGCGAAGCGACAATTTTTTCTTGTATAGTAAAGATGTGATGAGCAATCCAATCTTGTTCTGGTTCAAGGCATACGCGCAACCCAATATCAATTTGATCATCAATCGTTTTTAGCTTATCTAAGGATACACGCCAATCAATTACCAAATCAGGATAAGGCTCGAGGGCAAGCAATAATTCATACAAAAGTTGATCGTTATAAGGCATTGGTGGCAGGGTAATTCTCACAATGCCTTGCATTGCTTTATCATTAATTTTTTGTGAAGAAAACAATCGTTCGCTATCTGCTAATAATTGTTGTGCTTGAGGGAGAAATTGTTCGCCAAATTCTGTCAGTTTAATGCTACGTGTATTACGTTGAAATAAGGGTTCGCCTAGCAGATTTTCTAGCTCGGCTATTATGCGTGTTACCACTTGTGGCGATACGGCAAGCCGTTGTGCCGTTTCACGAAAATTTAAGGTTTCACTCGCGACACTAAAATAACGAAGCGCATCAAGTTTATTCATATTATTCCTTTTTTGCGAATAGTCTATTCCAATTTTATTCCTTTTCAACCCAATTATCTAGGGGTAAAATGCACGCCAGAAAAAACGCTAAAACGGTTTTTCATTGTGAACTTTATACAATATAAATACTTTTGGAGAGTAAATAATGACAGATTTAAGTAAAAATCCAGTAGCAGATCGCGCTGAACACAATGCATTCTTCCCATCAGAATATTCTTTAACCCAATATACCAGCAAAAAAACGGACTTCGATGGCTTCAAATTCGATAAACCATATACGGGCGGTAAACACAAAGTATTAATGATTGGTACTGATGAGCGCTATATTGAAATGCAAAACGGCAAATTATTCTCAACAGGTAACCACCCCGTTGAAATGTTATTACCGATGTTGCATATGCACCACGCTGGTTTTGAAATTGATGTGGCAACGTTATCAGGTAACCCTGTGAAATTAGAAATTTGGGCAATGCCAGAAGAAGATAAAGCCGTTATGGATTTATATAATCAATATTTGCCAAAATTAGTAAATCCAAAAAAATTAGAAGAGATTTTACCTGAGGTATTGGCTGAAAATTCACCTTATATCGCCGTATTTATTCCGGGAGGTCACGGTGTATTAGCTGGGGTGCCACACAGTAAAGAGGTGAAGAAAGTATTAGATTGGGCATTAGCGAAAGATAAACACGTGATTACTTTATGTCACGGACCAGCTTCTTTGTTAGCAGCAGGTGTCGGCGAAAAAGCAGAAGATTTTCCATTTAAAGGCTATGAGCTTTGTGTTTTCCCTGATGCATTAGATGAAGGTGCAAACCAAGCAATTGGTTATATGCCGGGTAAATTACAATGGTTAGTGGGTGAAAATTTAGCTAAATTAGGTGTGAAAATTATGAATGAAGGCATCACAGGACAAGTTCATAAAGATCGTAAATTGCTTACTGGTGATAGCCCATTGGCATCAAATAATTTAGGGATTTTAGCTGCTGATGAATTATTGAAAGCAGTGAAATAATTTTTAAAAGAGCGGTGTAAAAATTGAGGAAATTTTCACCGCTCTTTTTCTATTTCTGTTTTATCAATAAATTAAGCCAAACAAAGGAACGATAATGAACAACAACATTCAAGATAAAGTCGTATTAATTACAGGTGCATCAAGTGGCTTAGGTGAGGAAACGGCTCGCCATCTAGCCGCTTTAGGTGCGAAAGTAGTTTTAGGTGCAAGACGCTTAGAACGCTTACAAAAGTTAGCAACGCACATTAAACAACAAGGTGGACAAGCTGTTGTGGTGCAAATGGATGTATCAAAACGTGAAGAGGTAGAAAAACTAGCACAAACCGCATTACAGGAATTTGGTCGTATTGATGTGCTAATTAACAACGCAGGTATTATGCCGGGAGCGGTAATGAGTGCGTTAAAAGTGGATGAATGGGATCGAATGATTGATGTCAATATTAAAGGCGTACTCTATGGTATTGCCGCTGTGTTACCGACAATGTTAAGCCAGAATGCGGGGCATATTATCAATTTATCCTCAGTCGCGGGCTTGAAAGTATCATC
Organism: Avibacterium sp. 20-132; assembly: GCF_023611925.1. Taxonomy (NCBI): domain Bacteria; kingdom Pseudomonadati; phylum Pseudomonadota; class Gammaproteobacteria; order Pasteurellales; family Pasteurellaceae; genus Avibacterium; species Avibacterium sp. 20-132. The sequence goes on from NZ_CP091456.1 coordinate 1,486,042, forward strand.
AGGTGGCGGCACAGTATATAGTGCAACAAAATTTGCGGTGAAAGCCATTAGCGAAGGTTTGCGTGCTGAAATGGCGGGGCATAATATTCGTGTTACCACCCTTTACCCCGGTGCGATTGAAAGTGAGCTAAAATTCAGCAGTAGTGACCCTGAGTCTCGTGAGCGTGTACAAAAATTTTATGCTGCTCACGAAATTCCTGCTAGTTCTATTGCGCGAGCCATTGCTTATGCGGTGGAACAGCCAGATAATGTGGCGGTGAATGAAATTACTGTTCGCCCCACTGTACAGGAGTTCTAAATTAAGGAATAAAGGATGACAATGCAACAAATTGCGATGCGAGAAGCGGGAGCACCCGACGTTTTATTTATTCAACAAGCTACCATTCCAACACCACGAGCGGGTGAACTGTTAGTGAAAGTGGCTTACGCTGGGGTAAATCGCCCTGATATTATGCAGCGTCAAGGATTGTACCCAATGCCGAAAGGGGTAACCCCCATTATGGGGTTAGAGCTTTCAGGTACGGTCGTTGCCATTGGCGAAGGCGTAAGTGGATTTCAGCTAGGTGATAAGATTTGTGCCTTAACTGATGGCGGCGCTTATGCGGAATATTGTCTCGTACCAGCCAGTCAAGCTTTGCCTATTCCGAAAAATTATTCTTTAGTAGAGGCGGCTGCTTTGCCTGAAACATTGTTTACTGTATGGGTAAATTTATTTATGCAACAACAGGTTAAAGCTGGAGAACACTTATTGGTTCACGGTGGGACAAGTGGTATTGGCTTAACTGCCTTAGCGATTGCCAAAAGTCTTGGTATCAAAACCTACGCAACCGTAGGTAATACAGAAAAATGTACTATTGTTGAACAATACGGTGCGGTTGCGATTAATTATAAAACGCAAGATTTTGCAGAAGTCATCAAACAGGCAGGCGGTGTTGATGCTATTTTAGATGTGGTTGGTGCCAGTTATTTCCAACGCAATTTAGATTGCTTAAAACAAAATGGCAGATTATTTTTGATCGGCTTTATGGGCGGAGCAGTGGCATCAAACGTGGATTTATTGCAAATCGCGTTAAAGCGTGTCCATATTACAGGTTCAACAATGCGTAGTCGCACCAAGGAAGAAAAAGCTGAAATCGCACAATCGTTAAAAGAGAATGTGTGGCATCAATTAGAAAACGAGCAAATTGGCAAACCCATTATTCATCAATTGTTTGATTTTAAAGAGGTTAAACAGGCACACCAAGAAATGGATAAAGGAACGCATATTGGCAAGATAATGCTTGCATTTGATAAAACGCAAACTATTTAACTATAAAATAAAGTGCGGTGAAAATGATTTAGTTTTTTTGTGTAAAAAGCACCGCACTTCTTTTTTCTGACTTTTAATATTAATTCATTAGTGTTAACCCTTATTCATTAAAAAGCCTCATTATTTCCTTATGATTAATACGATATTCATTTGATCTCCTTAACAATCTTGTTTATCCTACCTCCATTCCCCATAACCGAGAGAATAAAATGGCATTGGATTTAGCAGAAATCAGACAACAGATCACTCAAATTGACCGCAGTTTATTAAAACTGCTTTCGGAACGTCATCGTTTAGCTTATGATGTTGTGCGTAGTAAGGAAATCACACAAAAAGCGTTGCGTGATGTAGAACGTGAACAGCAATTATTACAAGAGCTGATTCAGTTTGCAGAAACACAAAATTATCAGCTTGATCCGCAATATATTACGCAAATTTTCCAAAAAATTATTGAAGATTCTGTACTCACTCAACAAGCTTATCTACAAAAGAAACTCAATGAACAGCGTGAGCAAAATAGCCATATTGCATTCTTAGGCAAACGCGGTTCTTATTCTCACCTTGCGGCGCGTAGTTACGCAACACGCTATCAAAAGCCATTTATTGAACTAAGTTGTAGTTCTTTTGAGCAAGTCTTTGAAAAAGTGCAAAATGGCGAGGCGGATTACGGCATTTTACCGCTAGAGAACACCACATCAGGCTCAATTAATGAAGTTTACGATTTATTGCAACATACGGATCTTTCTTTAATCGGAGAATTAGCGTATCCGATAAAACATTGTGTATTAGCCACAGAGCAGGGGGAATTAAGTCAAATTGACACGTTATACAGCCACCCGCAAGTCATTCAACAATGTAGTCAATTTATTCGTCGCCTTGACCGTGTGCATATTGAATATTGCGAAAGTAGCTCTCACGCAATGCAGCTTGTAGCGAGCCTGAACAAGCCAAATATTGCTGCGTTAGGTAATGAAGATGGCGGTCATCTGTACGGCTTGCGTGTACTCAAAAACAACATTGCCAACCAAGAAAATAACATTACAAGGTTTATTGTATTAGCGAAAGCACCTGTTGCGGTATCGCCTCAAATTCAGGCAAAAACCTTATTGCTGATGACAACCAATAAACGACAAGCGGGGTCATTGGTGGACGCGTTATTGGTATTTAAAAAGCACAATATTAATATGACGAAGTTAGAATCTCGTCCGATTTATGGTCAGCCTTGGGATGAAATGTTCTATTTGGAAATTGATGCGAATATCCATAATCCTGCCGTACAACAAGCGCTAGAGGAGTTAAGAGAATACAGTAATTATCTTAAAATACTCGGCTGCTACCCAAGTGAGATTGTAAAGCCGGTGGAAGTCAATTAAACGGGTAAGATGTGTAAATTTAAGTGCGGTGGAAAAATCGAAAAATTTCCACCGCACTTCTTTTTAGTGAGAGATTAAATATTCCAGCCACCTAAATAGAAGGCTAATAATGCCACGGCGATTAATACCGTACCGATATTCAGTTTTTTCACTTCACCGCTGATAATTCGTCCGATCACCAGTGTGGCAAAACCTAGCATAATGCCTGTTACGATATTTGCAGTTAGTACAATAAATACCGCACAAACTAAACCGCTCATCGCACCAATAAAATCAGAAAAATCTAATTTGTTTACGTTGCTTAACATTAGCAAGCCGACATACATTAACGCAGGTGCCGTGGCGTAGCTAGGCACAAGGCTGGCAAGGGGTTGGAAAAAGAGCATTAAAAGGAATAAGAGACCCACAACAATCGCACTGATCCCTGTTTTACCGCCCGCTGCGGTACCAGCGGCGGATTCAATATATACCGCTGCTGGCGCTGTTCCAAATAAGCCTGAAAATAAGCTACTCACTGAATCTGAAGTGAGGGCTTTGCCGCCATTGATGATTTGCCCGTCTTTATCTAACAAGTTTGCTTGCCCTGCTACGGCACGGATTGTGCCAGTGGCATCAAAAACGGCGGTCATTACTAAGGCAAAAACAACGGGCAAGATCGCAGGTTGTAATGCGCCCATTAAATCCAGCTCAAGGAATAAGGATTGTTCACCAAAAGTGGGGATTTTGAATAATTCACCACTAAATTTTACATTTGGATCAATCACTAAACCGATAAGCGTGATAGCAATAATTACCCACAAAATGCCGCCTTTGATTTGCATTTTTTCTAAGCCGATGATTGCCGCTAACCCCGCAAGGGAAATTAGCACAGGGAAGGTGGTGAAATCACCGAGTTTTACCGGCAAACCAGCTTGGTTGCCAACCACAATCCCCACGCCATTGGCTGCGATTAATAATAAAAATAAACCAATCCCAATTCCCGCACCTTGCGCAATGCTTGCAGGCAAGTTGCGTAAAATCCACGCACGAATGCCTGTTGCAGAGATTAAGGTAAAAACAAGCCCCATAAAAAATACTGCACCCAGTGCAACAGGAACGCTCACGCCTTGCCCTAGTACAAGGCTGAATGCCGTAAAGGCGGTTAATGAAATGGCGCAACCAATTGCCATTGGGGCGTTTGCCCATAAGCCAATCAGAATTGAGCCTAAGCCTGATACCAAGCAAGTGGCGATAAATACGCTTTCTGGTGGGAAGCCGGCGGCACTCAACATATTTGGTACTACAATCACGGAATACACCATTGCCAAGAAAGTGGTGAGACCAGCAATAATTTCTTGGCGTACCGTTGAGCCACGTTTGGTGATCTCAAAAAGTTTTTCTGCGAACATAAATTTCCTTTCGTTAATGAAGTTAAAATAAAAAGCCTTGTTGAAATAAAAATGGCGCTATTTTACAGAAAAGAAAAGAATAGTAAACGTTTGCTTGATAGAAAGTGCGGTGATTTTTGCGGAAGTTTTTGGGCTTGTTTTACAAATGGTTTATAATGCCGTCAAATAATACAAATAACCTAAGTGAGGAAAAAATGGCGATTTTAGTCACTGGCGGTGCGGGCTACATTGGCTCTCATACTGTTGTAGAATTATTAAATGTGGGAAAAGACGTGGTGGTACTGGATAATTTATCCAATTCTTCGGCGAAATCCTTGCAGCGTGTTGAGGAAATCACAGGCAAAGCGGTGAAATTCTATCAAGGCGATGTGTTAGATCGGGCAATGTTGCAGCAAATCTTTGCGGAGAATCACATTGACGCGGTGATTCATTTTGCTGGTTTGAAAGCAGTGGGCGAAAGCGTTCGTAAACCGATTGAATATTATATGAATAATGTCACTGGCTCGTTAGTCTTAGTCGATGAAATGCGTAAGGCAGGTGTGTGGAATTTGGTCTTTAGCTCATCGGCAACCGTCTATGGCGATCCTGAAATTGTGCCAATCACCGAACAGTGCAAAGTAGGCGGCACAACCAATCCTTACGGCACATCCAAATTAATGGTGGAACAAATTTTAACGGATGTTGCTAAAGCAGAAGACAAATTTAGTTTTACTATTTTGCGTTATTTCAACCCAGTAGGGGCGCACCACAGCGGGCTAATTGGTGAAGATCCAACAGGTATTCCAAATAATTTATTGCCTTATATTAGCCAAGTGGCAATTGGTAAATTACCGCAACTTTCTGTATTCGGTAGCGATTACGACACGCACGATGGCACAGGGGTACGCGATTATATTCACGTTGTGGATCTTGCCGTTGGGCATTTGAAAGCCTTAGATCGTCACCAAAACGATGCAGGATTACACATCTATAACCTTGGTACAGGCACAGGTTATTCTGTGTTAGATATGGTGAATGCCTTTGAACAAGCCAATAATATTCACATTCCTTATCAGTTAGTGGCGCGCCGTCCGGGGGATATTGCGACTTGTTATTCCGATCCATCGCTTGCCGCAAAAGAATTAGGCTGGAAAGCAGAACGTGGCTTAACGGAAATGATGCAGGATACGTGGAATTGGCAGAAAAAGAACCCTCAAGGGTACCGTGATTAATCCTTAATATCATTGTGCTGTAAGGAAACTTACAGCACAATTTGTTTGAAAAATACCCCGCACTCGATGGCTATGACTACACAAATTCACTTATTTTCACAAATTTTCAGCCGTAATATGCTGATCTGTCTATTTACCGGATTTAGCTCAGGCTTGCCTCTTTATGTTCTTGTGTCTTTATTACCTATTTGGTTGCGTGCAGAAAATGTGGATCTTAAAACCTTAGGCTATTTCACCCTGATGATGCTTCCGTTCTCGTGGAAATTTATTTGGGCGCCGTTGCTCGATCGTTTTGTGCCGCCTTTCTTAGGACGTCGTCGTGGCTGGATGTTTATTTCACAAATTTTATTATTAATCAGTCTTGCATTATTTGGCTTTTTAGATCCAAGCAAGCAGGCTGGGTTGAGTTTGATTGCAGCCTTGGGTGTGCTTTGTGCGTTTTTTTCTGCTACGCAAGACATTGTGCTAGATGCGTATCGACGAGAAATTTTAACTGATAAGGAATTAGGTTTAGGTAATTCTATTCACGTTAATGCTTACCGTATAGCTGGGCTTGTTCCCGGTTCGCTTTCACTAATTTTGGCTGATCATTTTCCGTGGCAAACGGTATTTATTATCACCGCGATGTTTATGTTGCCGGGGATTTTAATGTGTCTATTTTTAAGTACAGAACCTAACATCACACTCAAAAAGCACCGCACTTTAAAAGAAAGTGTGATTGACCCTTTTAGTGAATTTTTTCAACGCAAAGGCGTCTGGTCTGCCTTAGGGATCTTAGCGTTTATTTTTCTGTATAAATTGGGCGACAGTATGGCAACGGCGTTAATTTCACCTTTTTATTTAGATATGGGATTTAGCAAAACGCAGATTGGCTTGGTCGTGAAAAACGCTTCTTTATGGCCAATGGTCATCGCGAGCATTTTAGGTGGAATTTTAATGCTGAAAGTCGGTATTAACCGTGCCTTATGGTTATTTGGCTTTGTGCAAATTATCACCATTCTTGGCTTTGCGTGGCTAGCTAAACAAGGGCCTTTTGAGCTTGTAGATAGCCGTGCCTTGTGGTCGCTTTCCCTTGTTGTGGCGGCGGAATATATCGGCATCGGCTTAGGTACCGCTGCCTTTGTTGCCTTTATGGCAAGGGAAACCAACCCACTTTACACCGCCACTCAGCTTGCCTTATTCACCAGCCTTGCCGCATTACCAAGGGCTACGCTCAATACCCAAGCAGGGGCATTGATCGATTGGCTAGGCTACTATGATTATTTCTGGCTTTGTTTCTGGCTGGCAATCCCCGGTATGTTATGCTTAGTCAAAGTTGCCCCTTGGAATGAGGGGAGCTAGCGCGTTTATTGATAGAGAAATGTAGGAGAAAGTAATGCAATTTTTGAAGAAGCTCAGTTTTTTATTAGCAAAATTCACCGCACTTTTTATTATTGTGCTATCACTGATTACCTTTTATCAACCGAGTTTATTTACTTGGGTCAAAGGCGATACACAAGTTTTTATTATCAGTATTATTATGCTTTCAATGGGAATGACCTTAGGTAAGCAAGATTATCAGGTGCTTGCGCAACGCCCTTTGGATATTTTAATTGGCACCTTTGTGCAATATACCGTTATGCCTTTTGTCGCGATTGCCATTGCAAAAAGTTTTGACCTTTCGCCTGCCTTGACACTTGGTTTAGTGCTTGTGGGATCTTGCCCCGGTGGCGTGGCATCTAACATTATGACTTTTTTATGTAAAGGCGACGTGGCATTTTCAGTGGGAATGACCACGGTTTCAACCTTGCTTGCACCAGTAATGACACCCTTGTTACTTAACTACCTTGTTGGGCAAAGCGTAGAAATGAATGCTTGGGCAATGTTCAAATTTATGCTTTTGGTTACGGTATTACCTGTGGCAGTGGGGTCAATTTTAAATATTACTTTACATCGTAAACAATGGTTCCAAGATATTAAAGCCTTAATGCCCGGCGTTGCGGTGATAAATTTTGCCTTTATTGTGGGAGGCGTTGTGGCCGTTTATGGCAATTATTTTTTACAGTCAGGTTTAATGATCTTACTTTGTATTGTGCTACATAATGTGATTGGCTATGCGCTAGGTTATTCCGCAGGGAAATTATTTGGTATGAGCTTAGCCAAAAAGAAAACCATTTCCTTGGAAGTTGGCGTGCAAAATGCAGGGTTAGCCACGGGCTTAAGTATGAAATTCTTCCCAACCATTCCAGAATCTGCGGTGGTTTGTGCCGTTGCTTGCGTGTGGCATTCTGTGGCAGGAACTGTCTATGCTAATTTTTTATTATGGCTAGATAAATACCGTAAATCACCACAACATTTGGAACAAATTAAACAAATCAACATTGATGAAGTGAACTAAAGTGAAAGTGCGGTCATTTTTTGCTTAATTTTTCATTAAATAGTACAAATTTAATGTTCATCATTTGTTGAGTATTGAGTTTTAACGTTATTAACGGTATGGTAAGGCAAATTTTTCTAAAAATGAGGTTACTATGAAAATTATTCTTTTAGGTGCACCCGGTGCTGGTAAGGGGACGCAAGCACAATTCATTATGAACAAATTTGGTATTCCGCAAATTTCAACCGGTGATATGTTGCGTGCGGCGATTAAAGCGGGGACGGAATTAGGTAAACAAGCGAAAACCTTAATGGATGCAGGGCAACTTGTGCCAGATGATTTAATTATTTCTTTAGTAAAAGAACGTGTTGCGCAAGATGATTGTGCAAAAGGCTTTTTATTAGACGGCTTCCCACGCACCATTCCACAAGCTGATGCCTTAAAAAGTGCGGGTATTAGCATTGATTATGTGCTGGAATTTGATGTGCCAGATGAAGTCATCGTAGAACGTATGAGCGGTCGCCGTGTTCACCAAGCGTCAGGGCGTACTTACCATATTGTGTATAACCCACCAAAAGTGGAAGGAAAAGACGATGTGACAGGCGAAGCGTTAATTATTCGTGCTGATGATAAGCCTGAAACGGTATTAGATCGCTTGAAAGTGTATCACAATACCACCAAGCCACTGGTGGATTACTACCAAGCAGAAGCTAAAGCGGGGAATACGAAATATTTCCGCTTAGACGGTACCCAAAAAGTGGAAGAAGTGAGCGCAGAATTAGATAAAATTTTGGCTTAATTTCCACCGCACTTTATTAATCCCCTTGATTTTAAGGGGATTTTTTTATTCTTTCTTCCGCCAATAAGTGGCAAATCTCGGCAACCCTTTTTGCGTTAAACCACGATATTTATAGGTAATGATTGAACCGATGGGTGGAGGATTTTCTCTATCTGTCAATTTAAAACCTGACCCGATACGGAATTCGCCGCGCTGATTTTTACAGGTAATGGCACCGAGCTTATCGACAAATTGCCCCTTACCTTTATGATGTGCAATCACTTCACATTCTTCATCAAGTGAGGTCTTTAATTTCAATATTTGGTTGCTACGTTTCTTTTCATAAGGGGCATTAGGATTACGCAACACCAAACCTTCTCCTTGATTTTGTTCTACTTGGTGCAGAAAATCTTGTACTTGAGAATAATCCTTAATGGGAATTTGTTTAATAATTTCAATATGTTGGCTAGGATGCCGTGCCAGATAATTTTCTAACACTGCTAAGCGTTCAAATAGATTGCCCTTGGCATTGGGGACATCAAATACATAGAGCTTTAATTTTTCCCAGCCTTTGTCTTTTTGTGAACGCACAATGGAGGAAATTTGCTCAAATTCATTACGCTGACTAAACAGTTCACCATCAATAGCAAAAGGAGGAAAATCTTTAATAAAATAAGCAGGCGGTGTGAGGATTTTATTCTGCCTTGTAAAAAGCTGCTTACCATCCCAATATCCTCTGATGCCGTCTAATTTTTCGCTCATCACCCAACCTTGCACGTTTTGATTATGGTAAGTACCAAGCAACATTAAATCAGGTGGATTGGCATAAGCAAAAAGTGACCAGAGTGTGAATAAGGTGAACAAACTACACATAATATAAGACATCATTTTTCTCCCATATAAAAACTTGTTCGGATATTAAGCGACTTTTCTGCCATCGTGGAAAATTAACCGCAGTTTTGCGATCCCGATCGTAAGAATTTTTTCGTTTTATAAGTGCGGTGGTTTTTTTCGCATTTTTTAGGATATGTGTGAATTTTTTGTTAAAATCGTTGCTTCCTATCTAACTATAACTAAAAGAGAGTGATTATGAGCAAACTATTTCCTAATGCACAACTTCGAGATAATGCCCCTTATCGTTTTGATATTGTGGGAAGTTTTTTACGTCCTGAAAGCTTAAAACAAGCACGCCAACAATGTAGCTGTGGTGATATTTCTTGTGCAGATCTGAGCGAAGTGGAAGACAAAGAAATTGCCAATTTGGTGGCAAAACAAAAAGCAGTAGGCTTGCCTGCGGTAACTGATGGCGAATTTCGTCGTACTTTTTGGCATTTGGATTTTTTAAGTGCTTTAGAAGGCGTGGAAGAAGTTGAAGCAGAAAAATTTTCTGTTCAATTTAAACACCATAATGTTCGTCCTAAAACGTTGAAAATTGTCGATAAAATTGGTTTTTCCGATCATCATCCATTCCTTGAACATTACCGTTCTTTACAGCAAATTGCAGGGGATTATCCTGTGAAATTCACCATTCCATCACCGTCAATGCTACATTTAATTTGTACGGTGCGGGAAACGGCGTATCACCCCATTGAGCGTTATAAAAACAATAATCAACAGCTACTTGATGATATTGCTGAGGCTTATATTCGTGCAATGCAAAAATTCTATGCGTTGGGCTGTCGCAACTTGCAATTAGATGACACAAGCTGGGGCGAACTATGTTCTGAAGAAAAACGCCAAGCTTATCAAGCGCGTGGCTTTGATCTCGAACAGCTGGCGAAAGATTATGTGTATATGGTCAATCGTATTATTGCTGTTAAACCTGAAGATATGACAATAACGATGCACATTTGTCGTGGCAATTTCCGTTCAACGTGGTTCTCATCGGGAGGCTATGAGCCTGTAGCTGAAATCTTATTTGGCAATTGCAATGTAGATGGTTTCTTCCTTGAGTACGATAGTGATCGCTCGGGTGATTTCAAACCATTGCGCTTTATTAAAGATCAGCAAGTGGTACTTGGCTTAATTACGTCAAAAGATGGTAACCTTGAAGATAAGAATGAAATCATTAAACGCATTCAAGAAGCCGCACAATATGTGGATATCAACCAACTCTGTTTAAGCCCACAATGTGGGTTTGCTTCAACGGAGGAAGGCAATATTCTGACGGAAGAGCAGCAATGGAATAAACTGGATTTTATCCGTGAAATTGTTGAGGAAGTTTGGGGCAAGGCTTAATTTTCTACTATTTATTCCTAATTCCAGAATAATACCGCTTTTTAATAGAGCGGTATTATTTTTGCGAATTTTTCTTTGTGATGTAGATCACGATTTTTTCTTTTCAATAAAATTCTATTTTCCTTTGAAGTTAATTTTATTTTATAATCAAAATTATGAAATGATACTTCAAAATAGCAAATAGGAGAGAGCTATGCGTTTAATTCCTTTACAAACTTCCGAACAAGTCAGCAAATGGGCAGCTCGTCATATTGTTGATCGTATTAATGAATTTAATCCAACAGAAGCGCGGCCTTTTGTGCTTGGACTGCCAACAGGTGGCACCCCTTTAGCAACTTATAAAGAATTAATTAAACTGTATCAGGCAGGGGAAGTGAGCTTCAAAAATGTGGTTACCTTTAATATGGATGAATATGTTGGATTGCCTAAAGATCATCCTGAAAGTTACCGCACTTTTATGTATAAAAACTTCTTCGATCACGTTGATATTCAAGAAAAAAATATTAATTTACTAGATGGCAATGCCCCTGATCTGGATGAAGAGTGTCGCCGTTACGAAGAAAAAATGAAATCTTATGGCAAAGTGAATTTATTTATGGGCGGAGTAGGCGTGGATGGACATATTGCCTTTAATGAACCTGCCTCATCTTTAGCGTCTCGCACTCGAATTAAAACATTGACAGAAGATACCTTAATTGCAAACTCGCGCTTTTTTGATAATGATGTTAATAAAGTACCGAAATACGCCCTAACGATTGGGGTTGCAACCTTATTAGATGCGGCAGAAGTGATGCTTTTAGTTACGGGACATAACAAAGCCCTTGCGTTGCAAGCAGGCGTGGAGGGGAGCGTGAATCATTTTTGGACGATTAGTGCGTTACAACTACACCGCCACGCAATTTTTGTTTGTGATGAACCTGCTACACAAGAGCTAAAAGTAAAAACTGTCAAATATTTTACTGAGTTAGAAGCTAAAGCAATTCATAGTGTCTTATAGAGAAGGTAAAAAATGAGTTATGCATTAGTAAACGGGGTCGTTTATACCTCGCAAAGCGTGCAGTATGGGCAAGCAGTGATCGTCGATGGGGAGAGAATTGTGGCGATTATGCCACAAGAAAATCTGCCTGAAGGATTGCAACAAATTGATTTAAAAGGGAATAATCTAACAGCAGGGTTTATTGATCTGCAATTAAATGGCTGCGGTGGCGTTATGTTTAATGGCGATACTTCAGTGAAAACCCTTGAAATTATGCAGCAAACCAATTTGCGTTCAGGCACGACAAGTTATTTGCCCACGTTTATCACGGCAGATGATGAAGGCATTAAGCAGGCTGTTTCAGTGATGGGCGAGTACCTTAAAAAGCATAAAAACCAAGCACTTGGTTTGCATTTGGAAGGCCCTTATTTAAGCGTAGAAAAGAAAGGCGTGCATCAGGCGGAATATATTCGTGCTATTAGTTCTGAAATGAAAGATTTTCTATGCCAAAATTCCTCGGTGATTAGCAAGATTACACTGGCGCCTGAAAACCCAACAGCGAAATATATTGGTGATTTTGTACAAAGTGGCATTATGGTTTCCATCGGGCATTCCAACGCCACTTATGATGTGGCAAAACAGGCGATTGCCAATGGTGCAACTTTCGCTACACACTTGCATAATGCAATGTCACCGATTAGTTCAGGGCGTGAAATGGGGGTTGTCGGTGCGGTGTTAGATAGCGATATTTACACAGGTATTATCGTAGATGGTTTGCACGTTGAATTCGGCAATATCAAAATTGATAAAAAAGTCAAAGGCGATAAATTGTGTATCGTGACAGACGCCACTGCAGCCGCTGGTGCGGATATCACATCTTTCGATTTTGTGGGGAAAACCGTGTATGTGCGCAATGGTAAATGCTATGACGAAAATGGTACGCTCGGCGGCTCTGCGATCACAATGATTGAATCGGTAGAAAATGCAGTAAAACACGTGGGGATTCCACTTGATGAAACGCTAAGAATGTGCAATTACTACCCAGCAAAAGCCATTGGTGTGGATGATCATCTAGGGGATATTGCCGAAGGGAAAATTGCTAACCTGACATTGTTCAATAATGATTTTAAAGTGCTAGGCAGTGCAGTCAATGGGCAATGGCAATGGTATGAAAACTAAGAGAAAAAACACCGCACTTTATTGATAAGAAAAAGGTAGCACAGGCTACCTTTTTATTTAGCCTGTTTTCTCAGCTAGGCATTTTGTTCAATTCATTTTAAAATACCCCCATTATCGGTTTTATGATGTAGGAAAAGAGAATGTGGGATCATCATCAAATTGCAAATGTTGATTTTGTTAAACAAATGAATAGTGCGGTGGTTTATAAATTAATTGATCAACAAGGACCAATTTCTCGTATTCAAATTTCAGAATTAAGCCAGCTTGCACCAGCCAGTGTGACAAAAATTACGCGAAATTTACTCGCGCGCGGTTTGATTAAAGAAGTTGAGCAACAAGAATCAACAGGGGGACGCCGAGCAACGTCGATTATTGCGGAATATAAGGCATTTCGAGCCATTCTAATTCGGTTGGGACAAGAGTATATTACCTTTGCAATAATGGATCTTTCTACAAAATTATTAAAGAAAACCGTGATTGATTTGCCAGAGATGAATAGTGCCGCTGAAATCGAAGCATTTTTATGTACTCACTTGAAGCAATTCATTGAAGCCAATCAGCATCGCCGTAGTGAATTTATTGCAATTGGTGTTACTGTATCAGGCTTTGTTGATAGCAAAACAAACGCGATTGAACATTTATCTTATCTTAAGTTAGATGAACCTTGGTTATTAGCGCAAAAAATAACACAGGAATTTCAATTGATGACCTTTATTGGGCATGATGTGCGTAGCCTTGCTTTAGCAGAACATTATTTCGGTGTAACAAAAGATTGCTATGATTCTTTATTACTACGTATTCATCGTGGTGTTGGTGCTGGCATTGTGATTAATCACGAAGTATTCCTTGGTTATAAAAATAATGTGGGGGAAATTGGGCATATTCAGGTTGATCCTTTAGGTAAACGCTGTTTGTGTGGCAATGTAGGCTGTTTGGAAACCGTGGTTAGTAATGCGGCAATTGAAGAAAAAATGCAACGTTTACTTGAAGATGGTTATCAAAGCAAATGGATTTCTTTAGAAAGTCATGATATTGAAGCGATTTGTAAGGCAGTGAATAAACAAGATACCGTGGCAGTAGAGTTGATTGAACACGTAGGTATCCAAATTGGACGCGTACTTGCGATGAGTGTGAATATGTTTAACCCTGAAAAAATCGTGATTTCAGGAGAAATTACGCAAGCTAAGGATGTGCTTTTTTCCGCTATTCGCCGTACCTTGGATAATTTGGCATTGCCTGCTTTTGTGAAAAATACACCACTGGTGGCTTCTGAACTACAAAATGAAGATGTTATCGGCGCATTTGCGTTGATTAAACAAGCCTTATTCGATGGTAGATTGCTCCAACATCTATTAGCAGAGTAAAGTGCGGTCGCTTTTACGCCGATTTGTATAATCTCTATGCGAATGAGAAAGAATTTAGAAAAAAGCGTAAAAAAAGAGTTGACGAAGGGGAGTCAGATCAGCATAATTAGCCCCGCAAAGCCGATGAGGTGAATGCAAAATGTTTGGCTATGTAGCTCAGTTGGTTAGAGCACAACACTCATAATGTTGGGGTCACAGGTTCGAATCCCGTCATAGCCACCATATTTGCGGGACTGGCGAAATTGGTAGACGCACCAGATTTAGGTTCTGGCGCCGCGAGGTGTGTGGGTTCAAGTCCCTCGTCCCGCACCATTCATTAGCTTGCAGTTCTTTAGTAGGTGGGGTATCGCCAAGCGGTAAGGCACCGGGTTTTGATCTCGGCATCCCTAGGTTCGAATCCTAGTACCCCAGCCATACTATCCGATTTCTTATCAAAAATTCTGATTATAGAATTCCTAATGGGGTATCGCCAAGCGGTAAGGCACCGGGTTTTGATCTCGGCATCCCTAGGTTCGAATCCTAGTACCCCAGCCATTATGATTTATTTTCTACCTTGTTTTTAGTTCTCTATAAATTCATTTAATAGCTTGCCTATATTTTTCTTTTATAAGGTCAAAAATTAAATATTGCAGTATTAAATTAATTTGGAATTTTATTCTGATTTTTATTATCTTTCCGGTTTTAAATATTTTTAATTCTATTTCATTTATCGTTTTTCATCTTTTTATAGTTTTTTATCCTGAAAATGTAGCTTTAACTTTAGTCCTTGCTGTGTTATTGTGTGCATCCATCATTGTTGTGGATGATGTAATAAAAAGGAATATAACAAATGACAACGACTTCAAATTTCAATGCTTCTACGTGGCGTTCTAAATTTTCGGCTTTAGGTCCTGGTATTTTAATGGCTTCCGCTGCGGTTGGGGGATCGCATCTTATTGCGTCAACGCAAGCTGGGGCGATTTATGGCTGGCAATTAGCGATTATTATTCTTCTTGCAAATTTATTTAAATACCCTTTTTTCCGTTTTGGTACTCAGTACACCTTAAGTACAGGGAAAACCTTGCTAGAGGGTTATAAAGAAAAAGGATATTTTTATTTATTAATTTTTTTCTTGCTTAATGTTTTTGCGACAGCGATTAATACAGCTGGAGTAGGCATTGTAACTGCAGCGATTTTAAGTTTTATTTTACCTAAAGAATGGGGATTAAGTATTTCTCAGGTGAGTACGGTTATTATTGTCCTAACTTGGTGTATTTTATTGCTTGGTAAATACCGCTTTTTAGATCGTTTATCGAAATGGATTATGATTGCATTGACTACGGCAACTGTAACAGCAGTAATTATTGCCGTTTTCAAGGAAAAAGTGATTGCACCAGACTTTATTGAGCCATCTCCTTGGAATATGCTTTCGCTTGGTTTTATTGTTGCCTTAATGGGCTGGATGCCAGCACCTATTGAAATTTCTGCAATTAACTCAATGTGGGTTGTGGCCAAAAGACGTTTTACCCATATAAATTATAAAGATGGACTGTTTGATTTTAATGTAGGCTTTATTGGTACCGCTATTCTAGCAATGGTATTTTTAGCATTAGGGGCGCTCATTCAGTATGGTTCTGGAGAAGCCGTGGAACAAGCAGGCGTGAAATATATTGCGCAATTAATTAAAATGTATGCTTATGCTATTGGAGATTGGTCTCGCTTATTAATTGCCTTTGTTGCATTAATGTGTATGTTCGGAACAACAATCACGGTGATCGATGGCTATTCCCGAGCGAATGCTGAGGCTCTACGTTTATTATTAAATCATAAAGAGCAGTCACCAAAACAATTGGCTTTATGGATGACCTTTGCCGCAGTAGCAGGCATAATTATCATTAGTTTCTTTATGAGTGATGTCGCAACAATGTTGCGCTTTGCTATGATTTGCTCTTTTGTTTCAACGCCTATTTTTGCCTATCTTAACCTTTCTCTCGTCTTAAAAGGTGAACATAAGGTTGAAGGGGGGTTATTATGGTTGTCATTTATTGGGCTTATTTATTTATCTTTGTTTACTGTGTTATTTATTTCATATCAAGTCGGTTGGATTGGTTAGTCTAAAATTTAGAAAAAAATCACCGCACTTTTATATAATCTAAATTTTACTGATTCAGGAGAGCTATAGTCTCGATTTCTAGATCGAACGCTCTCCTTTTTTATTTTTACCATCTTAGCCAGTCAAGCTAAGAATGATAAGTACTAAAGGAGAATTTATATTAAAATATTTTTTGTATTTCCAATGCGATGCTATGTTTGTGATAAGGAATATTTAAGCTATTGCTGTTCACCCGTTGATAGTTATAGCTTAATGTTGGCACTATTCCCATGAATTGAATACGGGGTGACCAGATGGATGTTGAGAATTGCGTTTCTCGATCTTGCCGTTTGGCATTACCACTTAACCCCCAATAAAATGGCGCTTTGTAGTATTTTTGTTCACGAGCAAGGCGTAAACGGACACCAATATTTTCGTTTTGATAGCCTATATTGAGATTCGCCCGATATTTTATATACCGATCTTGTGGATAAGCGGTAGCATATTTTTTACCTATATCAACGGAAATGCCGGCATACCATTTTGAGTTAATGTTCCAAGAATTGCTCAACGATAAATTTTGCGTGTAGTTTGTGAGATGTTCATATTGTTTCTGCCGATACCTTTCAGTGGCATAATTAAATGCAATTTTACTGCGAAAATAGTTGGTCCATTGATATTGCCAACTGGTTGTTATACCAAAATGATTCGTATAGGGCTTTCCTGAAAAAACGCGTAATCCTGAATAAGGTTCTAGTGTAAATTGATGATGATAATTTGCATAGCCGAATGGTATTGTTATTCGCCCATAAAAATCATTATATTGGTGGTAAGTGCGGTATATTTTTCCGATAAAATCGCTTTGCCATTGCGCATAAAAACCATTTGGCATAAAAAAAGTTTTTCGATTTCCAAATTGATAGCCTAATCCTTTATCCGCAAGTTTTTTTTCAAATGAAAAGGCACCGATTTTTTGTTTATCTGGCGCATTATTAATATTTTTATCATTGAGAAATTCAATTGCAATATAGTGTTTCCATGCTTTGCGCGATTGGAGGTATTGATCGACTTTTTCTAGTTGAGTAATAAATTGCGGGGAGGATGTCGTTGTTAAGTGCTGTTGAACAAGTTCAGTAGCTTGCCAAATTTGTTGATTTAGTAGAAGACTATCAATATGGTGAAAAATGGCTTTTTCCGAATTAGGGTAAAGTGTTTCTACTTTTGTAAACTCTGTTATAGCTAGGGGATATTGTTGTGCTGATTTTGCTACGAGTCCTTTTGCATAAGCAATGATAATTGGATTTGGATGAGTACTCGTTTCATAGACAGGAAGAATTTTTTTGAGTAGTGGAATATGTTCCTGCGCAATCGCAAGATTTATCACTTTTTGTAATAATTCTGGCGTATGGCGTAATTGTTCTGCCTTCATCTTAAGAGGCATTGAAGAAGTTTTTGGGGTTTCCTGCCAAGAGGAGGAAGAATTAATATGGATTGGCTCATAATTTAATTCTGGCGCTTCTTTTATATCTATGTTTTGTGGTAAAGCCCAGATTTTACTCGATAGAATAAGGGGAAGAATTAAAAATGTTGTTTTTTTCATTTTGCTTATTACTCAAGAAAATGCAGTATGCCTGAATGTCATACTGCATTTAATAACCTATTAGAATTTAATTTCTAGTCCTGCGAAGAAGTTACGTCCCGGGGCGGCCACGACAGAATAGTTTGGCGTGTCTAAATTCGTTTCTAAACTGCCATTCCATACTGTTTGTCGAGCGGATTCCCAAGTCACATAGCGGTAATTAAATAAATTATAGATCCCTGCTCGGAATGTCATATATTTATTAAATCGATAATGCCCAGTGAGATCGGCAATGATCCAAGATTTGGTTTTAATGTGAGAACGGCTTTCTTCTATCACACCTAAAGGTGAACTATCTTGGGCAACCAATTCTCCACTATCTTTGCCTTTGGAATAGGTTGTAACGAAGTTAATCCCCCATTTTTCTTCTGGTGAGAGGTAAGAGATTCCATAGACCACGCGTAATGGTTGAATAGAATCAAGGGAGTATGCTCTTCCTTCATATCCTTCAGGCATTTTGGCTGGTCCGCCAATTTGCTGCGTTTTACTGATTTTAGCAAAGAGATTAATTCCTTCAGGAAAGCGTTCCCATAAACTATATAGATCTAAATTGGCACTAATATCATAGCCACGTACTTTGATATCTTGTGTATTGTAATAGAATAGGTCACCTCGTCCTTGCCCTGTAGGTTTTTTTAGAGAGGCAAGAGCAATCATATTTTTATAGGTTGCCCAGAAATAACTGCTTTTTAGGCGTAATGCTTTGTATTCAAATTCTGCACCAATTTCTTGATTGCGTGAGTACTCTTTGTCTAATTTTCCTTGGATTGAATGTCCATAGGCATTGAGATCAGGACCTAGCTGTTCATAAACAGACGGGATTCTAAATCCACTACTATTACGGTAAGTAAGGGCTAATGGTTCGATAATTTGATATTTTATACCCAGATCCCAAGAGAGGTTTTGGTATTTACTTTGTTTGAATTGAATAGAGCGTTGCTGTTCCTCAAGGGTCGGGTTACCTTTAAATTGATAGTGATCATAACGTAATGCACTAGAGATAAACCATTTTTGTCCTAGCGTGATAGAGTCGCTTATACCTATAAAATAATGGCGACTTTTTATTGGACTAATTGGGTGAAAATCAATATGGTGTTTACCAGCAAATTCACGAGGTCCTGAGCCGACACGTTTATAAATGATGTCACTAAAACGATCATAATCATAAAAATGATGCTTACTCAATATTGTGCCGAGAACTACGCGGGTATCGTGTCCTGTTTCTCCCCATTCCCAGAGTTTATTCAAATTGAGATCGAAGCGATAGTCTGTTTGTTTGCTATTAACAATATGATGCCAAGATTTTTGCCCTTCTTCAGTTGCCCAGCAATTCGCATCTACGGAAGGCCATTTGGCACAATTTAACCGCTTCACTTCTGATTTCATAATCAGATCACGTTTATCAAAACGAACCACCGCAGAGTTTACCCAAGCAGCTTCGTCTTTTGCATCAAAACGGTACTCTAATCCAATTCTATTGTTTTGATGAGTATCAAAATAAAATTGTGAAGGGGTATATTGAATCCGTTTTGTTGAGATTTCATCATAGAAAGGGGATTCAGGGTAGAGTACACCATTAATCAGATGCTTTTCTTGACCATTATAATAATTTGGACGTTGCATTTCTCGCATTTTATATTGTTGTTTAGTTCGATTTAATACAATGCCCAAGTAGTGTTGAGGGGTAAAATGCCAACCAAATTTACTCAGTAATGAATGACTTTCATAATCGAGTGGATTAGGAATACGACGACGTACGCCACTTACTTCTTCCATACTGACCCAACGCCCTTTTTTATTCATAATAGGATCGACAGGATCAGCGTGATTCGCAATGAAAAGCGTGCCTTTATAAAGATCTTTATGCGCTTGAATTTCATGTCCATTACGATGAGAATATTGCACAAACCCATCGAATTTCCCCGCTCGGAAAGCTAAACCACCGCTATATAATTTTCGCTTATCTTTGGAGGTATAGTCTGTTTTAAAACGACCGCCTATGGATTGATCGGGCTGTAAGAAATCATCAACATTCTTCGTTTCCATTGATACAGCACCACCTAATGCCCCACTACCAGATTCAGCAGATGATGCGCCTTTTCTTAGATCAAGTAGTCGAAGATCTTCATATTCCACATCATTTTTTGCTGAACCGGATAACATTGAAAATGTACCGCTTGCATCATGTCTTTTCAATGTTGATGAAGCACCTAATCCATCTAGATCAATAGCGACTCGATCTTGATCAACTCCACGTATAGAAAACCCTCTAGTGGTTCCTCGTCCTCCCGCTTCGGTGATTGAAACACCGGGATCGTAGCGTGTGATATCACGAATATTTTCTATTTGTTCATTTTGTATTTGAGCCTGATTTTTACGTACTTCCCCTAAGCCAGAAACATTTTGCTTCTGTTTTTCAAATTTCTCTTTAATATGAATTGTTTCTAGTGTTGTAATCTCGGACTCTTCTAACGCCTCTTGCTGATTTTCTGCTTGAACATAAAGTGCGGTACAAAAAAGACAAAAAACGAGATTCATTTTATTTATGAGAGAAATGGTATTCTTTGCTGACATCATTCTTTCCTTTTATTGTTGAATTTGTTTTCCACCAAAAACGGCACCAAAAGTTTTGTCTTCTTTTATTACCGTTCCGCCAATTTCATTAGCGTTTGTACCGTAAAAATGACCTGATACATTTGCATCACCTGTAATAACGGCACCGGAGCCGGTAATATTGCCATCGTGTACAGCTAGATTTGCTTTTCCATTAAAGCCATTTTCAGTAATAGACAAATTCTCAAATTTTACTGCTGAAGTTCCGCCATTATTTTTTAATTCACCAGAGACTTGGCGAGTCGCAAAATTTGCCGTAAATTCTGCATCTTGATAACGTCTAGATACATTAGCCGCTTGACCTTTACCAAAGCCATACCAATGTCCGTGATACTTTACTTCACCCGTTACAGGGATTTCAGAAATAGGTGTAACATAGCCTTGAACAAACAGATTGCCTCGCTTCTCGGTTTTATTATCTGCCTGTTTTATTTCGTGATTTTCAACACCAAAACGTAAAAAATTAAAATCTCCACAGCATATTTTATCTGTGTTAGTAGTATCTAAATTAACCAAAATGCCATCAATTTGAAGCTTATTAATATCACCAGAAAAATTTTGTGATTGTGGTTTATTTTCAGAAAAGGTGTTACTATCCCCTTCATTGGTAAAAGGTAAAGTTTGAGCATTTAGGTGTTTACCGTCAGTTTCAACGGCTTCTTCTGAATTTTGCTTAGCGGCAAAAACACCTGCAAAATGATTATCTTCTGACCATACCCGCCCAGCTAATTGTTTTGCTTTTTCACCCGCAAAAGAGCCTAATACCTTTGCATTTTGCGGTAACGGAGGGTTGTCATTTCCATCATTAGCAAAAAGCGTGGTTTGACCATTTTTTGTGGCATTACCACGGAAACCGTTTTCTGTAATCGTTGCGTTAATGTCATAAACAATTTTTTTATCATTTCTATCAACCGCATCTAATGTTCCCGTTACCGTTTTATTTGAGAAATCAACGGTGAAAACCGCTTTATTTTGTTTTGATGTTCCACCAGCTTGTTTGCCTGTTTCGTAGTATGAACCACTACCGCTACCTTTTTGTGGCGTATAGGTTGCATATTCCCAAACACCACTATAAGTTGCCTTTCCTTTCATTGGCATATCCATCGTTTTTTCACGAATGGCATAAAAAATATTATTATAGCTTTGGCCTTTAGGAAGTACTGTTTTCGGATCTTGTTCAATTAATTCAATAAAACCGACTTTGACATCACCATATTCTGTGATTTTGAGGTAAATATAATTGGTGCTATCTTCTTTCGCATAAAAAACCAATGTATCGTTCTTATCTCCTATTGATGCAAATTGTGAAATATTTTTTACCGCTCTTTTCCATACTTTCTTACCATTTTCATCAATAACTTGAATAGATTCAGAATGAGGTTGATGATCGTGGGTTAGAGGATAATCACCTTTAAATAATAGGACATCATAGTCTTTAGGATTAAGGTTGGTACGTGCATCGGTAATTACTCGTTTTTGGCTTTTTACATCTTCAAAATCACTATTCATTACACTACCATCGCGACCCGGTCCCCAAGGGGTTGTAGCTACCCAGCCCATTTCACTCAAGTCTTCTGGGGCAGGAGATTCTAATTTTTTGCCATTATTTTCGGTAACATAATTAGGCTTAGAGGGTTGATTATCCGTGACAACATTGGGTGGGTTAGCATTCTCTACGTCAAATCCGCCGCCACCAGAAGCACAGCTTATGCAGAATAATGAGGTGAGAGTACATAGAACGGTTTTCTTTATTTCCATAAAATAACTCCTTATTGGTAATAGTTCTCATTAATATTATTATAAATAATAATTATTATCAAAAACTATTTTTCCAAATAAAGAAAATTTTCTGAAATGCTTTTTCAATAATGGTTTGTTTGATGTTTCAATATAAAGGAGATGAGAGATAATTACTAAATTTCAGGAATAAGAAAGATGTGGCGTAGTAAGGTGCATAGCGAAAGAGCTATGCACCAAAAAGGGAAATGAATATTATGAGGTTGCAATCCCTTTATGCTTTAATAAAGCATCGAGTTTAGGCTCACGCCCTCTAAAGCGTTTAAATAATGCCATTGGCTCTTCCGAACCACCACGGGTAAGAATTTCATCTAAGAAAGATTGCCCTGTTTGTGGGTTAAAGATGCCTTCTTCTTCAAAACGAGAAAATGCATCGGCTGATAGCACTTCGGCCCATAAATAACTGTAATAACCAGCGGCATAGCCTCCAGCAAAAATATGGCTAAAGCTATGTGGGTTTCTTGCCCACTCAACACCTTTCAGCACCGCAACTTCTTTTTTCACTTGCTGTAATATCTCTAAAATTTGATTCTCTTGGTTCGCATCAAAATAATGATGTAAACGGAAATCAAATAAGCCAAATTCAAGTTGGCGTAATACAAACATTGCTGCTTGGAAGTTTTTCGCTTTGAGTAGCTGTTGCAATTTTTCTTTTGGTAGAGGCTCACCGGTTTCATAATGTCCTGAAATAAAGGCAAGGGCATCTTCTTCCCAGCACCAGTTTTCTAAGAATTGGCTTGGTAATTCCACGGCATCCCAAGGTACACCATTGATCCCTGCCACATCGGCTACATCAATTTGTGTTAGCATATGATGAATGCCGTGTCCAAATTCGTGGAATAATGTGGTCACTTCATCATGGGTAAAGAGAGCAGGTTTATCACCCACAGGCGCATTAAAGTTACAAGTAAGATAAGCCACAGGATACTGAATAGTGCCGTCTGATTTACGGCGACGACCGACGCAATCATCCATCCACGCCCCGCCACGTTTATTTTCACGAGCGTAGAGATCTAAATAAAAGCTACCACGCAGTTGATCTTGGCTATCAATCAGATCAAAGAAACGTACATCATTATGCCAAGTTTCTACATCAAAACGCTCAACAGCACGAATATTAAATAAACGTTTAATCAGCTCAAATAAGCCACTCAGTACGCGATCTTCAGGAAAATAAGGGCGAAGTGCTTCATCATTAATCGCATATAAATGTTGTTTTTGTTTTTCGCTATAAAACGCAATATCCCAAGGTTCAAGTGCGGTGATATTAAAGTGCGTTTTACAAAATGCGTTTAATTCGGCTAATTCTTGCTGTCCTTGCTCTTTTGAACGGCTTGCTAAATTCTCAAGGAAATCCAATACTTGTTGTGGGCTTTCAGCCATTTTGGTGGCAAGGGAAAGTTCGGTGTAATGCTCAAAATCAAGCAATTTTGCTAATTCCACACGCAAGGTTAAGATCTCTTGCATAATGGCAGAGTTATCCCATTTGCCAGCATTCGGGCCTTGTTCTGAAGCGCGCGTAACGAACGCGCGGTACATTTCTTCACGCAATTGGCGATTTTCACAATACGTCATCACTGGTAAATAGCTTGGAAACTCAAGGGTAAAGCGATAGCCTTCTCGCCCTTTGCTTTCTGCGGATTGTTTTGCGGCTTGTAAAGCACTTTCTGGCAAACCAGCTAATTCATTTTTATCTGTGATCACTTTATCCCAGCCCATTGTGGCATCTAGCACATTATTGCTAAATTGCGAGCTTAATTCAGATAAACGCGCCACGATTTCCCCATAGCGTTTTTGTTTTTCTGCTGGAAGGGAAATGCCCGAGAGTTTGAAATCACGTAAGGCATTATCAATGGCTTTTTTCTGTGCCACGGTATAAGTTGCATATTCTGGGCTGTTTTTGAGTTGTAAATAGGCTTGATATAAACCTTCGTGTTGCCCTAACCAAGTGCTATATTCGGAAAGCAATGGCAAGCAGGCTTGATAGGCTTCACGCAATTCAGGGCTATTTTTTACTGCATTTAAGTGGCTGACGGGTGACCACGCTTTACTTAAGCGATCACCACTTTCAGTAAGTGGCTCAATAAAATTCTGCCACGTTAAGTGCGGTTGTTTTAAAACTTGCGCGACGGTATCTCGATTTTCTTGAATTAATTGGCTAATTGCAGGTTGAATATGTTCAGGTTTGATGTGCGAAAATTGCGGTAAGGTCGTTTCGCTTAATAGCGGATTTGGCATAACAGCTCCTTGCTTTTTTATAGTGTTTTGCATTACATAACAAATAAGGGGCGATTTTATAATATCAAGGTTGAGAAATCTAAAAAAATATGGATAATTGAGAATTATTTTTATTTGGAAAGAAAAATGAAAGCTATTTACATCGTTTTAGGATTTATTTCGTTAGCACTCGGCATTATTGGCGCATTTTTGCCCTTACTACCGACGACACCTTTTTTATTACTCACGGTATTTTGCTTTGCACAAGGTTCTGAACGTTTACATAATTGGATTATTCACACGGAACTTTATAAAAAGCATTTGCAGTCTTTCAGTGAACAGCGTGCATTAACGTTAAAAACCAAAATTCGGATTCTTATTTTATCCACCACAATGCTGGCAATTGGGTTTTATTTTACCCCTACCATTTTTGGTAAAATCGCCATTTTACTCGGTTTGATCATTCACTATTGGGTGTTTTTCTTTTGGATTAAAACGCTGAAAGAATAACCCATTATTAAAGAAAGAATGATTGGTAATAAAGGGGCATTTTTGTATAATGCCCCTACTTTTACCTGAGTTTTTAAGCCAATGCCATCATTGAACGTTTCAACAATTTTACCAAGTGCGGTGTTTTTTTGCGTTATTTTCGGATTAACCGGTTGCGATAAGCCACAGCAGGTTACCACGCCTCATCCTACACAAACCACGACAACACAAACTGAACCTGAAGTGCGTATTCCTCGCTTAGTGCGTGGCGTTTATGGTGATTTAGTGATTTCACCAGACAAACTACAAAATGATGAACAAGCCATTTTTTTGCGTGATATTCTAGAAGGCTTGGTAATTTACGATCCGCACGGCAATGTGATTCCTGCCGTTGCTGAAAGCTGGCAAACCAAAGATAATAAAACTTGGATATTTACTTTGCGTGAATCGGCAAAATGGTCAAATGGCTTACCTGTTACCGCCGAAGATTTTGTACAAAGCTGGCGAAAATTAGCGACTTCAAATAATCCGCTGAAAAAATACTTAGCTTTTATCAATATTCAGCACGCGACCGCTGTGATACAAGGGGAAGCGGATGCCGCTCAATTAGGCGTGCAAGCCCTGTCTCCACAGCAATTACAAATCACCTTAGAAAAAGCGATCCCCTATTTACCCGCAATGTTGGCGCACCCTGTGCTATTACCGCAGTCTTTTGCCGAACAGCAAGGTTTTGTGAGCAATGGGGCTTATTATGTGAAAAATCAGCAAGGGGATGAAATTCATCTGGCACAAAATCCTTATTATTGGCAAGGTGAGAATGTGGCATTCTCTTTGGTTGATTATAAAAAACTCACGTCAAATCAAGAACTGACAGGGATTGATATTGTTGCCAATCCAACACATCGCAATGTACAAGTGACGTATTTTCCGAAGCTTTGCACTTATTATTATGAATTTAATTTTAATGATCCAAGGTTGGCTAAAAGTGCGGTACGAAAATCTCTTGTTTTTTTAGCTTCAACACGTAACTTAGTGCGGGGTGAACCGCAGGCTCGTCTGGCGAGTAATCATT
Source organism: Avibacterium sp. 20-132 (assembly GCF_023611925.1). Lineage (NCBI taxonomy): Bacteria > Pseudomonadati > Pseudomonadota > Gammaproteobacteria > Pasteurellales > Pasteurellaceae > Avibacterium > Avibacterium sp. 20-132. The sequence continues at coordinate 1,512,112 of NZ_CP091456.1, forward strand.
TTCTTCCCATTTCAATGCAAGGTGAGCCAGAGAATGCGTGGTCGCCCGTGTTAGTGGAACAGCTTTTACAGCAAAATGGGATTACCGAAAAATCTCCTCTGGTGTTGCGTTTAACCTTTGACCAAGAAGGGATTAATCACACCATTGGGCAGCGTTTAGTGCAAATGTGGTCGCAATCTGATCTCATTCATATTCAAGCCGATCCTGTGCCTTGGCAAACCTTATTGGAAAGACGTGCGAAAGGTGATTTTCAAATTATTCGCTCAGGCTGGTGTGCGGATTACAACGATCCTTCGGCATTTTTAATGAATTTTTATTCTAAAAATCCAGACAATAAATCCGCGTATCACAACGAAAAAGTGGACGCGTTACTAGAACAGAGTCTACAACCCATTTCTACGCAAAAACGCACCGCACTTTATCAGCAAGTAACTCAATTATTACAACAAGATAATGTGGTTTTACCCGTGTTTCAGTATACCACTCCCATTTATCTTAGCCCTAATTTGCAAGGTATTGATCGGCAAAATCCAACCAATGTGATTTATAGCAAGGATTTAAAGCGGGAGTATTAACATCAGAGGAAAGTGAAATCACGTTGTAAAAATCATTTCCCTAATTTTGCTAATTTGCGAGGCATTTAAACCATCACCGTTAAAAAAGCTCTTGAGCCAGTTCGTTTGCGTTTCGAGTTTATTCGGGTGATGCCTTTTTTCTAGGCTATTTAATTTTGCTTTAGCACGATCAATATAGATTTTTAATTCTGTTGATTGGGCAGGGGAAAAATCCACCATTTTGAGTAGGGCTTTCACCTCTTTTTCAGCAAGATTTTCGGATTTTAATAACGCATTGATCCAATTATATTGACTTTGCGGTTTGTTCGGTAAGCTTCTGGGAGAAATCGCATTTATTTTATCAATGTGCTTCTGTATTGTTGAGGCAAATTCAGCCATATTTTTAGTTTGGCTATTATCTCTTGGATTCGGATTGCTTAGAATGTCATTTATGCTGTCTAATCGCTTAGCCTGTTTGATCCGATCTTTTATGAGGTAATAATGAATGATTGAATCGAACCCTTTATCTTTAGAAATAATATAAAGGGAATTAAATTGATATTCTGTTGTGATACGCGCCATCTCATCAACAATAATAAAATCTAATGCATTTTTTCCTGATTTCGGACATTCAATAATACGGCAATTTTTTCCGAATCTTATCAAAGAGGTTACCAATGTAACAGGCAGGGATTTTTGATTTTCACCAATACAAAGCACAATAAAATGATCATTTAGAGATAAATGCTCTAATGTTGTCGGTTGGATATTTTCATAATCAATAAAAATCAATTTCATCTTATCCCTCGATAAAAATTAATTGGTAGGTGCAGCTTCTTCCACGGGGACTGGCTGAGAGCCTAAAGCGGAGGGGGTTAACACATCCCACAAGCTCGGCTGTTTCGGTTCTGGTGCAACTTCGCGAGGGGCTGAACAGAAAGATTGGTTACCATCTGTCCATACAGGAATTTGCCGTACATTGCCACAATCCCAACCTCCATAACTATTAATACCAACCCATTTAATGCCTGCTGGCGTAGATGGATGTAAAGTTTTCGCCTGCGTGCGTTGTAGATAGTTTTTATATACCTGCAATGCCCCCGTTGCTCCTGTTAATTTTGTTTCGCCATTGTCATCACGTCCAAGCCAAACCGTGGCGACATTTTCGCCGTCAATCCCCACAAACCAAGTATCACGCGCAGAGTTTGTGGTACCCGTTTTTCCTGCTAAACGTAAATGGGCGAATTGGTTTTGCAAACTGCGGGCAGTGCCGCGTTCTACTGTTTGTTGCATAGCAAAAAGCGTTTCATAAGCCGCTTGTGCTGGAACAACTTGGTTTGGTTGCGTATTTCGCTGATAAATTAATTCCCCTTTTTGATTTGTAATGCTATTTACTGTTGCAAGGGGAATGGTCGACCCTTGATTGGCAATTGTTTGGAATAATTTCGTCACTTCATAAGGGGAAATTGAGTAAGATCCCAACAACATTGCCGGGACTTTAGGAATTTTTACTTTATCCCAGCCCATCGCTTTTTGGGTTTCAATCACTTTGCTTAGTCCTACTTTCATTCCAATATTTACTGTAGGAATATTTAACGATCGTGCAAGTGCATCCATTAACATCACAGAGCCACTATAACGACGATCATAATTCCGCGGTTGCCAAGGCGGACTACCTTTAGTATGAATGGTAATCGGCTGATTTTTAATTGGCGTATTTAAACGAAATTCGCTAGGTTCAGTAAGTGCGGTTAAATAAATAGAAGGTTTTACGAGTGAGCCAATTTGACGTCTCGCATTTAATGCACGGTTAAAACCCGCATAGTTGGTTTGCAAACCACCCACAATGGCTTTGATTTCACCTGAATGATAATCTGCCACGATCATTGCAGACTCTAAATAAGGATTTTTATATTTCAACTGTAATTCAGAAACGGCATTAATTACTGCTTGTTCAGCATAATGTTGCTGTTTAATATCTAACGTAGAGAAAATGCGTGTGCCAGATAAACTACTTGCACGATTTTCGCCTAATTGCTGGCGAAGTTCGGCTTGCAAGGTTTGAATAAAAGCCGGATATTTTCGGTTAATTTGTCCCCGTTTTTGCACGCCAAGCGGACGTTTGCTCAACATCTCATACAACTCTTGCCCAATCACTTTGTGTTCAAGTAATAAACGTAACACCACATTACGGCGCTCAAGCGCATTTTCAGGGTTGCGCCAAGGATTATATAGCGAGGGGCCTTTTACCATTCCTACTAATAAGGCAATTTGATCTAAATTGATCTCACGAATTGAACGGCCAAAATAAAAATGGCTTGCTAATTCAAAACCGTGGATTTGCGTATTGCCGTTTTGTCCAAGATAAATTTCATTAAGATAGGTTTCCAAAATACGGTTTTTGTCGTAACGCCAATCTAAAATGAGTGCCATTAGCGCTTCATTGATTTTTCTTGTGAATGTACGTTCGTTAGAAAGGAAAAGATTTTTAACCAATTGCTGCGTTAAGGTACTTCCCCCTTGCACGCGATGGCCTGCTTGTAGGTTTGCCACAATGGCTCTTGCAATACCTAAAGGGCTTATCCCGTCGTGTTCATAAAATCGGCGATCTTCGGTTAAAAGCAAGGTATCAATCAATAATCTAGGATAATTTTGTAAAGAAAGGGTTAAGCGTTCTTCATTTTCTGATTGCAACATTGCAATTAATTTGGGGGCGAGAGAAAATTCATCAATGGCTTTTACATTAACTAAATCTTCTATTACCGCTAATTTGTTGTCTTTAAAGCGTAAACGGAAAACACGCTGGGCTTCAGGGTGAACAGGGAATGGAAAGGCACCACGCAACAAAACGAGGGTATTGTCTTCAATTTTGAAATCGCCCGGGGCAGCAACCATTGTGGTTTGACGATAATCGTTTTCTAATAAACGTTGTTTGACCTCATTGAGGCTTAGCCCATCAGATAATTTAATGGTATCTATTTTGCTATAAACTTCCGCGGGTAACTGCCAGATTTGCCCATCCATTTTGGTGCGGATTTGCCCATCTAAATAAATTCCGTAAAAAGTAACGTAACAAGCCAGCACAAACGCGATTTTAAGCAAAAAATGACGAAAACGCTTTTTTCGCGAAGGGGAGGCTGTTTCTTTTGTTTCTGGTGTAGGATTGCTTTCTGACATTACACATTATACCTAGTGATCTGGCACGAATTTTAGCGCTTAAAGGATAAATAAGATTGTAAAAACTGTTCAAAATCTTCCAAGCCACAGAAAGCGAGGCTTTCCTCATCATAGTAATGAAAATCTGGCTCAAGTTCTTGTTGTTCATCAATAGCAAGATTATTCGCACGAATCATCACTTCATCAGCACTGACAAATAGGCTATATTCAGCGCCAAGTAATTTGAAATCCTGTGTTGGCGCTTGGCGAGCTTGATTGATAAGAGAAAGTGCGGTGGAAATTAGCTGAGAATTTGACCGCACTTCGGTATTTAACCAATTGGCTAAAGCCTCGTGTCCCATTGAACATTTGGCTGAAATTTGTCCGCCTTGGGCAAAAAATTGATAATCCATTTTGAGTGATTAGGTTAGATACTGAACGATGAACCGCAACCACAAGTCGTTGTCGCATTAGGGTTATTTACCACGAAACGAGAGCCTTCTAGCCCTTCCGTGTAATCCACTGTGCCACCAATTAAATATTGCAAGCTCATTGGATCAATGACTAACTGCACGCCTGAATTCTCAATAGTGAGATCACCTTCATTCACTTTTTCATCAAAGGTAAAACCATATTGAAAACCGCTACAACCACCGCCTGTGATATAAACGCGTAATTTAAGCTCGCTATTTTCTTCTTCGGTAATCAAGGCTTTTACTTTATTGGCCGCCGCATCGGTAAAGGTTAAAGGAATTGCCATTTCTGTCATAATTTATCTCGCTTGTATCCTTGTCAATTTTAAGTTGGCTATTATCTAATAACCAAGTAAACCATTCAAGAATTTATCAAGGATTTTTCAACGGAAAGGTGGTAAAATGCCGCACAAATTTTTGTCAAGGAGAAGTTATGGCAATTCCAATTAGAACAGAACAAGAAATTGAAAAACTGCGTGAGGCCTGTAAATTAGCCTCTGATGTGTTAGTGATGATCGAACCTTATGTAAAAGCGGGTGTTACCACTGGCGAGTTAGATCGCTTGTGCCACGAGTATATGGTGGAACAACAAAAGGTGATTCCTGCTTGCTTAGGTTATCACGGTTTTCCTAAAGCAACCTGTATTTCCATTAACGAAGTGGTGTGTCACGGTATTCCCAGTGAAGGAAAACAACTAAAAAATGGCGATATTGTGAACATTGATGTAACAGTGATTAAAGATGGCTACTATGGCGATAATTCCAAAATGTTTATCGTTGGCGAGACAAATATCCGTAGCAAAAAATTGGTGGACGTAACACAAGAAGCCTTATATATCGGCTTGCGTACGGTAAAACCGGGGATTCGTTTAAGAGAAATTGGCAAAGCAATCCAAAAATATGCAGAGTCGCAAGGCTTTAGTGTTGTGCGTGAATATTGTGGACACGGCATTGGTACCGAATTTCATAATGATCCCCAAGTGTTACATTATGACGGAGATGATGGCGGTGTGATCTTGAAAGAGGGAATGGTTTTCACCATTGAGCCGATGATCAACGCAGGCAAGCGTGAAGTGCGTTTAATGGGCGATGGATGGACGGTAAAAACCAAAGATCGCAGCCATTCTGCGCAATTTGAGCATCAAATCGTGGTTACCGCAAAGGGTTGTGAAGTAATGACAATTCGCGAGGAAGAAGAAAAAGCAGGACGCATTCAGCGGTTTATGGTGAATGTATAATCTACGGGCGAACACATCGGTTCGCCCCTACGATTTATTAAGTCATCAATATAATGTAGGGGCAGACCTATGTGTCTGCCCGCATAAGGTTTTCTAAACAGCAAGCAGAAAAATAGAAATGGGCGAACACATCGCTTCACCCCTACGATTTGTTAAATCATCAATGTAATGTAGGGGCAGACCTATGTATCTGCCCGCATAAGGTTTTCTGAACAGCAAGCAGAAAAATAGAAATGGGTGAACAGATCGGTTCGCCCCTACGATTTATTAAATCCATCAATGTAATGTAGGGGCAGACCTATGTGTCTGTCCGTATAAGGTTTTCTGAACAGCAAGCAGAAAAATAGAAATGGGCGAACACATCGGTTCGCCCCTACGATTTATTAAATCATCAATGTAATGTAGGGGCAGACCTGTGTGTCTGTCCGCATAAGGTTTTCTGAACAGCAAGCAGAAAAATAGAAATGGGCGAACACATCGGTTCGCCCCTACGATTTGTTAAATCATCAATGTAATGTAGAAGCAGACCTATGTGTCTGCCTGAAGCTGATAGCCGAAAAGGAATCTTATCCAAAATGTTTACTTACTGTCGCGCAACGCCGTTTACAATACAATCTGTCAAAGCGCAAAAAGATCAACTCAAAAACCTTGAACTCGCTGAATTTCAACAGGCTTCTATCTATCAATTATTAGAAAATCGCACAACATTTTATGACGATATATTGCAACACCTTTGGCAACATTTTCAGCTTGATCAACAACCAGATCTGAGCCTAATTGCAGTAGGTGGCTATGGACGAGGGGAAATGTTTCCTCTATCTGATTTAGATTTTTTGATTTTGACACAATCGCAACCTAGTGAAGAAATTCAGTTGCAACTCCGTCAATTTGTTCAGTTTTTATGGGATTGTGGGTTTGAAGTCGGGCATTCTGTTCGTACTTTGGCGGAATGTGAACAGACTGGTCGAGAAGATATTTCTATCGCCACTAATTTGCTCGAAAGTCGCTACTTATGCGGAAATGAAAAATTATTTGAAAAACTCACCGCACTTTTAAAACAGTCCGATTTCTGGCGCTTGGCGGATTTTTATCAGGCCAAGATGGAAGAAAAAAATGTGCGTTATCAACGTTATAACAACACTAGTTATAACCTTGAACCGGATATCAAATACAGCCCGGGCGGTTTGCGTGATTTACATTTGCTCTATTGGCTCGCCCTACGGCATACCGGGGCAAAAAACTTGCAGGATATTTTACAAACGGGCTTTATTTACCCCGAAGAGTATGCGTTATTGCAAGAAAAGCAACATTTTTTGTTTAAAATGCGCTTTGCTTTGCACCTCATTTTAAAGCGTTACGATAACCGACTATTATTTGATCGCCAAGTAAAAGTGAGCCAATTGCTTGGCTATCAAGGGGAAGGTAATGAAGCCGTAGAAAAAATGATGAAAGCATTTTTTCAATCTTTACAAACGATTGCGACTCTGACACATAGCTTAACGAAACATTATCGTGAACATTTTATAGACAAGCCAAGTCAGCAAACCTGTTTTCCGTTAGATCGCCATTTTCACGTTGCGAATAATGCCATTTGCTTAACGCAAAAAGACTGTTTTCAACAACAGCCAGACAGTATTTTAGATTTGTTTTTCTATCTCACTCAATACCCAACAGCAGAAATTCATTCCAGCACGCTACGCCAATTAATCCGCACGATTGAAACATTTCAAGGCTATTTAAGTGAAGATTCACCAGCGAGAGAAAAATTTCTCCGCTTATTTCAACAACCAAATTGCGTGCAACGAGCATTTTTGCCAATGCATCAATATGGCGTGTTACGCATCTATTTACCACAATGGCAAGCCATTGAAGGATTAATGCAATTTGATTTATTCCATAGCTATACCGTTGATGAGCATACCTTGCGCGTGATGCTAAAATTAGAACGTTTTACCCAGCCCGAAAGCCAATCTGCACACCCTATCTGCTATGGCATTTTTACTCAATTATCACAGCGTGCTTTGCTTTATCTTGCAGGGTTATTCCACGATATCGCCAAAGGTCGCGGAGGTGATCACGCCGAGCTTGGCGCAAAAGACATTGCAGATTTTGCCGCGTTACACGGTTTTTCTGCTCAAGACAGTGAATTAATGCAATGGTTAGTCGCTCAGCATTTATTGATGTCGGTAACGGCACAACGGCGAGATATTGACGATCCCAATATCGTCCTTGCATTTGCTGAGGAAGTTACGACTCAACAACGCCTTGATTTACTCACTTGCTTAACGGTGGCAGATATTTGTGCGACTAATGAAACGCTTTGGAATAGTTGGAAACGTTCTTTATTAACAAAGCTTTATCAATCTACTACCGAGCAATTTAGCCTAGGAATGGCAAACCTGTTGGATAATCAGAACAAAATCGCACAGCATAAAAATCAGGCACTGGCATTATTACAACAAGAGAAGCCCGAACTTCTGCAAGAAACCATTCAGTGCTTGTGGCAAACGTTCCCACAAGATTATTTCTTACGCAATAATCCAAAGCAAATTTGCTGGCATAGCGCACTCATTGCGGAAAGTCGAAAACAAAGTGCGGTGCAAAATGTAGTAAAAATCAGTAACCGCTTTTCCGCAGGGGGGACGGAAATCTTTATTCATTGTGAAGATCAAGACAATTTATTCCATAAAGTTGTCAGCACCATCGGCGCAAAATGTTTTAGTATTCACGACGCACAAATTCTCACGGCTGAAGACGGCAAGGTGTTTGACAGTTTTATTGTTACTGAATTAGATGGAACACTCGCGAAATTTGATCGCCGCCGCGAGCTAGAGCAAGCCTTGCAAAAGGCACTGAGTGCGAACAAAATTGCGAAAATCAGCACAATGAAAAACCATCAGCTTAAGCCATTTCGTGTAAAAACCGAAGTACGCTTTTTGCATTTAGCGAAAAGTACGCACACAGAAATGGAACTGTTTGCCCTTGATAAAGCAGGGTTGTTAGCAGAAATCAGCCAAATTTTCACCGCACTTCAGTTAAATATCCAAAACGCTAAAATTACCACAATTGGTGAAAAAGCGGAGGATTTCTTTATTTTAACCAATCGCGAAGGGAAGGCATTGTCGCAACAGGAAAGAGAGGCGTTAGAGCAGCGAATTTTAGCCTCGATATAATCAAATATAATTGAACACCGCTTTTTTAAAGAGCGGTGTTTTTTATGAATTTTTTCTTACTACTTGCGTAAATTTTCTAAGGCGACAGCGGTGATGATAATTGCACCGCCAAGTAACATTGTGAGCGTAGGGGCTTCATTAAGCCATAGCCAAGCAATAAGAATGGCATAAACTGGTTCAAGGGAAATAATCATCGCCGCCGTTCTTGCGCTTAGCACATCAAGGCTAGAAACAAAGAGCGTGTAGGCAAGGCTGGTGCAAAGCAAGCCAATGCAGGCGATCCAAAACCAATCTTGTAAAGAAACACTTGGCAATTCATTGGCGTAAAATGGTAAAAGCACAATAACACCCACCAAATATTGCCACCAGCTGGCTTGGCTACCTGAAAGGAGGCCTCGATTTTTGCGATTTAGCACCGCAAGTAAGCCGTAAATCGCCCCTGAAAAAATGCCCCATAATAGGCCTTGTGTGGATTGGTTGCCAAATTCAAAGGCAGGGGTTACAAGGATTAATCCAAATGTAATGGCGAGTAATAAGAAAAATTCACCTAATTTTAACCGCACTTTGAATATGAGCATTTCAAATAAGCAGACAAAGGCGGGAAAACTGGCAAAGCCCAGTGTTCCCACTGCGACACCGCCAACTTTAACTGCAATATAAAAGGTGACCCAATGGGCAGTGAGTAAACTACCTAGCACAAATTGTAACAAAATGCCTTGTGCAGAAAGCTTGTTGAGAGGCATTTTCTTATAGAGGAAGAAGAGGGAGAGTGCCATAAGAGCGATAAATACACGCCCAAGCACTAACACGCCAGCACTGCTTTGAATCAGCACGCCCAGCACGCCCGTTAAACCAAATAACACTGCGGTACTATGTACTTTTAGCAATGCAAGCTGATAGTGTTTGTTGGCGTTTTCCATCATTTCTTCCTACTTTTCCTTAAGCATTTTTGATTGTGGCAAAGGCATTATCGGCTGCTTGCAAGGTGCGTTCAATATCTTCATCAGTATGTGCCAAAGACATAAAACCTGCTTCATAAGCGGAAGGGGCGAGATAAATCCCTTGTTCTAGCATTTTATGGAAGAATTGTTTGAATTTTTCCGCATCGCATTTCATCACCTGCTGATAAGTGCTGACTTCAGGCTGATCAGTGAAGAAAATACCAAACATTCCTCCTACATAATTCACCACAAATGGAATGTGATGTTTGTCCGCGAGAGCTTTTAAGCCAACGGCGAGTTTTTCCGTTAAGGTAGCAAGGCGTTGTTCGTTACCTGCTTTTTTCAATTCTGTTAAACAGGCTAGTCCCGCTGCCATTGCAATTGGATTGCCAGAGAGCGTGCCAGCTTGATACACAGGCCCTGTTGGTGCGATATATTGCATAATTTCTTTTTTTCCGCCAAATGCACCTACGGGCATTCCGCCGCCAATAACCTTGCCAAGGGTGGTTAAGTCAGGGGTTACGCCATAGTATTGTTGCGCACCGCCTAAGGCAACACGAAAACCGGTCATCACTTCGTCAATGATTAATAATGCACCATACTGATCACAGAGTTCACGTAATTGTTGTAAAAAGCCTGCCTTAGGTGGAATGCAGTTCATATTTCCTGCAACTGGCTCGATAATGACACAGGCAATCTCATCAGGATACTGTTCAAAGGCTTGTTTAACAGAATCAATATTATTGTATTCACAAGTTAACGTCTGTTTTGCAAAATCCGCTGGCACGCCCGGTGAGCTAGGTTGCCCAAGGGTTAATGCACCTGAGCCAGCTTTTACCAGTAAGCTATCAGAATGTCCGTGGTAACAACCTTCAAACTTAATAATTTTATCTCGTTTGGTATAACCTCGCGCTAAGCGAATGGCGGACATTGTGGCTTCAGTACCTGAACTTACCATTCTGACCATTTCAATAGAAGGCACAAGCTGGCAAACTAAGGTGGCTAAATCAATTTCTAATGGGGTAGGCGCCCCAAAACTCAAGCCTTTTTCGGCAGTTTTTAGCACCGCACTTAAAATTGCGGGGTGGTTATGCCCTAAAATCATCGGCCCCCAAGATCCCACATAATCAATATATTGCTTGCCGTCTGTATCAAAAATATAGGCGCCCTCTGCACGGTCAATAAATACCGGCGTACCACCGACGCCATTAAAGGCACGGACAGGCGAATTAACCCCACCGGGGATGACTTTTTGCGCTTGGGAAAAGAGGCTTTCTGAATGGTTCATTACTATTTGTCCTTTATCTTATCTAAGAGAAATTGCATAAAACTGAAATATTGTACTGTAAAACTGAGTAAATTTATAAAAATATTTATGTACGCGTTTGCCTTTATGGTATGCTTTTGCCACTTATTTTTTACTGAAATTATTCATTATGTTGTTGAGTTTTCTGCTCACATTTCTCGGTGCATTGCTTTCTTTATTTGCGATGCGTCCGATTGCGCAAAAAATCGGTTTAGTGGATAAACCAAATTATCGCAAACGCCACAAAGGCGCAATCCCTCTGATTGGGGGCATTTCGCTATTTATCGGTAACTGTGTCTTCTATTTTCTTGAGTGGGAGCAAATGCGGCTGCCAGCGTTATATCTTTTCAGTATATTTGTGTTATTAGCCATTGGTATTTTAGATGATCGCTTCGACATCAGCCCTTTCATTCGTGCGGGAATTCAAGCCTTTTTAGCTATTTTAATGATTGATATGGGCAATATTTATCTCGATCATCTCGGGCAAATTTTAGGCCCATTCCAACTAACACTCGGTTCAATTGGGTTGATGATCACCGTGTTCGCAACGATTGCTGTGATCAATGCCTTCAATATGATAGATGGTATAGATGGTTTACTTGGTGGCTTATCTAGCGTTGCTTTTGGGGCGATAGGCATCTTACTCGTTATGGATAATCAAATGGATCTCGCCTATTGGAGTTTTGCCTTAATTATTGCTATTTTACCTTATTTAATGCTTAATCTTGGCATTCCTTTTGGTACGAGATTTAAAGTTTTTATGGGAGATGCTGGTAGCACACTGATTGGCTTTACGATTATTTGGATCTTACTGCTTAGCACACAGGGTAAAGGTCACCCAATGAATCCAATCACGGCATTATGGATCATTGCCATTCCCGTGATTGATATGATCGCGATTATTTACCGTCGTTTGCGTAAAGGTAAAAGCCCATTTCGTCCTGATCGCTTGCATATTCACCATTTAATGGTGCGTGCGGGGCTAAGTTCACGCCAAGCCTTTTTATTTATCACCTTTATCGCCGCACTCTGTGCAGGTTTTGGGATTTTAGGTGAAATTTATTACATCAATGAATGGATAATGTTTCTCGGCTTTATTCTTCTGTTTTTCATTTATGTCTTTTCAATCGCCAGAGCGTGGCGTATTACTCGCTGGGTAAGACGCCTAAAACGCCGCCATCGCCGTCTAGCAAAACAATAAGGAGAAAAAAACGATGCAATCAAAAAATACAGCAAAAAAATCTTTTATCATTATTTTGTTTACGATTATTTTTGCTTTGGCTGGGTATGGGGCAAGTTTTTTACAGAAATTACAGTGGAAGGCGGAAGCGAAAATCTCTCAACCAACCGTAAATCAATTAGGTAATTATTATGCTTTGGCATCAATGTATCAGTTTATTCAAGGTAAGAATGAGCCAGAAGCCTTGTTAGTGAACAACGTGTATGATGAATTTAAACGTCAGGTTTCTGCTTATGACAATATCCGTCAATTTTGGTTGCAAAGTTCCTACTATAAACAACGAGAAACAGGAAATGCACAAAATGATGAAGAATTACTTGAGCAATTAGTAAAAACAGTCAAATTTTCCACCGCACTTAAAGGACAGCCAGAAACACTTTCTATTCAATTAGATAACCCTAAACAGGCGCTGGAAATGCTCAATGCATTTATTGAGCAAAGCAATCTTGCAACAAGAGAGGTGATTTACAATGAATTGATCGGGCAGTGGAAAAATTTGTTTAATCAAGTAAGTAGTGCTGCTCAATTAAAGCTAGGCGCAACCTTACAGGCTAATACACTGGGGGAGCAAGATTGGCAAGGCAAATTAAATATGATGAAATCAGTCAATCCGCTTGATAATAATTTGACTGCTTATCGTTACCTTAAATCACCAATTCAACCGCTTCATCCTGAACGTCAGGCATTATATTGGGTATTATTTGCAGGTTTATTGGGGCTGATGATAGGTATTTTCTTCGCAAACATACTCACAACAAAATCTAAAAAAGAAAGTATTGAAGAATAAAAAGTGCGGTTGGATTTTTTAG